>JBKSUH010000008.1:0-30205 GCA_047233565.1 Alistipes sp.
GGTCACGCATACAATTTCCGGCGCTCAGGATCACCAGGTCTTTCAGGTCGATGTCCTCGATGCGGATGTTCTGCCGTTCGTACAACGGGTTTTCGGGCGAAACATAGGCGAAAAACCGGTCGTTGAAAAGCTCCTGTTCGAGAATGCCGTCACCACACGTGCCGCTGGCGACCAGCGCCGCGTCGATCCGGTCGCGCTTGAGCGCCTCGACGATGTCCGAAGTGACCATCTCCGAGATTTCCAGCTCCACCTTCGGATAATCGCGCACGAAATCCGGGATGAACTTGTGCAACAGGTAGGGCGCAATGGTCGGGATGACGCCCAGACGCAGTTTACCCGACGTCTCGCCCTTGAGTTCGGCCACCGATTCGCGGATGTTGTTATAGGCCCGCAGCGTTTCGCGGGCACGCTCCAGCACCACGTCGCCCGCTTCGGTCGGGATCACGGGCTTCTTCGAACGGTCGAGCAGCACCACGCCCAGCTCCTCTTCGAGGGCTTTGACCTGCATGCTCAGCGAGGGCTGGGTCACGAAACAATGTTCGGCGGCCAGCGAAAACTGCCGCAGTTGGCTACGGCCAACAGGTATTCAAGCTGAATTATAGTCATAGCAGACAATTATTCCGACGAGCAAAAATATAAAAAATCTATAAACAACAACTTTATTAGGTCGCCGCGCGCTTTTTCGTATGTTTGTCCACAAAATACCGAAAAACGAGAGCCGGCACTGATTTTCACCGCAGTTTCAGTGCCGCGGGAAGCCGGAACTCCCGGCAGAAAGGAGTTTGGGCAGGATTCCGGATGTGGAACCGGCATCGAGGATGCCGTAATGCGAGCTTGGCGAATTCCGCATCTCTGAGCTGCCCGAAGCCATAGATAACTTAAATTCGTCAAGCGGAGGATTAATCGTTTTATGGAAAAATCATTCTTACCGGCGACCGTCCGACGGGCCGGCTTCATCTGGGACACTACGTGGGTTCGCTGCGCCGCCGCGTCGAACTGCAGGAGTCGGGCGAGTTCGAACGCATCTTCATCATGATCGCCGACGCGCAGGCGCTGACCGACAACGCCGACAACCCCGAAAAAGTGCGCCAGAACATCATCGAAGTCGCCTCGACTACCTTTCGGTCGGTCTCGACCCGAACAAATCGACGCTTTTCATCCAGTCGCAGATTCCCGAACTGTGCGAACTGGCGTTCTACTATATGAACCTCGTCACGGTACAGCGCTGCAGCGCAACCCGACCGTGAAGGCCGAAATCCAGCTGCGCGGCTTCGCCGAGAACAACACGGAGGGCGACACCCAGCAGCGTCAGGGCATTCCCGTCGGATTCTTCACATACCCGATCAGCCAGGCGGCCGACATCACGGCATTCAAGGCCACGACCGTCCCTGCGGGCGAAGACCAGGAGCCGATGATCGAACAGACCCGCGAGATCGTCCACAAGTTCAACACGGTATACGGCCCGGCACTCGTCGAGCCCGAGATCCTGCTGCCGGAGAATGCGGTCTGCATGCGTCTGCCGGGCACCGACGGCAAGGCCAAGATGTCGAAATCGCTCTGCAACTGCATCTACCTCTCGGACAGCGCCGACGAGGTGAAGAAGAAAGTCATGGGAATGTATACCGATCCCGACCACCTGCGCGTCGAAGACCCGGGCAAGGTGGAGGGCAACACGGTGTTCACCTACCTCGATGCCTTCAGCCGCCCCGAGCATTTCCCGAAATATCTGCCCGACTACCCGTCGCTGGACGAGCTGAAGGCGCATTACCGCCGCGGCGGCCTGGGCGACGTGAAGGTCAAGAAATTCCTGATCGCCGTGCTCAACGAGACGCTGGAGCCGTTCCGCGAACGCCGCAAATACTACGAAGGCCGCATCGAAGAGGTCTACGAGATTCTCCGCACCGGTTCGGAGGCAGCCCGGCAAATGGCCTCGCAGACACTCGACGACGTGAAGCGCGCCATGAAAATCAACTATTTCGACGACAAGGAGCTGATCGCAAGTCAGGCCGAACATTTCGCACACAAGGAATAAAACCGCAACAGCAATAAAACCACGACGGTTTGAACTTACGCGCCGACCACATCTACCGCACGTTCCTCCGCCTCACGGGCGGCTGAGCAACAGCCAGATCATGATGCTTCTGGCCGTGGTCGTCGGCGTGCTCGCCGAGTGGGCACCTATCTGTTCGAGATGCTGCACGGCATCAAGAGCGGACTGATACGCTGGTTCCCGGTGGACAGTGCGCATGTCCTGTTCCTGATCTACCCCGCCATCGGCATCATACTCGCCACGCTGTTCGTAAAATACATCGTGCGCGACAATATTTCGGAGGGCGTAACACGCGTGCTCTATGCCATGTCGAGCCGCAATTCACGCATCCCGGGGCACAATTGCTGGACGTCGATCGTAGGCGGCGCCACGACCATCGGGTTCGGCGGTTCGGTGGGCCCCGAGGCACCGATCGTACTGACGGGCGCGGCTATCGGCTCGAACGTCGGGCGGCTGGCGCGCCTCAATTACAAACACACCACGCTGCTGCTCTGCTGCGGTGCCGGTGCGGCGCTGGCGGCCATCTTCAAGGCTCCGATCACGGGCGTGGTCTTCGTGCTGGAAATCCTGATGCTCGACATCACGGCCGGGTCGGTGATCCCGCTGCTGATCGCCTCGATCACGGCCACGACGATGGCCTTCATGCTGCGCGGCTTCGACCCCATACTGGCCGTGACGCTCCAGCCGCAGGACGCCTTCGAGCTGTGGCAGATACCGCTTTTCATCCTGCTAGGCGTATGCTGCGGGCTGATGTCCTGGTATTTCACCTCGACCAACCTGCGCGTGGGCAACTTCTTCCGTAAGATCGACAGCCAATATAAGAAATGGCTCGTCGGCGGCGCCGTGCTGGGCATCCTGATCTTCATCTTCCCGCCGCTCTACGGCGAGGGCTACGAAGGGTTCATGTCTCTGATGCACGGCCGCGCACAGGAGTTGTTCGACAATTCGCTCTTCTACCGGTTCCGGGAGATCGATTGGGTGGTCATCCTCTTCGTCATCGCCACGATGTTCTTCAAGGTCATTGCCATGGCCTCGACCAACGCCGCAGGCGGCGTGGGCGGAACCTTCGCGCCGTCGCTGTTCGTGGGGGCGTTCACGGGGGCTTCGATCGCCCTGCTGTGCAATGCATTTTTCGACTGGGACGTCTCGGTCGTCTCGTTCACGCTGGTGGGCATGGCCGGCGTGATGTCGGGCGTGATGAAGGCGCCGCTGACCTCGATCTTCCTCATCGCGGAGCTTTCGAACGGCTACGGGCTGTTCATCCCGCTGATGATCACGGCCTGCATCTCGTTCGCCGTGGACTACTACCTCGACCCCGACTCGATCTACACCAAGCAACTGCGCCAGCGGGGCGAACTGCTCACGCACGACAAGGACCAGTCGGTCTTCGTCTTCCTGAAACTCGACGAACTGATGGAGACCGATTTCCTGCGCATCAGGAGAACTTCACGCTGGGCGACATCGTACCATCATTTCGACGGCGCGCCGCAACATCTTCCCCGTGATCGACAACTTCGGGCATCTGCTCGGCATCATCCAGCTGGACGACCTGCGCGAAGACATGTTCAAACGCGAGAAATACGGCCATCCGATTTCGGACTACATGATTCAGCCGCCCGACAAGATTCTGGAGCATGAAGCCATCCAGAGCGTCGTCCAGAAGTTCGAGGACAAACATACGTGGATGCTGCCCGTCGTGGACAAACAGAACCGCTACATGGGCTTCATCTCCAAATCCCGCATCCTGAACGCCTACCGCGAACAGCTGGTCAAGATACAGCAGTGACCCTCGGCCCGCGCAGATGCAGCCGTCCTCTTTCCGCAAGGAGAGGGGCTCTCTTCCCACCGACACAAAACGAACAGCCATGACGACAGAAAATCCTTTCCCTTGGGCCGACGACATGAACTGCGCCGTCACGGTCTGCGACACCGAAGGCGTGATCCTTTACATGAACGAGAAAGCCCGTGCGACCTATATCCGGCACGGCAATCTGATCGGCAGCAATCTTTTCGGCTGCCACAACGAACGTTCGCGCGAAATCATCCGCCGCCTGACGGCCGAGGGCGGTTCGAACGCCTACACCATCGAGAAACAGGGAGTCCGCAAGATGATCTATCAGACGGCTTGGCGGACCGGGGACAAGGTAGGCGGTCTGGTGGAGATTTCGATGGAAATACCCGCCGAGATGCCGCATTACATCCGGGGCTGAGGGCTTCGGGGCCGAGAGTTCCCGACGACTTGCGCCGCTATATAGCGGGCATGAAGCTCACGGCCTGCCCGCCGCCCGGAGCCATCGCCACTTCGAGCGTATCGGCGGATGAAACCTCGCGTTCCGAAATGGTATAGGAAGTGGGATTCGTCTTCCAATCGGCATCGGGACCGTCGGCGTAGATCGTCGCGCGGTATTTCGTGCCGGGTTTCAGGAAGTCGAGCGGCAGCGACAGCGTGCGGGGCTGTTCGTCGGTCGCCGCACCCAGAAAATAATTCTCCCCGCGCGGCGCACCACGGCGACGAATTCGCCCGGTTCGCCCGCCAGCGCGCGCGACCAGTCGCAGTCCGCATCGAAGTCGCGGAAGAACCGGAAAGCGGGATGCCCCTCGTAATTTTCGATCAGGTCCGAAGCCATCTGCACGGGCGAATAGATGATCACCCACTCGGCGATCTGCTTGGCAAGGGTCGTATTCACGCGCATATCGACCTCAGGACCGCAGTTCCAGAGTTTGCGGCGCGGCGAGTTGCGCGTATTTTCATAGAGAATGTCGAACGTGCCGGGCGTGAAGTCCATCGGCCCGGCGAGCAGGCGCGTAAAAGGCAGCGTCACTTCGTGCGACGGCGGATTGCCCGCGCTCCAAGCATCCCACTCCTTGCCGCGCGCACCTTCGCGCGACATCATGTTGGGCCACGTGCGGCGGATGCCGCAGTCTTTGATCGGTTCGTGCGCATTGACCGTCATCCGGTATTTCGCGGCCGTCTCGACCACGTGCTGGTAATGGCGCACCATGTACTGCCCGTGATGGTTGTTGCCGCCGGAGATACCGCCGGCATAGCCCGTTTTGAGGTTGTATTCCCAGATCGGCGTACCATTTGACGGCGCGCTCCAGCTGGCGTTCGTAATCGGGGATGTTGCCGCCCGTTTCGTGATGGCCGATGATCTCGATCCCGCGTTCGCGGGCGTAACGCACGATCTCTGCGATGTCGAAGTCGGCATAGGGCTTCGTGAAGTCGAACGACTGGCTGCCGCCCCAGTTCTCCCAGCCTTCGTTCCAGCCCTCGAACAGCACTCCCTGAATATTGTTGACCGCCGCGAAGTCGATATGGCGTTTGGCGTTTTCGGTCGTCGCGCCGTGGCGGTCGTCCATCGCCCACGTCTCGACGCCGAGGTGCATGCCCCACACACGCCGACGTACTTCATCGGACGGATCCAGCTCGTATCCCCGATCTTCGAAGGTTCGTTCAGATTGAGAATCAGCGACGAATTGATCAGCCCCACGGCATCGGGCGCCAGCTGCACGGTGCGCCACGCGGTCGTAAATTTATTGCCGACATGCGCTTTTGTGCCGTCGGGCAAAGGCGCGAGATCCGATTTGAACGCAAGTCCGTCCGTCTTGCGAAGCGTCATTTCGGGAAAGTCGTACAAGGCCGCTTCGTGAATGCTGCCGTAGAGGCCGCCGACCTTGAACGTCGCGGGGGTATTGGCGTCGGCCAGTTCGCTCAGCGGAAGTTTGCGGTAAAGCAGTTCGTAGGTGTCGAAGCTGGCGGGAATGGTCCACGAATCGCCGTCGGCGGCGAAACGGAATTCGGTCAGTTCGTCCGTCACACGGAGCGAATCCGCCCCGCACGCTTCGTATTCGTAGCGGAATCCCAGCCCGTCGTCGAATACCCGGAAGCGCAGCGTCAGCCGCACGCCGCCGCCGTTGCACAGCCGCACGGCCATTTCGTTGTAACGGCTGCGGTTCTCCTTGTTCTCGCCCCACGGCTGGGTCCACGTCTCATCGACGCTCGTGCGCGACACATGCTCGACGGCGAAACCACCGCCGAGATCGGCCTCGGCGGCTTCGAATCCCAGTCGGGAAGGTTCGAACAGCCGGACACCGCCGTCCGTAACCGAATAGGTCATGCGTCCGGCGGAGTCTACGGCGAACGCCAGACGGATCGTGCCGTCGGGGAGGTAACCCCGGTATTTTGCGAACAGGCTCCGCACAAGGCCAGCGCGGCAAGAGAGAAGAGGAAGGATTTCATATCGGTCGGGTTAAGCAAACGGTTAAATCAAAGGAAAGCTTCGAATCCGGGCAGGCGTTTGACGGGCGAGAATTCGATGATCTCGTAATCGGCGACGCCGTGGATGCGGAACGGGTCCTCCGCCGTCAGGGTCTCGACCGCAGCACGGTCCGCGGCGCGGCAGAGAATGACGCCGCCCGTCCGGGGATTCTGCGGCCCCGAACAGAGAAACGTCCCTGCGGCATACTGACGGTCGAGGTATTCGCGGTGCGCCGCGAGGTGCCGTTCGACCTCCGCAAGCGGCAGTTTGTAAGTCAGCAGTACGATGAACACCCGCTACAGTTTTATGTCGTAAATCTGGATCACGCCCTGCAGTTTGCCGGCTTCGTCGGTCACGAGCAGCGAGGTGACCTTGTTGCGGGTCATCATCTTCTCGGCTTCGATCAGCTTCCGGTCGGCAGAGATCGTCTTCGGATTCGGCGTAGCGATATCGGCGGCCTTGATGTTGAAGAACTCGGCGCGGCGGCGCTCCATGGCGCGGCGCACGTCGCCGTCGGTCACGATGCCCTCGATGCGGTCGCCGTCGCAGATGATGATGAGTCCCAATCCGCCCTTGCTGATGGCGTGGATCATGTCCGTCGCCGAGCAATCGGGCGCCACGACCGGAAGATCGTGCGAACGCATCACGTTGCCGACGGTCATCAGCAGGCGGCGTCCGAGGCTTCCGCCCGGATGCAGGCGTGCGAAATCGACGCTCGTAAAGCCCCGCATCTGCATCAGCGACACGGCCAGCGCGTCGCCCATGGCGATCTGCGCCGTGGTCGAGGTCGTCGGCGCGAGGTGCAGGATGCAGGCTTCCTCTTCGACGCTCACGTCGAGATGGATATCGGAATTCTTCGCCAGCGCCGATTCGGGGTTGCCCGTCATCGACACCAGCTTGTTGCCGTTGGAGTGGATGAAAGGCACGATCTTCAGGATTTCGTCGGTCTCGCCCGAATAGGAGAGCGCCAGCACGACGTCGTCCTTCGAGATCATCCCCAGATCGCCGTGGAAGGCCTCGCCGGGATGCAGGAAGAAACTCGGGGTTCCGGTCGAGGCCAGCGTCGCGGCGATCTTGCGCCCGACGAGCCCCGACTTGCCCATGCCGGTGACGATGCATTTGCCGCTGCATGCGAGGATCAGCTCCACGGCATCGGCGAAATTGTCACCCAAGGTCTCCTTCATGTGCTTGAGCGCCAGCATCTCGGTATTGATGGCCTTGCGGGCCAGGTCGAGGATCTGCGCTTTGGTGGTATCGGTCATTATAGCAAGGTTTTAATGAGATTCTCCAGATCGTCGAGTTGCAACATGTTGGGGCCGTCGCTCCTGGCGCAGTCGGGGCAGGGGTGCACTTCGAAGAAGAAGCCGTTGGCACCGAACGCCCGGGCCGCCCGGGCCATGGCCGGCACGAACTCGCGGTTGCCTCCCGTCTTGCCGCCTGCGGCGCCGGGACGCTGCACCGAATGGGTACAATCCATCACCACGGTCTGCGCGATGCGCAGCATGTCGGGGATATTGCGGAAATCGACCACCAGATTGTTGTAACCGTAGATATTGCCGCGTTCGGTGAGCCATATTTCCGAAGCCCCCGCATCGCGCGCCTTCTCATAGGGGTACTGCATGTCCAACCCCGAAAGGAACTGCGCCTTTTTGATATTCACGGTCTTGCCCGTCCTGGCCGCGGCGGTGAGCAGGTCGGTCTGCCGGCAGAGGAAGGCCGGGATCTGGATCACGTCGACGACCTCGCCCACGGGTGCGGCCTGCCACGCCTCGTGGATGTCGGTCAGCAGGCGCAGCCCCCACTTCGCCCGCACGTCGGCGAGCATACGCAACCCCTGTTCGAGTCCGGGGCCGCGGAACGAGGAGATCGAGGTGCGGTTGGCCTTGTCGAACGAGGCCTTGAAGATAATATCCGTCCCGAGGGCCTTGTTGATCGCCACGAGGCGTTCGGCCTCGGTGTCGAGCAGTTCGACAGACTCGATGACGCACGGTCCGGCGATAAATTTGATCTTCATAAGATTCGATTATGAGTTAAGAACAAAGGCCGGGAAGCCGCCGCCCGCCAAGCAGCCGGGCTTCGACTCCCGACTTTTCATTTTCCATGCCTGATCAGGAAGGCTTCTGCCTTCTCCAGATCTTCGGGCGTGTCGATGCCGATGGTCTCGGCATCGGTAACGCCCACGCCGATCTTATAGCCGTTCTCCAGCCAGCGAAGCTGTTCGAGCGACTCGGCCTTTTCGAGCGCGGACTGCGGCAGGGCCGTAACCGCGCGCAGGACCTCCGTGCGGAACGCATAGAGACCGATATGCTTGTAGAACGTATGGCGCGCCAGCCACTCGACCGTTCGACGCCCCGCAAGTAGGGGATCACCGAACGCGAGAAGTAGAGGGCGCGCGACTGCGCGTCGAGCACCACTTTCGGGGAGTTGGGATTTTCGAGGGCTTCGAGACCGTCCGTCGCGGCGAAAGGCCTGACCAGCGTGGCGATGTCGGTCGCCGGATCGTCGAAGCAGCGTTTCACGGCTTCCAGCTGCGAGGCCCGGACAAAAGGTTCGTCGCCCTGCACATTGACCACCACGTCGTAGGTCTTGCCCTGTTTGAGATAGGCTTCCCAGCAACGGTCGGTGCCGCTTTTGTGGTCCGGCGAGGTCATCTCGGCCCGGCCGCCGAAAGCGAGCACGGTATCGTAGATACGCTCATCGTCGTCCGTGGCGACCACGGCATCGTCCAGTACGCCCGCCACCTGCTCGTAGACCCGCCGGATAACGGGTTTCCCGCCCAGCACGGCCAACGGTTTGGCCGGGAAGCGGGTCGACGCATACCGCGCCGGTATGATTGCGATAAATTTCATCGGCAGAGGACTTGATCCATAAAATTAAAAAAGTAAAAGGTGAAAAACAAAACTTTCCACCTTTTACTTCTTTCGGGCCGCTATATGAGCGCCTGTTTCAGCACTTCGTCGTTGGTCTTCACGTAATGGAAGGTCAGTCCGTCGATGTATTCGGGCTTGATCTCGGCGATGTCCTTGCGGTTCTCCTCCGAGAGGATCAGCTCGTTGATCCCGGCGCGTTTGGCCGCCAGAATCTTCTCCTTGACGCCGCCCACCGGCATCACACGGCCGCGGAGCGTCGTCTCGCCCGTCATGGCGATGCGATCCCGGACTTTCCGCCCCGTGTAGGTCGAAACGATCGAGGTCACCATCGTAATGCCGGCCGAAGGGCCGTCCTTCGGGATCGCACCCTCGGGGACATGGATGTTGATGTCGTTCTTCTCGAACAGTGCGGGGTCAATGCCCAGCTCCTTGCTGTGCGCCATCACCCACTCGTGGGCGATCGTAGCGGACTCCTTCATCACATCGCCCAGGTTACCCGTAAGGCTGACCTTGCCCTTGCCGGGCGTCAGCACCGACTCGATGTAGAGGATGTCGCCGCCGACCTCCGTCCAGGCCAGGCCCGTCACAACGCCTGTCATGCCGCCCACCTCGTACTCCTCCTTGAGGAACTTGGGCATGCCGAGGATCTTTTCGACGTCCTGGCCGATTTCGGGCGCGAAACTTCGTCGAAAGCGATCTGTTTGGCGCGGGCGCGGGCGATCTTAGCCAGCAGCTTGTCAGCGAGCGAACGCCCGACTCGCGGTATAGCAGGAGATGATGCCTTCGACGATTTGGGCGTCATCACAGTTCCTGCTCCTTGATGCCGTGGGCCTCGCGCTGCTTGGGCAGCAGGTGGTCCAAAGCGATGCGCATCCTCTCCTCGACCAGGTACCGGAATGTTGATCATCTCCATGCGGTCGCGCAGCGCCGGTGCGATGTTGGCGATATTGTTGGCCGTGGCGATGAACAGCACTTTCGACAGGTCGTACTCCATGTCGATGTAGTTATCGTGGAAGGTGGTGTTCTGCTCCGGGTCGAGCACCTCGAGCAGCGCGCTCGACGGGTCGCCGTGGTTCGAAACGGTCACCTTGTCCACCTCGTCGAGGATGATGACCGGGTTCGACGAACCGCACCGCTTGATAGTCTGGATGATCCGTCCCGGCATGGCGCCGATGTAGGTGCGGCGATGCCCGCGGATTTCCGACTCGTCGTGCAGGCCGCCGAGCGAGATACGCCCGAACTTGCGGCCCAGCGCCGCCGCCACCGACTTGCCCAGCGAGGTCTTACCCACACCCGGAGGGCCGTAGAGGCAGAGTATCGGGGATTTGAGGTCGCCCTTGAGCTTGATGACGGCCAGGTGTTCGAGGATACGCTCCTTGACCTCCTCCAGCCCGAAATGGTCGCGGTCGAGCTGCTCGCGCGCGCAATTCAGATCGAGATTGTCCTTGGTTACCTCGTTCCACGGGAGTTCCAGCAGCAGTTGCAGGTAGGTCATCTGCACCGAATATTCGGCCACGGCGGATTCACCGCTCGACCTTCTGCAACTCTTTCTCGAAGGTTTCGCCGACCTCCTTGGGCCAGTTCTTCTTCTTGGCCTCCTCGCGCATCTTCTCGATGTCGGCATCGGCGCCGTCGCCCAGTTCGTCCTGGATCGTGCGCATCTGCTGCTGCAGGTAATAGTCGCGCTGCTGCTTGTCGATCTCCTGCTTCACGCGCTCCTGTATCTGGTTCTTCAGCTCGGCCAGCTGCTGTTCGCGGATCAGTATTTCGAGCAGCTTGCGGGCGCGGCCGCAGGCCGGGGCCTCAGCAGCGACTGGCGCGTCCGTCAGCTCCATGTTGGAGCAGATGAAGTGGATGATGCCGCGCTTCGAGTCGATGTTCTTGATGGCGAAAGCCGCCTCCTTGGCATCGACGGCGAGACGTTGATGATGTTGAGCGCCACGTCGCGGATCGAATCCACGAGGGCCTCGAACTCGATGCTCTTCAGGTCGGGCGTCGTATCGCGCAGGGCGGTCACCCGGGCCCGGAAATAGGGCTCGGTCGTAATGTATTCGCGTATTTCGATCTTCTCCAGGCCGTTCAGGATCACCGTGAGGTTCCCGTTGGGCATTTCGAGGATTTTGATGATGCGCGCCGCGGTGCCGACCTTGTACATGTCGTCCGGCGCGGGGTCTTCGACGTCGCTCTCGCGCTGCAACACGGCGCCCAGGATGCCGCCTTCGGCATTCACGGCACGTACGAGGCTGATGCTCTTGTCGCGTCCCACGGTGATCGGGGTGATCGCACCGGGGAAGAGCACCGAACTGCGCAGCGTAAGGATCGGGATGATTTCCGGCACTTCGACCTCCTCGGCGACCTCGTCGCCGCCGGTCACGATCGGAATCACGTGGTGTTTGCCGTCGAGCAGCTCGGGAAGCAGGCTCGCATCTTCGACTTCGATGGTTTCGATTATCTTATCTTTTTTACTCATAGTTTACAGATATATAATGGTGCAAATATAACGATTTTTAGAAATTTTATTTTATCTTTGACAGAATGTTAATAACTTTGCATCCCTGAAAACAAAGTAAAATTCAACGCGCCATGCAAATCGCAGACAAATACGCACCGCAGCAGATCGAATCCAAATGGTACGACTACTGGATCGAACAGCATATTTTCCACTCGGAACCCGACCAGCGGAACCCTACACGATCGTCATCCTCCCCCAACGTGACGGGCATGCTCCACATGGGGCACATGCTCAACAACACGTTGCAGGACGTGCTGATCCGCCGTGCCCGCATGTCGGGCAAAAACGCCTGCTGGGTGCCGGGCATGGATCACGCGTCGATCGCCACGGAGGCGAAAGTCGTGGCGATGCTGCATGAAAAGGGCATAGAGAAGTCGTCGCTTTCGCGCGAGGAATTCCTCGAATAAGCCTGGGAGTGGAAGGAAAAATACGGCGGCATGATCCTCAAGCAGCTGCGCAAGCTGGGCGCCTCGTGCGACTGGGAGCGCACCTGCTTCACGATGGACGAACCCCGCACCGAGAGCGTCATCAAGGTATTCTGCGACCTTTACGAGAAAGGCAAGATCTACCGCGGCGTACGCATGGTCAACTGGGATCCCGCGGCGCAGACGGCGCTGTCGGACGAAGAGGTGGTATTCAAGGAGTCGCACGGCAAACTCTACTACCTGCGCTACAAGTCGAAGGCACGGACAAGGCGATCATCGTCGCCACGACGCCCCGAAACCATTCTGGGCGACACGGCGCTGTGCGTCAACCCCAACGACCCGCGCTACGGCTGGCTGCCGGCCGGGGCGCGCGTCATCGTACCGCTGGTGAACCGCGCAATCCCCGTAATCCGCGACGAATACGTCGACATCGAGTTCGGTACGGGCGCGCTGAAAGTGACCCCGGCGCACGACGTGAACGACTACATGCTGGGCGAGAAATACAACCTCGAGGTGATCGACATCTTTAACGACGACGGCACGATCAACGACAAAGTGGGGCTGTACGTCGGCATGGATCGTTTCGACGTCCGCAGGAAGATCGAAGGCGACCTGGCGGCAGCCGGCCTGCTGGAGAAGACCGAGGATTATACCAACAACGTGGGCTATTCGGAGCGCACGGGCGTGGCCATCGAGCCGAAACTCTCGATGCAGTGGTTCCTCTCGATGGGACAGCTGGCCGAACCGGCGACGAAGGCCGTCATGGAGGACGCGATCCGCTTCGTGCCCGAAAAATACAAGAACACCTACCGCCACTGGATGGAGAACATCAAGGACTGGTGCATCTCGCGCCAGTTATGGTGGGGCCAGCGCATCCCGGCCTGGTACCTGCCCCAAGGCGGCTTCGTAGTGGCCCCGACGGCTGGGGAGGCGCTCGAAAAGGCGCGTGCGAAAACCGGCGACGCCTCGTTGCAGCCGTCCGACCTCAGACAGGACGACGACGTGCTGGACACGTGGTTCTCGTCGTGGCTGTGGCCGATTTCGGTCTTCGACGGCATCCGCAACCCCGGCAACAGGGAGATCAGCTACTACTACCCCACCAACGATCTGGTGACGGGCCCCGACATCATCTTCTTCTGGGTGGCGCGCATGATCATGGCGGGTTACGAATACCGCGGCGAAAAACCTTTCGGAAACGTCTATTTCACGGGCATCGTCCGCGACAAGATCGGCCGCAAGATGTCCAAGCAGCTGGGCAACTCGCCCGACCCGCTCGACCTGATCGCCAAATACGGCGCCGACGGTATGCGCATGGCGATGCTCATCTCCTCGTCGGCAGGCAACGACGTGATGTTCGACGAGGCGCTCTGCGACCCGGGACGCAACTTCGGCAACAAGATCTGGAACGCCTACCGCCTGGTGAACGGCTGGTCGGCGGACGGCAATGCCGCACAGGACGAGAACAACCGTCTGGCGGTCGCATGGTTCCGCCAGACGCTCGGCGTCGCTTTGCGCCAGATCGCCGACGATTTCGGTTGCTACCGCATTTCGGAGGCGTTCAAGACGACCTACAAGCTCTTCTGGGACGATTTCAGCGGCCTGTACCTCGAGATGGTGAAACCCGCCTACGGGCAGCCGATCGACGCGCCGACGTTCGCGCCACGCGCACGTTCTTCGACGAATTGATGCGCGTGCTGCACCCTTCATGCCGTTCGTGACGGAGGAGATCTGGCAGGACCTCGCGCCCCGCAAAGAGGGCGAGTCGATCTGCACGGCCCCCATGCCGCAGCCGGTCGAAGCCGACGAGCGCCTGCTGGCCCGGTTCGAACTGGCCAAGGAGGCGATCTCCTCGGTGCGCAACATACGCACCAGAAGAACCTGCCGCAGAAGGAAGCGCTGACGCTCAAGGTGATCGCCGACGAGAACTACCCCGCCGAATACGCTCCCGTGATGCGGAAGATGGCCAACCTGACGGCCGTCGAAACCGTGACGGAGAAAGACCCGCGGCAGCGGCGTTCATCGTCAAGACTACCCAGTATTTCATGCCGATGGCGGGCAAGATCGACGTCGAAGCCGAAATCGGGAAACTGACGGAGAGTCTCGCCTACTACGAGGGATTCCTCGCAAGCGTCATGAAGAAGCTCTCGAACGAGCGCTTCGTGCAGTCGGCGCCTGAAAAGGTGGTCATGAACGAGCGCGCCAAGCAGGCGGACGCAGAAGCGAAAATCGCGGCCATCAGGGAGCAGCTGGCGGCGCTGAAATAATCCGGCGTGGCACAAATCACCATATACACCGACGGCTCGGCCTTGGGAATCCGGCCGGGCGGTTACGGCGCGGTGCTGCTTTCGGGCCCTCACCGCAAGGAGCTTTCGCAGGGATTCCGCCTGACGACCAACAACCGCATGGAGCTGACGGCCGTCTGCGCGGCGCTCGAAGCGCTCAAGTTCGAGGGTCGGACGTCACGGTCTATTCCGACTCGAAATACGTCGTGGACGCCGTGACGAAAGGCTGGGTGTTCGGCTGGGAGAAGAAACGGTTCGCCGGCAAGAAGAATCCCGACCTGTGGATGCGTTTCCTGCGCATATACCGGCGCCACAATGTGCGGTTCGTATGGGTCAAGGGGCATGCCGATACGGTCGAGAACAACCGCTGCGACCAACTGGCCGTGGCCGCCGCCAACGACAAGGCGCATTTATCGGAAGACACTGGTTATGAACCGGAAGGGAGGTGAGCGGCAACGCCCGCCTCTTTTCCTTTTCGGCCCTTATTTCTCCTAAACTTCGCACTTTTAAGCCGGGAATTCCGAATTTCACATTATTATTCCTATCTTTGTCACGATTATCACATAAACTGCAAATAATCCGCCCGTAATGTTTAAAATATACATGAGGCTTCTGGGTTTCGCCCGACCCATCCGCAAATACGCCATCCCCTATTTCTTCTACTCGCTCTTCTACGCACTGTTCAATTCGCTCACGTTCCTGCTGATCATGCCGATCCTCAAGACGATGTTCGATGCGGATTACACGTTCGTATACGTGGAGAAACTCCCCCCGCTGGCGTTCAACCAGGAATACCTGACGGCGCTGTTCAACTTCACCTATTCGCACCTGTTCAACGAATACAACCCCGAAAACGTCCTGCTGCTGCTGGCCATCGTCACCATCTTCGTGAGCCTGCTGAGCAACCTGTTCCGCTACATGGGCGCATGGACGGTCGAGAACATGCGCACGCGCACCCTGCAGCGCATGCGCAACGAGATTTCTCGAAGGTGGTGGACATGCACGTCGGCTTTTCAGCGACCAGCGCAAGGGCGACATCATTTCGAAAATCACCTCCGACGTCGGCGTGGTGCAGTTCTGCATCACCAACACCCTGCAGGTGGCTTTCCGCGAGCCGTTCCTCATCATCGGCTATACGGTCATGATGGTCGCCATCTCGTGGGAGCTGGCACTCTTCTCGGTGCTTTTCCTGCCCGTCGTGGCACTGATCATCGGCAGCATCGTCAAGCGCCTGCGCCATCCCGCACGCACAAGCCAGCAGCGCATGGGCGAACTGGTCTCGACACTCGACGAATCGCTCTCGGGCATCAAGGTCATCAAGAGCTACAATGCCACGGGCTACGTCAAGCAGAAGTTCTACGACCTGAACGCCGATCTGGCCCGGCTGACCCTCTCGATGGCGCGCCGCCAGGCTGGCTTCGCCGATGAGCGAATTCCTCGGCATCTCGGCCGTGGGCGTCATCCTCGTATTCGGCGGTTCGCTCGTATTCAAGGACGCGCTCAGCCCCGAAGGCTTCATCGCCTTCATCGCCATGTTCTCGCAGATAACGCGCCCGGTGCGCACGTTCATCGACCAGTTCTCCAACATCAACCAGGGTATCGCCGCCGGCGAACGCATCTTCTCGATCATCGACGCCCAGAGCGAAATCCAGGACAAGCCCGGGGCGATCGAACTCGACGGGCTGAAAGACAAGATCGAATTCCGGGACATCCACTTCTCGTACGACGGCAGCCGCGAGGTGATCGAAGGCATCTCGTTCGAGATCAAGCGCGGCGAGACCGTGGCCCTGGTAGGCCCTTCGGGCGGAGGCAAGTCGACCCTCAGCGAACTCATACCGCGTTTCTACGACGTGAAGGCGGGCGACATCCTGATCGTCGGGGTCTCGGTGCGCGACTACACGCAGGACAGCCTGCGCGCCCACATGAGCGTCGTGGCACAGGACACCGTGCTTTTCAACGACACCATCGAAGGCAACATCGCCATGGGCAAGGCCGGGGCCACGCACGACGAGATCGTCGAGGCGGCCCGGATCGCCAATGCCGACTGCTTCATCACCGAAGCGCCCGAAGGCTATCGGACCAACATCGGCGACCGGGGCGTCAAACTCTCGGGAGGCCAGCGCCAGCGGCTTTCGATCGCACGCGCCGTGCTGAAAAACCCCGAGATACTGATCCTCGACGAGGCCACCTCGGCCCTCGACACGGAGAGCGAAAAACTCGTGCAGGATGCCCTCAACAAGCTGCTCGTCGGCCGCACATCGGTGGTTATCACCCACCGCCTGTCGACGATTCACAACGCCGACAAGATCATCGTCGTCGACCACGGCCGCGTGGCCGAGCAGGGCACCCACACCGAACTGCTCGCCAAGGGCGGCATCTACGCCAAGCTGATCGAATTGCAGTCGTTCGACTAAAAATGCCGGCATGTACCGATGAGAGGCGAGAAGGAGAAGATGCTGGCGGGCGAATGGTTCGACCCGCATGACGCGGAGCTGACGGCCGACCGCGACCGTGCCACGCGCCTGATGCATCGCCTCAACGTCGAATGCTGCGGCCACGGCGACGACTACCGCACCACACTCGGGGAATTGTGCCCCAACGTCCGCGGGTTCATCCGCGAACCTTTCCACTGCGACTACGGCTACAACATCCACATGGGCGAAGGTTCCTTCGTCAATTTCGACTGCGTTTTCCTCGACCTGGCACCGATACGCATCGGCTGCGGGACGCTCATAGGCCCCAAAGTGCAGCTGCTCACGGCGCACCATCCGTTCGACGCCGCGACACGCGGGACGGCCCTCGAAGCAGGCAAGCCCATCGTCATCGGCGACCACTGCTGGCTGGGCGGCGGAGTGATCGTATGCCCGGGCGTCACGATCGGCAACGGCGCGATAATTGGAGCGGGTTCGGTAGTTACGCGCGACATTCCGCGGATTCGGTTGCCGCCGGCAATCCGACCCGCGTAACCCGCACGATTTCACACACTTAACTGCGACTCCGTTATGTTTACCTCCGGCGCTCCCGATCTTCAATCGTTGATGCAGCTGCTCGACGCGGCCCAAATGGGGTGGTGGAAGGCGGATTT
Organism: Alistipes sp.; assembly: GCA_047233565.1. GTDB lineage: Bacteria > Bacteroidota > Bacteroidia > Bacteroidales > Rikenellaceae > Alistipes. The sequence goes on from JBKSUH010000008.1 coordinate 17,484, forward strand.
CCGCACGGGCGAACTGTTCTTCTCCGACTACATCGTCGATCTGCTGGGACTCGGCAGCAACCGGGCCGCAGTCGGGGAACTGATGCCGCTGACGCGCGAAGATTACCGGACACGGATACACAACGAATTCCTGTCGCTCAAGGTCGGAAACCATTTCGACGAAACGTTCCCGTCGTACTGCCGGAAGGCGAAATATGGATCCATACGCAGCTCGTCCGCAAACAATCGGACCCGCAGCAGGGCATCAAACTCTTCGGCTACCTCCAGCGCGTTCCGGTCGCCGGCCGGAAAGAGGCGGACGTCCTCACGCTCGAAAGCAACTATTACGCGGTGCTGAAGGAGAACAAACACATGGACGAGCTGCTCGACCACCTGCCGATCGGCTACTTCCGCATCCGGCTGCTCTACGACGACGACGGCCAGGCGACCGACTACCTTTTCCTCTCGGTCAACCAGACGGCGCAGCAGATTCTGGGCGTAGACGCCGCTGATTACCTCGACAAGACCGCCCGCGAAATAGACATCCCCGTAGACCGGCACATCGACGAGCTGGCGGCCATCAGGCTGGGGGATTACAAGATGGACCAGTGGCATGCCTCCAAAACCGGCCGCTACTGCCGCAGCTTCCTCTACAACACCCCCAACGACGCGACGGAGATCGTGATCCTGATCCTCGACATCACGGACGTCGTCACGGCGCATCAGGCGCTCGACGAAAAGGAGAAACTGCTGCGCAACGTCATTCAGAACGCCCCGATCGGCATCGAGATATACGACCGCACAGGGCATCTGGTGGACATCAACGCCCGCGATCTGGAAATGTTCGGCGTAACCGATCCGGCAGGCATCCGGGGACTCAGCATTTTCGACAACCCCAACTTCTCGGCCGAGATCAAGGACTGCATCCGCGAAGGCCGGGGTACGGACTTCACCACACGCTACGATTTTTCGAAAGCCCGAAGCTATTACGACACCAGCCGGAGCGGCTACATCGACTGGACGGCCCGCATCCGGTGTCTCTACAACGACACGGGCGAAATCACCCACTACCTGCTCATCAACATCGACAACACGGAACTCCGCCAGACGCAGGACCGGCTCACGGAATTCGAAGCGCTGTTCCGCCTTATCTCCGAATACGCGCAGGTGGGATACATCAACTACAACCTCTGCAACAAAGAGGGTTATGCGCAGAGCGTCTGGCTGCGCAACTACGGCGAAGCCGACACGGCCGCCATCGGCGACGTCATCGGCAAATACCGTCATATCCACCCCGACGACCGCACGGTGCTGCTGAACCGGCTGGCGCAGTTCGAGTCCGGGGAGATACAGTCGGCATCGGTCTCCTGCCGCGTCCTGCACGACGACGGCCGGACGACATGGATCAAAAGCCACCTCATCTGCCGCGAATACCGGCCGCAGGAGCAGGTGATCGACATGCTGGGAATCAATTACGACATCACGGCGCTCAAACAGACCGAGCAGGAGCTGATCGCCGCCAAGGAGCGGGCCGAGGAGTCCAACAAGCTCAAGACGGCGTTCCTCGCCAACATGAGCCACGAAATCCGCACGCCGCTCAACGCCATCGTAGGCTTTTCGCAGCTGCTGACCACCGAGGAGGACCCCGAAGTGCGCAAAGAGTACAACGACATCGTGTCGCTCAACAACGGACTGCTGCTGCAGATCATATCCGACGTACTGGACCTCTCGCGCATCGAATCGGGGCATGCCGATCTGGTCAGGACCCGGTTCGACCTGCGGACGCTCTGCCGCGAAGCCGTCGAAACGTTCCGCCTGCAGACTCCGGAGGAAGTCGTGCTGGACGTCGAAAAGGGACTGCCCTCCTGCACCGTCTGCCAATACAGGCAGGGGCTGATGCAGATATTGGCCAACTTCATCCGCAACGCACTGAAATTCACACAAAGGATTCGTCACGGTGGGATTCGAACGCAAACGGGACCGGCTGAGTCTCTATGTCCGCGACACGGGCATCGGCATTCCGGCCGAAGAGCTGGACAAAATCTTCGAACGGTTTTACAAGGTGGACACCTTCACGCAGGGCACCGGACTCGGACTTTCGATCTGCAAGAGCATCGCGGAGCAGATGGGCGCACAAATCGGCGTCGATTCCGCCGTCGGCGCGGGGTCGTGCTTCTGGGTCGAAATCCCGGCCGGAAAATAGCCCGCTCCGGGCAGATGCCGCCACGGACGGAATAGGTGCAATTTTGCACGCTTTTCAAATCTTTTTTATATCTTTGCAAGTTGTCGGAAAAAGAGGAATCTTTCCGGCACTTCCGGCCATGCCGGCGTACGACCCCGAACGAAATAAAAAACACATATACCATGAAATTCAATGAGTATAAAGGCCTCGACCTGGCCCAGATAGCCGCCGACGTGCTCGGCGAATGGGACGCCCGCGACACATTCCACAAGAGCATCACCACGCGCGAGGGGCACCCCGCGTTCGTATTCTACGAAGGCCCCCCGTCGGCCAACGGGATGCCCGGCATCCACCATGTCATGGCCCGCACGATCAAGGACGTCTTTTGCCGCTACAAGACACAGCAAGGGTATCTCGTGCACCGCAAGGCGGGCTGGGACACGCACGGGCTTCCCGTGGAGCTGGGCGTCGAAAAGAAGCTCGGCATCACCAAGGAAGACATCGGCAGGAAGATTTCGATCGAGGAGTACAACCGCACCTGCCGCGAGGCCGTCATGGAGTTCACGGGGGCATGGGAAGACCTGACCCGCAAGATGGGGTACTGGGTCAACATGGACGATCCGTACATCACCTACGACAACAAATACATCGAGACCCTGTGGTGGCTGCTCAAACAGCTTTTCGACAAGGGGCTGCTCTATAAGGGCTATACGATCCAGCCCTACTCGCCGGCTGCGGGCACGGGGCTTTCGACGCACGAGCTGAACCAGCCGGGCTGCTACCGCGACGTGAAGGACACGACGTGCACGGCGCAGTTCAGGATCATCCGCGACGCGAAAAGCGAAAAGCTCTTCGGCGACGCCGAAGGGCCGCTCTATTTCCTGGCGTGGACGACCACGCCGTGGACCTTGCCTTCGAACACCGCGCTGGCCGTAGGCCCCGCGATCGAATACGTGAAGGTCAAATGCCGCAACCCCTATACCGACGAACCCCAGACGGTCATCCTCGCCAAGGACCTCGTCGCATCGTACTTCACCAAGAAGATTGAGGGAAGCTACCAGATCACGGGCGAAAGCTGGATGGGGCCCGAACTGGAGGGGATCCGTTACGAGCAGCTGATCCCCTGGGTAAAGCCGACGGGCGACGCGTTCCGCGTGATCGTGGGCGACTACGTGACCACATCGGACGGTACGGGCATCGTGCACATCGCACCGACGTTCGGCGCCGACGACGACCGTGTGGCCAAGGCCGCAGGCATCGCCCCGCTGTTCATGGTCGACAAAGCCGGCAAAAACCAGCCGATGGTCGACAAGCAGGGCAAGTTCTTCGTACTCGAAGACCTCGACCCGGAATTCGTAAAAAACAACATCGACGTCGAAAAATACAAGGAGTATGCGGGCCGCTACGTCAAGAACGCCTACGACCCGGAGATCGCCTGCGATGTCGAGACAACGCTCGACATCGACATCGCGGTGATGCTCAAAGCCGAAAACAAGGCCTTCAAGATCGAGAAGCACACCCACTCCTACCCCCACTGCTGGCGTACGGACAAACCGGTGCTCTACTACCCGCTCGACTCGTGGTTCATCCGCACCACGGCCCTGCGCGAGCGGATGATCGAACTGAACAAGACGATCCGCTGGAAGCCCGAATCGACCGGCACGGGCCGTTTCGGCAAGTGGCTCGAAGATTGGTGGACTGGAACCTTTCGCGTTCGCGCTTCTGGGGAACCCCGCTGCCGGTATGGGCGACGGAGGACTACTCGGAGCTGAAGTGCATCGGCTCGATCGAAGAGCTGACGGGCGAAATCGAAAGTCGGTCGCCGCAGGCTTCATGAAGGAGAATCCCTACAAAAATTTCAAGGTCGGCGACATGTCGGCGGAGAACTATTCGACCAAAATATCGACCTGCACCGCCCCTATGTGGACGGCATCGTGCTGGTCTCGTCGAAGGGCGAGCCGATGAAGCGCGAAAGCGACTTGATCGACGTGTGGTTCGATTCGGGAGCCATGCCCTATGCGCAGCTGCACTACCGTTCGAGAACGGCGGCGAGCATTTCAAGACGGTCTATCCGGCCGACTTCATCGCCGAAGGCGTGGACCAGACGCGCGGCTGGTTCTTCACGCTGCACGCCATCGCCTCGATGCTGTTCGACTCGGTGGCTTTCAAGACATCATTTCGAACGGTCTTGTGCTCGACAAGAACGGCAACAAGATGTCAAGCGCCTGGGCAACGGCGTCGATCCGTTCGAGGTGCTGGCCACCTACGGAGCCGACGCCACGCGCTGGTACATGATCTCCAACTCGCAGCCGTGGGACAACCTCAAATTCGATAGGGACGGCGTGGACGAAGTGCGCCGCAAGTTCTTCGGAACGCTCTACAATACCTACTCGTTCTTCGCGCTCTACGCCAATGTGGACGGATTTACGGGCAAGGAGCCGGAAGTTCCCGTCGAAAAGCGCCCGGAGATCGACCGCTGGATCATTTCGTTGCTCAATACGCTCGTCAAGGAAGTAACCCGCTCGCTCGAGGATTACGACCCGACCCCGGCGGCACGCGCCATCCAGGAGTTCGTGGGAGAAAACCTCTCGAACTGGTACGTGCGCCTGAACCGCAAGCGTTTCTGGGGCGGCGGTATGAACGACGACAAACTGGCGGCCTACCAGACGCTCTACACCTGTCTGGAGACCGTTTCGATGCTCGCGCGCCGTTCGCACCGTTCATCACCGACCGTATCTTCCGCGACCTGAATGCCGTCAGCGGCCGCCACGCGGACGAGTCGGTACACCTCTCGACTTTTCCGAAGGCCGACGAAAAGCTGATCGACACCGACCTGGAAGAGATGATGTCCCTGGCACAGCGCGTATCGTCAATGGTGCTCGCCCTGCGCCGCAAAGTGTCGATCAAGGTGCGCCAGCCGCTCACCAAAATCCTCATCCCGGTGCTCGACCCGGCCATGGCACAGCATATCTCGGCCGTAAAGAACCTCATCATGAACGAGGTGAACGTCAAAGAGGTCGAACTGATCGAAGACACTACGGGCATCATCACCAAGCGCATCAAGCCCAACTTCAAGACGCTGGGCCCGCGCTACGGCAAATACATGAAGCAGATCGCCGCCATGACCGCGGAGTTCTCGCAGGAGCGTATCGCCCAGATCGAAGCCGCAGCCCAGACCGTACTCGACCTGGGGGCTGAAAAAATCACCGTAACCCCGGCCGATTTCGAGATCACCTCGGAGGACATGCCGGGATGGCTCGTGGCGTCGGAAGGCAAGCTGACCGTGGCGCTCGACATCACCGTAACGGAGGAGCTGCGCGCGGAAGGCGTGGCACGCGAGTTGATAAACCGCATCCAGAATATCCGCAAGGATTCGGGATTCGAAGTGACGGACAAGATCCGGGTCGAGATCGAGCAGAAGGAGCTTGTGGCCGACGCCGTCACCAAATACGCCGGTTACATCGCATCGCAGACGCTGGCCGTCGAGGTCAAGACCGCGGCACAACCTGCGGGCGGAGTGATCGTCGATTCGGATGTCGATGACGAGCCGGTACGGATCGCCGTAACGCGGATTTAGCCCGTCCGGAACGTCTCCGAATCCCTTTTCGGTGAATTTGGAACGGCAAGTGTTTCATGCTGAGCACGATGCGCGGGTATGTCCGGACGGAATCGTATATAACGATATAAAATTTGGTGTTTACGGAAAAATTGTTTAATTTTACATAAAACCAACAAGGAGAAGACGACTATGGCAGACGAAAGAACCAGATACAGCGACGCCGAACTCGAGGAGTTCAAGCAGCTCATCCTGAAAAAGCTTGAGAATGCGCGCGCGGACTATGAGCTGCTGCGCGCCACTATCACCCACACGGCCGATAACGACACGGAGGATACCTCCCCGACGTTCAAAGTCCTCGAAGAGGGCGCAGCGACCCTCTCGAAAGAGGAGAGCGGACGTCTGGCGGCACACCAGATGAAATTCATACGGAACCTGGAGATGGCCCTCGTGCGCATCGAAAATAAGACCTACGGCATCTGCAAGACGACCGGCAAGCTCATCCCCAAGGAGCGGCTGATGAAAGTGCCGCATGCTACCGAGTGCATCGAAGCCAAAGAGGGGCGCAGGTAAACCGGAAGGGCGCGCAGACGGACTCCGACGTGGCGTCACGGCCCCGGTACGATTCCGGAAGGCGGAAAAATCGCAGGACATGCCCGGAGATAACATCCGCAGAGAGTGATATTGAGGAAAAGACGACCGTCACGGCCGTCTTTTTCCTGTTTCGGGAGCCGCTTTTTATACGTTTTGCCGAAAAATTACGTTATCTTTGATGACATGTATCGCCGGATCTGCATACTCGTACTAACCGTCCTCGCGGCAGTGAGCGTCTGTTTCGCCGAACGGCCGGTCCCGGCATGCGCGGTCCCGAAATAACTTCGCCCAACATAAACTCGCCCGACGGATTCAAGCCCGACAGCCTGAACACCGCCACCTCCGAGCGCAATCAAAGGCTATATGACAGCATCCAGTCCAAGACTAACCGCCGCGCCGTGCCGCGCATGCTCTACAGAATGCTTTTCGTAAAGCCCGTGCTGGACACCACATTCAGCGGCCGCGTAGTGGACGAAAGCCGCCTGCTGGAACCCTATGCGGGAAAAACCGTGGGCGACATCACCATCGAGCGTCAGCATCCCTTCTGACTCCGACGGCAACTGGCTCGAACGCACGGGCAACAAGATACACATGCTGACGCGCGACCGGGTCATCCGCCGCGACCTGCTCTTCAAGCCGGGCGACAAGATCGACCCGCAGCTGATCGTGCGCAACAAGCAGCTGCTCCGCTCGCGCCCCTACATCTCCGACGTCGATATCACCCTGATGCCCGATTCGCTGGATTCGACACGCGTCAATATGGTCATATGCACCCGTGACAGCTGGACGATCAGCGTCGACGGCGCCATCCACGGCGAGGGCCGCACGATGGTCGGACTGTCGGACGCCAACATTTTCGGCTGGGGCAACACCCTGAAGTTCAATACCAACTTCAGCCGCAAAGACTTCTCATACGGCGGCAACATCGTCGAATACGAAATCCCCAACGTTCTGGGAAGTTTCTACACGGCGGATTTTTCGGCCGGACGCGACTTCTACAACTCGGAGCTGAACATGGGGCTGCGCAAGGAGTTCATACGTCCGACGGACTATGAAATCGGCCTTACGTACAGCGATGTCAAGTCGAAGCGCTACATGATCGACCTCGACACTTCGCTGCTCATCAAGGTCCGCAATCTGGACGCATGGGGCGGCAAGTCGCGCTATATCCGCTCCATCAATTCGAGCATATATTTCACGGGACGCTACAGCTACGCCCGTTTCAGCCGGCGGCCGCTGGTAGCCCCAACCACAACCCCGCGCTGCACGACTACGACGCCATGCTCTTCGGGGCCGGTCTCTACCGCGAGAAGTTCTATTCGGCCAACATGATCTACGGATTCGGCACAAGGGAGTACCTTGCGACGGGTTACAAGGCCGAGCTGGTCGGCGGATACTCGTGGGGAATTCAACGACGAAATGTATCTGGGCATGACCTATACGACCGGCGGATTCCGCTCGGTGGGCTACGTCATGGGGAGTTTCACGCTGGGCAGCTATATCGACCTTGCAACCGGCATGTGGCGCCATAGTGCGGTGGACGTGGACCTGAAGTGGTTCTCGAACCTTTTCATGTTCAAACGCAGCCGCATCCGCCAGTTTCTGGCCTTCAACTATACGCAGGGATGGAACCGCGGCACGGGCAGCGACGAAATAATCCGCATGACCCGCATAAACGGACTGCAGGCGCTCAAAGAGCATGTCACCGGCACCAACCGCATGATCCTCAACACGGAGACCGTATTTTTCACCCCCTACCAGCCCCTCGGCTTCCGTATCGCCCTGTTCGGATTCGCCGACTTCGGACTGATCGGCTATTCCCCCAACATCTTCAAGAACGACTTCTTCACTTCGTTCGGCTTCGGCGTGCGCATCAAGAACGAAAGGCTGATTTTCAACACGATACAGATACGTCTGGGACTCGCCTTCGGCAAACGCGGACTGGTCGAGAGCGAATATGTCCGCGTATCGAACCAGACCCGCATCGAACAATACCGTTACCGTCCGACACGGCCCGAAATCGTGGGATTCAAATAAGTCGGCGGACCGGACAGCCAACAAAAAACGGAGGTCTCGGACCTCCGTTTTTATTGCCCTTCGACGATCTGCCCCTTGTCGTCGATCGTCATCACCCGGTCGTACTGTTTCACTTTCGCCGTAAAGTCGTGGAAATCTTCGGCTTCCTGATACTTGCAGGGAACGACTTCGTTCCCCTGCCGGTCGATATACCCGTACCCGAGCCCCTTGATGAAGACACGCGCCAGTCCGCAGCTGAACGGATAGGCCTCGTGGTACTTGAGCGGCACGACCAGCTGACCGTTCGTGGCGATATAGCCCCAGCGGGCATCGTAGAAATCTTCGGCATTGGTACCGAAGCGCATCACGGCGGCACGCATCTCGCTGAACTCGGCGGCATCGTCCCACTTGGCCGGTATCACTTCGCGTCCCTCGGTGTCGATATACCCGCAGCGCGGCTCCATCCCCTGAAAATTCATGCCGTAAAGGTTGGTATTGAACGGCGCCAGACCGTCATGGAACTCCCCGATGCGTTTATAGCGGAACGAGCTGACTTCATTGCCGTTGCGGTCCACCAGTCCGTAATTGACATTGTTGTAGCTCACCACGGCGACACCGCCCGAAAAGGGCTTCGCCACGGCGAAACGGGGCGAAATCGCCACATTGCCCTTACGTCCACATAGCCGAAATTGCCGAACTGTTCGAGCATAAAGGCCGCAAGTCCTTCGCCCGGCGTATCGAGGTAGTAGTACCGGCACGGAATCGTCTCGCGGCCCAGCGTATCGATCAGTCCCCACTGCCCGCCGTAAGGCTCGTCGCGCAGCACCATGCTGCCGCCGTAGTTCGTCCGGGCATAACCGTCCTTGAAATCGGAAATATAGGAGAAGAAACAAGGCAGCACTTCGCGCCCGTCGGCGCCGAGGAAGCCATGTTTGCCGTCGCTCGTCATGGGGATCAGCCCGTAGGCGTTCGGCTCGCCGATCAGGTTATAGGCACAGGGGACTACCACCTCGCCGTCTTGGCGCAGGACGCCCCATTTACCGTCGCGCAGAACACGCATCCAGCCACGTTCATCGGGTTCGCCGATCTCGGAATAAAGGCAGGGAATGACGGTTTTCCCCGTTTTGTCGATACGGCCCCAGAGCTCGCCGGCCTGCACCCAGGCCATGCCGTCGTCGAACGCCCCGGCCACCGTAAATTGCGGAGCCACGACCGCCCGGCCTGCGGTATCTATATAGCCCCACAGCCCTTCGGGCTCCTGCACGGCGGCCAGTCCGTCGTCGAAACTCCGGGCATCGGCATAACGGCATTCGATGACCAGCCGTCCCGTCCCGTCGACATACCCCCAACGGCCGACCCCTTCGTTGATATCGAGCACCGCAGCACGGTTATCGTTCACGGATCCGACCTCGGCATATTTGGCCGTGCGCTGCTCGAATGTCCGGCCGCATGAAACGAGCGTTGCGACCGTAAGAAAAAATAGCAGGCGTTTCATAGCTTCTGTTTTGTATTTTACATGCAAAGATAGCGCAAGCCGGGCGCAGAACCAAATTTTTCGGTTTCGCCCGGAACGGTTCTCCGCAGGGAAGGCGTCGTCCCGGCAAAACCGACGGCGGCCGGGCTGAAAATTCACCGCGCCGACGCCCGCCGAGACTGCCGCCAACCGGAATTTACGCAGGCAAGGACAACTTGTCACGGGCGATTTCCGCAAGTTTCGGGCCTGCATTGCCCGCACGCCGAAAAAACCCGGAACGGCAAACCGTTCCGGGCGCGAACTTTTATGCTTATGGCGGTTGGTTTTCGTCGTATACAACCGGACGGCAACGGATTTTATCGTCTCAACCCGGCAATCCGTCCCCCTCCGGCTGTCTGCGGTTACCTGCGGCTATCTGCGCGTCGTAATCTTGATTACGCCCTCGCTGCCGGCACCGTATTCCTTGGCGGCCTCCTTGCCCGCAACACCTCCATACGCTTGATTTTCTGGGGTGCAAGCCGAAGCACGTCCGCTTTGGACGCTTGCTCGCCGTTAATGAAAATCACGTAGTTATCCGGTATCTCCGAAGGATTGTGCAGCGTGACGCGGCCCGTAAAGACCGTTTTGCCGGACTCCGTTTTCGAATGATCCACGCGCGTCGTGCCTTCGCCGGTCGTAACGCGCCAATAAGACGGCGTTTCCGACGCCGTCCCGCCGACCCACCCGCGACGACCGCCCCGCCGTCAGCAGTATCGGCGGAGGAGTCCTGCATATCGACTGCGATCGCCTCGGAGAAGGAGATTTCCGACTTTGCCTGCGCGCGGGCTTCGTCCAGCTGCTTCTGCGCCATTTCGAGCTGTTTCTGCGCCCGCTTCCACTCCTCGGCCGACATATACCGGCGTGCCGCATCCAGCCCGGCACGGGCGGCCTGCATCCCGCTTCGGCGGCTTCAGGCCGGCGTCCGCAGCCTGCATCGTCTGTCCGGTCATAATGCGCATCATCCCCTCCGCAGCAGCGGAGTCTTCCCCCTGCACGGCAGCGTCCTTGGTAATGCGGATCGACCGGACGTTTCCGGACAACTCTTCCAAGTCGCCGGCATCGACGTCCCGCCCGTTTATTTTCCAGACCATGTCTCCGCCGAGCGAGTCGCGCCTGCCGTCGATCCTGTAGGTCATCGTACGCACTCTCCCCGCAAGGGAATCAGGCTCTGTCCCGGCTCCGCGCACCACGAGGGCAGTCGAACTGCTGTTGCCGCCGTACGTGAACGTCTGCATCTGCGGGTCGGCACCGCCCTCCTTCGTCGTGACGATAATCACGCCGTCGGCCCTTTCGCCGTACGAAGCTTTCGACGCGGAATCCTTGAGCACCGAGACCGAAGCGATCCGGTCGGGCGACAGCGAATCGATCGATTTCACTTCGCGGCCGTCCACCAGAATCAGCGGATTGCCGGATTTTCCGTCCGAAGGGTCGATTTTGCGTTCCGAATGAGAATCGTAACATTTTCTTTTTTACCTTTGTCATCAGGAAAAACATAGGCGGTGCGGGCGAACGCTCCGAGGGCGAGTCCGCAAGCGGCAGCACAAAAGCACTCTGGCTACGGCCCACCGCGACGATCTTTTACGTAACATCATGGTAATACGGTTTTAAGTTTACTGTGATTAAAGCTGTTGGCGACTGAGTACCACCTCCCGCCGGCAGCTTTCCTTATTAATAACAACTGGTATTGCCGGGCGTCGACGCCACTGTCCAGCACCGCCTCGTCGGCTTCGTATTCATGGATGGCGCGCAACTCACGGCGCAGGAGCCACATCGCAGGGTTGAACCATTGCAGGCACCCGGCAAGGTCGGTCACCAACAGGTCGAACGAGTGGCGCAGCCTCAGGTGGGCTTTCTCATGCAGCACGATCGCCTCGCCGTTCTCGGCCAGATCCTTTTCCGACATCACGATATACCGGTACCAGCTGAACGGTACGACCGGCTGGTCGGTGCGTACGAGCACGGAGCCGTCGCCCAGCCGCTCCCTGTGCCCCCGGCGGATCATGTGCAATACGCCGCATACCGACCCGAGCGTCCATAACAACGCAGCGGCGGCTCCCGCAAGGAAAGCGGCCGTCGCCGCCTTATCCCACGGGAAAGGTTGGGATTCCGGCTCCGCGGACGGGGCGTAGCCCGCCTCCTCCGTCACCGGGAGTTCCGGCATGGCCGGGAGTTCGCGATAGACCGTAATGACACACAGCGGCAACACGAACGACAACACCATCGCCGCCAGCACCACGATCCGGTTCAGGCGGTGGAAGGTCTCGCGGCTCAGCAGCAATTTGAAGAAAAGGTAGAACACCGCCAGGCAGGCGCCGACCTTCAGGCTGTACAGCATCAGTGTGTACATGGCTAACGACGGTTTTGGGTTTCGATATGGTCGATCAGCTCGCGCAGTTCGTCGACCGAGATTTTTTCCTCCTCGACCAGGGCGGAAACGGCCCCGAGGTAGGAGTTCTCGAAATATTTACTGATGACCCCGCCCAGCGTGCGGCGCGAAAATTCCTCCTCGGTCACCACCGGGTAATACTGGTAGGTGCTTCCGAAGGTATTGTGGGCGACATACCCCTTGGCTTCGAGGGCGCGCACCATGGTTGAAAGCGTATTGAAATGGGGCTTGGGTTCGGTGGCGAGCGCCACGAGCTCGCGTACGAAAAGCGGGCCGTGCTCCCAGAAGCAGCGCATCAGTTCCTCTTCCCTGCGTGTCAGTTTTTCCATCATACCGGTTTTGGTTTCTGTTATCCGCCCTGCTCCGATCGGCCGGCCGGGCTTACAGGAACAAAGGTAACTAAAAAAATTTTATTTGCAACTATTTTAAATAGTTTTCTAACTATATTTTTTAGTTTTCGCAAAAAAAATAGCGGAAATACCGGAAGGAAAAGGAG
>JBKSUH010000009.1:0-27731 GCA_047233565.1 Alistipes sp.
CCGCACAGGGTCGCAAAAATATTTTCGGCGAAACGGTGAAAGTTGTCGAGATGCAGTCCGAAGCCGGTGCTGCAGGCGCCGTACACGGTTCGTTGCAGAGCGGTGCCCTGACGTCGACGTTCACCGCGTCGCAGGGTTTGCTGCTGATGATCCCCAATATGTATAAGATCTCCGGCGAATTGCTGCCGGGCGTGTTCCACGTTTCGGCGCGTGCGCTGGCCGCACAGTCGCTGTCGATTTTCGGAGACCACCAGGACGTCATGGCCACCCGCCAGACGGGATTCGCCATGCTGGCGACTTCGTCGGTGCAGGAGGTGATGGATCTGGCGGGCGTGGCGCACTCGTGGCGCTCAAGTCGCGCGTGCCGTTCCTGCACTTCTTCGACGGTTTCCGTACCTCGCATGAGATCCAGAAGATCGAGCTGATCGACGAAGCCGCCTGACGGCGATGCTCGACCGCGACGCCCTGAAGGCCTTCCGCCAGCGTGCGCTCAACCCCGAACACCCGTGACGCGCGGTACGGCCCAGAACCCCGACATCTATTTCCAGACCCGCGAAGCCGCCAACACCTTCTACGACGCCGTGCCCGACATGGTCGCAGACGCGATGCGGAGATTTCGAAGATCACCGGCCGCGAGTACAAGCCCTTCGTATACTACGGGCCGCAGACGCCGAGAACATCGTGATCGCGATGGGTTCGGTGACCGAGACCTCAAGGAGACGGTCGATTACCTGAACGCCAAAGGCGGGAAGGTGGGTGTAGTGACCGTTCACCTCTACCGTCCCTTCTCGGTGAAATACCTGATGGAGGTGCTGCCGAAAGCGTGAAGCGCATCTGCGTGCTGGACCGCACCAAGGAGCCGGGAGCCAACGGCGATCCGCTCTACTGACGTGGTGGAGGCTTTCGCCACCTGCCCGTGCAGAACAAGCCGCTCATCATCGGTGGCCGCTACGGCCTTTCGTCCAAGGATACCACGCCGGCGCAGATGCTGGCCGTGTTCGCCAACCTCGGGGCCAACGAGCCCAAGAACCAGTTCACGGTGGGCATCGTGGACGACGTGACCTTCCGCTCGCTGCCCGTGGGCGAGGAGATTTCGCTCGCCAAGCCCGGTACGTTCGAGGCGCTCTTCTTCGGCCTGGGTGCCGACGGTACGGTAGGCGCTAACAAGAACTCGATCAAGATCATCGGCGGCACGACGAACAAATACTTCAGGCATATTCTCCTACGACTCGAAGAAATCGGGCGGCTACACCTCGTCGCACCTGCGTTTCGGCGACCTGCCATCACTCGCCCTATCTGGTCACCACGCCCGACTTCGTGGCCTGCCACGTGCCTTCGTACGTCGACAAGTACGACGTGCTGAAAGGGCTGAAAGCCGGCGGTTCGTTCCTGCTCAACTCGGTGCACGACGCGGCTACGACCTGCGCCACGCTGCCCGACCACATGAAAGCCTATCTGGCCAAGAACAAGATCAATTTCTATATCATCAACGCTACGAAGATCGCCGCAGAACTCGGACTGGGCTCGCGTACGAATACCATCATGCAGTCGGCATTCTTCAAGATCGCCAACGTTATCCCGTTCGACAAGGCTGTCGACGAGATGAAGCATGCCATCCTGAAATCCTACGGCAAGAAGGGCGAGGACATCGTCAACATGAACTATGCGGCCGTCGACGCCGGCGGCAACGCCGTCGTTAAGGTCGAGATTCCGCCGAGTGGGCTTCGATCGAGGACAAGGGCTTCGGCATGTTTCGACGCTCGTGTCCCGAATTCGTGCGCAAGATCGTCGAGCCGATCAACGGCCTGAAGGGCGACGACCTGCCCGTATCGGCCTTTACGGCCGTGAAGACGGTACGTGGGAGAACGGCACGGCCGCCTACGAGAAGCGCGGCATCGCCGTGAACGTGCCCGAATGGAAGATCGAGAACTGTATCCAGTGCAACCAGTGCCTATGTCTGCCCGCACGCCGTGATCCGTCCGTTCCTCGCGACGGAGGCCGAGGCTGCCGCATCGGGCGTGGAATGGAAGCAGGGGCTGGGCGAGACCAAGGAGTACAAGTTCCGCATCCAGATCTCGCCGCTCGACTGTACGGGCTGCTCGAACTGCGTCGACGTCTGCCCGGCCAAGGAGAAGGCGCTGGTAATGCGTCCTCTGGAGGAGCAGATGCCCCAGCAGAAGAACTGGGACTACATCACCAAGCATATCGGCTACAAGCAGGTCGTCGACAAGACCAAGTCGGTGAAGAACCTCCAGTTCGCACAGCCGCTGTTCGAGTTCTCGGGCGCCTGCGCCGGTTGCGGCGAGACCCCCTATATCAAGGCTATCTCGCAGCTGTTCGGCGACAAGATGATGGTTGCCAACGCCACGGGCTGTACCTCGATCTATTCGGGTTCGGCCCTTCGACGCCGTACTGCACCAATGACAAGGGACAGGGTCCCGCATGGGCCAACTCCTCTTCGAGGACAACGCCGAGTTCGGTCTGGGTATGCACGTGGCGTCGAGAAACTCCGCGACCGTATTCAGGAGTCGATGGAGCAGGCGATCGCAGGCTGCACGAAGTGCTCGGACGAGCTGAAGGGCGTCATGCAGGAGTGGATCGCCGCGCGCGGTTCGTCGCCAAGTCGGCCGAGGTTTCGGCCGCCTGATCCCGATGATGGAGGCCTGCGGCTGCGACTACTGCAAGGACATTCTCGAAATGAAGGACTGGCTGGTGAAGAAGTCGCAGTGGATCATCGGCGGCGACGGCTGGGGGTACGATATCGGCTTCGGCGGTGTCGATCACGTGCTGGCATCGGGCCAGGATGTGAACATTCTGGTCGTGGATACCGAGGTTTACTCGAATACCGGCGGACAGTCGTCGAAATCGACGCCCGTGGGTGCCGTCGCCAAGTTCGCTTCGGCCGGCAAGCGTATCCGCAAGAAAGACCTCGGCGCCATCGCCATGACCTACGGCTACGTATACGTGGCGCAGGTTTCGATCGGCGCTTCGCAGATGCAGTTGTTCAACGTGCTCAAGGAGGCCGAGGCCTATCCCGGACCGTCGCTCGTGATCGCTTACGCGCCGTGTATCAACCACGGCATCAAGGGCGGCATGACGCGCACGCAGACCGTGGGCAAGGAGGCCGTATCCTGCGGCTACTGGCACCTGTGGCACTATAATCCGCAGCTCGAAGAGCAGGGCAAGAATCCGTTCGTGATGGACTCGAAGGAACCCGACTGGTCGAAGTTCCGCGACTTCCTGATGAAGGAGGTGCGTTACACTTCGCTCAAGAAGTCGTTCCCGGCCGAGGCCGAGAGCTGTTCGCTGCCGCTGAGGAGAACGCCAAGTGGCGTTACAACAGCTACCAGCGTCTTGCCAAGATGGAGTACTGATCTGTATGACAGCTATGTGAAAGGCCGCGGCATTGTGCCGCGGCTTTTTGTTGGCGGGCCGTATCGCGTCCGGCGTCGTATCGCTTGCATGGATAGGATAAAGCATAAAAGAAATGATTGTAATTGCTTTTTATTGCTTATTTAATATCTATTCTTTATATTCGTTTCGAAATCACCTTAAAACTAATTCGAAATGAAAAAACTATCCGTATGTCTGCTGACGGCCGTGCTCTGCTGTTGGTGCGCGACGGTTCGGCTGGGGAAAATCGGCCACGATGCGATCGCCGACATCGCCGAATGCAACCTGACGCCCAAAGCCAGAAAAACATCGAAAAGTATCTCGGCGGCCGTTCGATCGTCTATTATGCCTCGTGGATGGATCAGGTCCGCCACACGCCGGCCTACAGGCACACCAACACGTGGCACACCAACAAGGTCGATGCCGGGGAATCTACGTGCCCGATCCCGAAGGCGACGCGATGACTTTTCTGGACGACTGCATTGCGAAAGTGGAAGATTACCGCAATCAAAACGATTCGACGGTGACGGTCTCGATCCGCTTTATCGTACATCTCGTCGGCGACATGCACTGTCCGGGGCACGTGAAATATCCGTGGTACAAGAGTTTCAAATTCACGCTCAGCGGCAAGGAGTACGGCCTGCATAATTATTGGGACGAGTGGGCGCTTACGCTGAGCAACAAGTGGCATTATCTGGAATACGGGCACCAGCTCGACCGCTGTTCGAAGCGGGAAAACGCGATATCGCCGAAGGCACGCCCGCGACTGGCTGGCCGACAGCGCCCGCGAGTGCCGCGTGATCTACGACTGGACCAAGGCCGGTCAGACGCTTTCGTACGAGGAGGCGCGCGACTTCATCATTTTCTCGTACGAGTTCGCCGAGGCGCAGGTGCTGAAAGCCGGATACAGGTTGGCGGCGCTGCTGAACCGCTTGTTCGGATAAGGCGGTTGCGGCCGCACGTTGCGCCGCCGGGAATGCCGCCCGCTTTTCGGTGCGATTTCCGGGCGGCGGTGCGTCCGAGTTGTGGTTCGTACGGATGGCGGTTCGGAATCCGTCCGGCGACCTGAAATCTGTCCGGATGACGGCCTGAAATTCCTCCGGGAAGCGGTCCGGGATTTGTCCGGACGGTGGGCGGAATCCTCCGAATGGCAGTCTGAAACTCCTTCGGAAGGCGCCCGAAATAGGTTCGACGACAGTCCGGAATCTGTCCGAGCGGATGGTTCGAAACCGTTCGGTCGGCGGGCTGTCAGGAGATTCGTTCGAAAACCGTTCGGGATTCGTTCGAAATCCGTCCGGGCGGCGAAAGGCTTCGGCCGCGGCATCAGTGCCGCGGCCTTTTTGTGTTCCGGCGATTCGGTTCGTGATGAAAATTTGCTGCCCGTTTGAAAAATCCCCCGAATGAATTTATTTGTTCATAATCGGCCCCGGAGATAACTTTGCCGCACATTTGAATTAACACTATCTAATCTCGCTTATGAAAATCTCTTGCACAAAATTGCGTCCGTGTTTTCGTGTGCGCTGCTTTGGCCGCCTTTACGGCTTGTAACGATGACGACGGAAAGTGAAGAAACCGCAGGTATCGTCCGAATTGGTGGGCAGCTATATGCCGCACTATTTTAAGAAGTGCCCGACGAGGGGGGTGAGCCTTCGAGGTTTTATCTGGAAGTAGCCGCTGCATGGACGGATCCGGATAATATTCCGGTATCGATCTCTCTGCGAGCATGGATATGCCTGCCGGTTCGTTCGTAATGCCGTTCAATACCATCTTGGATTTGGTGTCGGCCATCGGTTCGCAATTCGTGTCGAGCGGTCTGGTTCAGCTCGATCTGCATAGCGACGGTTTGTTTGCCGCCAAATACCATGACGTGGTGGTCGAGGAGGGCCGACATCATGACGACGATCTTTCGCCGACGTTTGCCGAGGCCGTATCGGTATTTCCGAGTGCCGAGACCGCCGCTGTCCTGCCCGAAGGCGCGCTGAGTTTCTATACGGAGTCGAACCTGTTCTTCGCTGCCGTCAGCAAGGATTTCATCCGGGCGATCGAAGCAGGAGGGGATGGAGATTCTTTCCGAGATTGACAAGATGCTCGGCGCTTATAAGGGGCTGAGTGTCGTTTCGACCGACAGCCATTACGCCATTCCGTTCAAGTACACCTTTGAGGGCGGTGTGTTCCGCCTGTATGTGGACCGCGCCATGATGCTGCCCTATGTCAAGCTGCTCAAGGACGTGCTCGGCGGGCTGGGACTCGATCCGTCGCAGATGATGGGACTCGATCCCGCTGTCATTCTCGACGATCTGTTCAACGCAACGACGGAACTGCAGATCGCGGTTTATCTGAAAAATGTAATTCGGGGCTTTGCCGATTTGCGGCCATCCGGAGCGATTTGTTCCGGATGGCTTTTTCGGGAGCCGCCCAAAACTGCCTATGTGAGAACCTGCCTGTGTTTTTGTCGCCGGGGTTGCGTATCCGGCCGGGAATTGCTAACTTTGGGGCGCGTAAGAGTCGACGCCGTCAGGTTTTGTGCGGTTTTGCACGCGGCGTTCTGTTATTAACTTATATGTATTTATGATGAAAAAGTATTTTGCAGCCGCAGCGCTGCTCGTTACGATGGCTGCGTGCGGAAGCGCCGCGCAGGACAAGACGCTCGAAGGTACGACTTGGAAACTCGCCCAAATGGGGTCGATTCCGGCGACGGCGATCAATCAGGAGGCGGATTTCTTCACGCTGGAGTTCAATGCCGCCGACACGATGGTCGCCGGACGCACCAACTGCAACCGTTTCTTCGGCCGCTATGAGCTGAAGGGCAAGAAACTCGAATTCGAGAATATGGGTATGACCCGGATGGCCTGCCTCGACATGCAGTACGAAGATGCGTTCGTCAAGATGCTCGACGACGTGGACCGTTTCGAAATCAAGGGTTCGAGCTGACCTTCTTCGACGACGACAAGTCGCTGGCCGTATTCAAGGCCGTCGAAAAGAGCCTGCGAAGAAGTAGTTTCGCCGGCGCGGATAATTTGCGGCACTCCTTCTCTGAGGGCTGCCGTTTTTTGTGTTATGCGGCGGAACTGCTCGGTCGGCGGATGTGCGGAATATGTTGCGGACGGAGAAAGTAAAAAGAACGGCGGCAGGAAAAAAGTGACGCAACTCTCTTTTGTATGAAGAATCCGATTATCGGAAAGCATCCTGCCGCCGCATATGATTCGATTGCATCGGCAGGAGTGCGGACAAATGGACTCATTTGTGCCAAAAAGAAGAGTGCCGCTGAATCTGTAACTCCTGAGGTTCTGGTAAACCGTAAATCCAACAAAACAGCGCACCCTTCCGGGAGCGGACTGTATTTGGACTTACAAAAATTTACCAGATTTCAGGATGTTAATACAATCGTTTATATACTCGATATGTTAAGAACGCATGCAATACGGTGTACCGCATAACAAAGGTAATCAATTTTTCGCAATCTGCAACTACCTGTCTGTATTGGGGCCGGGCCGCGGAGTCGATTGCCGAAAAACGGCTTTGGGGCCTCTGGTCGCCGTATGATCTTTGGTGTGTGCCCTATGATCTTCGGACCGTGTGTCTTGCGCTTTCGGGGTTCACAAAACAAGCGGCCTCCCGTCGGAAGCCGCCTGTCTTGTGTCTCTTATCGGAACGCTTACTCGCTCAGGGGAGTTACGCTCACATAGGATTTGCCTGCGCCTTTCTTGCAGAATTCGACGGTGCCGTCTACAAGGGCGAAGAGCGTGTGGTCTTTACCGATACCCACGTTTTCACCGGGGTTGTGAACCGTGCCGCGCTGACGAACGATAATGTTGCCCGCCTTAGCGAACTGGCCACCGAATAACTTGACGCCGAGTCGCTTGCTTTCCGACTCGCGGCCGTTCTTCGAACTACCTACACCTTTCTTGTGTGCCATTTCTCTTCAGTTTTAAAGGTTATGCAACAATTTCCTCGACAAGGACCTGTGTCAGATACTGACGGTGGCCGTTGCACTTCTGATATCCCGTTCTGCGCTTTTTCTTGAAGACCAGGACTTTTTCGTCCTTCAGATGCTTCAGGATCTTGCACTTCACCGAGGCGCCTTTCACTACAGGTGCACCTACTTTGACCTGACCGTCGTTGTCTGTGAGCAGGACTTTGTCGAAACTTACGGACGAATTTTCTTCGCCCTGAAGACGGTGGACATAAAGTTTCCGACCTTTTTCAGCTTTAAATTGCTGACCTGCAATCTCTACTATAACGTACATTTATTCGATGGTTATGTATTTGAACATAATTCGGAGTGCAAATATACGCATATTTATCTTATAAACAACATATCCGGCAAATTTTTTGGCCCCGTGCGGCTCTGGCATGGTTTTGGGCCGGGCAGGGCACCGGCACACGCCGGACGGGTTTTATGAACAGGATACTGATTGTTTCGGACGATATTTTTCTGCGCGACATGGTGCGTCTGTCGCTGATCGACATGCGCACCGAGGTGCGTTGTGCGGCCGATGCGGACGAGATGGAAGGGCTTTGCCGCCGCGTATTGTTCGATCTGGTGATCGTGCTGCATGTGGCCCCTTTCGTGCGGCCGCGACGTCGTGCGCGGCGTGCGTCCGCGGACTGAGACGGCCGCTGTTTTACGTGGTTTCGTGGCTCCAGTCCGAACAGGCCGTCCTGAGTCTGCTGGAGTGCGGCGTGGACCAGTATATGGCTTTTCCGCTGAGCCTGCAGCGGCTGCGGGGCAAGGTGTCCAACGATTTGAACCGGCTTTTATGACCGAAACGCTTTTCATGATATATTCCGCGGCGGCCGCCGCCGTGACGCTCTGGCTGCTCGGCGGGATGGCGGTCGGGCGGATGCGCCGCAGACGCAGGCGCGGCAGGGACGCCGTGCTGCAGCGCAAATACCTGCATATCGTCATGCTCGCCTTGTTTTCGGGCGGCGAAGAGACGCCGCGCTTTCCGCTTCTGCGCCGTGCGGGCGCCCGCCGCCTGCTGATCGAAACCGTCGGCAGGCTGGTGGCGGCGACCTACGGCTTGACCCGGCGCCGCTGCGCCGCATCGTCGTGCAGTACGGGCTGGACGGGTGGCTGCTGCGCCGGATACGCTTCGCGCAGGGTACCGCCGTGCGCGCTACCTGATTGCTCTCCCGGCTGCCCGCCGGAAACGGCATCGGCGCCGAAGCCGCCCGCTATATGCGCAGCCGCAACCGTTACGTGCGCTTCTACGCCCTGATGACGCAGCTGGCAGCCGAACCTGCGACCTCACTGCGCCGGATGGCGGAGTACGACTATCCCTTTCGGCCTGCGAAGTGTCGGAGATCATGGCCATGCTGCGCCGCGGTCTGCTGCCGATCGCCTACGAACCGCTCGTCGGCTCCCCGAACCGCAACCTGCGGATGGTGGGGCTGGGCATCGTGCGGCAGTTCGGCATCGAGGAGGCGGAGAGGCTTCTGCTGGCGATGGTGGCCCGCGAAAGGGTGCCGGAGCTGGGCCGCGAAGCGCTCTATACGCTCTGCTCGATGCGCTGTTCGCTCAGGCGGCGCGAGGTGGCGGGCCGCATCGCCTCCATGAGCCGCGCCGAACGCAAGGCGCTGATGCGTTACATGGCGCGGGAGGGCTATGCGCCTGCCGTGCTGCGGCGGTTGTTCGACGACCGGGAGCGTCCCTACTACGAATCGCTTATACATTCCTATAAACGGAGTCTGGTATGCTGATCGTGCTGTTACTGCTGCTTGCCGCTGTCGCCGCTGCGGCCCTCGCGCTGCTCTGGCTTGTCGTGCGGGGACATAACAAACGGCTGCTGCTGGCAGGGTCCCACGCTGTGGCGAGCGACACGCCCGACGGTATCGGGATATCGGTGTTGTGCAGCGGTGTCCGTGCGCAGGAGCAGGTCGAAAACCTGCTTTCGGCCGAATATGCCCACTATGAAGTGATCGTGGTGCTCGATTCCCTGCGTTATCCCGTCGAGTTTGCGGCCTTTACGGCCCGCTACCGCATGATCCGCGTCGAATACGTGCTGTCGGAGGAGCTGCCCGTGACGGGCGTGCGGGCGCTGGGGCGTTCGCGCAAGCGCCGTTTCCGCAGGCTGGTGCTGGTGGACCGTGCGCAGGATACCCCGCCGGCGATTTCGATGCGGCGGCCGAAGTGGCCGCTTACGATTACGTGCTGCCGGTGCGGGAGGGGCAGTTTCTGCTGCCGGACGCTGTCGCGCGGCTGGTGGCCGAAGTGGGGAGCGGGGCGTCGGAGGGTGCGATTGCGTGCGTTCGCGGATCGGAGAGCCTGCCGCGCTGCTGAGCCGCGAAGCCGTCATTGCAGCAGGCGGTTTCGCGCACCGTCCGGGCAAATCCGTACCGTGGCGCCGGCGCCGGAACCTTTGGGAGCCGGTTTTCTATGCGCCGCAGTCTGGGCGCAAGCTGTGTCGCGGGCGGCAGTCCGTGCTGCGCGTCGTGGCGGCTGCGTCGTTGGGCGGCGCGATCGCCGCCGCCGTATGGACGGGCCGGTGGCCGGCGGCCGCCGTACTGCTCACCGCAGCCCTCGTGTGGTGCGTCGCCGGATGTGTTTCGCTGGCCCTCAGCGATATTGCCTACGGGCGTACGGGCGGCGGAGAAAAGGGCTGCGGCGCCGCTGTAAAATAGGAGTAAAAAATTTCACAATGTCATAAATTCTTGTTACCTTTACCATGGCAACCGAAGTTACCGAACTCAAA
Organism: Alistipes sp.; assembly: GCA_047233565.1. Taxonomy (GTDB): domain Bacteria; phylum Bacteroidota; class Bacteroidia; order Bacteroidales; family Rikenellaceae; genus Alistipes. The sequence continues at coordinate 10,089 of JBKSUH010000009.1, forward strand.
AGAAGAGCTACGATGATAAACGACAAGGTGAGGATGTACCTGCTGCCGCCGCTCATCAATGCGGCAGTCAGGGCCGGAGCCTCGATAATGAATGTCTATAAAAACCTCGACGATTACGATATAAGCCTCAAAGACGACAAGACGCCGATCACGCTCGCCGACCGGCTGGCGCACAAAACCATCCGCGAATACCTGGGCCCGACGCGCATCCCGATCCTGAGCGAGGAGGGGCGCGAGATGCTCTACGACGAGCGCCGCAACTGGGAGTTGTACTGGCTGGTCGATCCGCTCGACGGAACGGTCGAGTTCATCAAGGAAACAACGAATTTACCGTGAATATCGCCCTGATGGAGAACAACGTCTGCATGGGGGCTGTCATTTATGTCCCCTATTTCGAAAAGATGTACGTCGCCGGGCGCGATTCGGGTTCCTACGTCAGGAGCATATCGCGCCGGATGCCGCCGCCGAATACACCTACGACCAGATCGTCACGGGCTGGCGGCAGCTGCCGCTCGAAGAGGGGGCGGAGCATCCCCGCCTGCGGGTGGCCGTGTCGCGGTCGCACCAGACGCCCGAAACGGCGGAGCATATCGCCCGCCTGCGCGAAGCGCATCCCGATCTGGAGATCGTCGAGCAGGGGAGTTCCTACAAATTCTGCCTGCTGGCCGAGGGGAAGGTCGATTATTATGTCCGCACGACGCATACGTACGAGTGGGACACTGCCGCGGGCGAGCTGATTCTCGCCGAAGCGGGCGGTCGCACCCGCACGCTGCCCGACGACCGGGAGCTGCTCTACAACGAGGAGGACCTGCGCAATCCGTGGTTCGTCTGCCGGTCGAAACACTGCAAGATTTGACGGAAGCGGTTCCGAACCGTTGCCGAGATATACGAAGAAGAGGTCGTCCGCGCGTCGGGCAACCTCATTTTTATTCGCTGGCGAGTCGGCCTCAGCCGGTTTCGGCCAGCTTCTGCCCGCCAACCTCAGCTTGCCAACCTCAGCCTGCTACAGCCCGCCAACCTCATTCAGCCCCGGCTACTACTGCCGGCTTCCGCCACTCGATCACATCCGGTAGACTCCGGTTTTGCCCGACGGCCGCCGCGTTACTCCGCCTGCGCCGCGCCGAGGAATCCATGACGCTGAACAGCACGATTACGGCCACAAGTACGATGGAGAGCACCGTGACGTATCTTTTTCCGGATTTGTGCCAGAAGGCGAGGATGCCCGCGAAGAGCGCGGTGTATAAGACGGCTTCGGGGATTCCGCCCAGATGATACTGCACGGGCAGGATCGTGTAGATGTAGCCGTCGAACGAGCCGGGCGTGGGACCTATGGTCGAGATGAAACTCAGGCCCAGAACCAGCCACGCCAGCTTGAGGAATCCGTTTTTGCCGTACAGGAATCCGCGTACGGGCAGCAGCGCCAGCGCGATCAGCACTCCGCGGAAAATCTGCAGTCCGGGGCCGAGCGCGACCCACGGCGAGCTTACGGGCCGCATCAGCAGAGCCAGCGACTCGGACGAGAAGTGGGTTCTGTAATCGAGGAAGAACAGGGCGAAAACGCCGGCGGTGAAGTAGGCGATCACATGCGCCGAGCATATGCGCCAGACGAATGTCTTCGGGGATTCGGGTTGTCGGATCATGTGCGGCGGGTTTGCAGGGGTTTCAGCGCGTTCGCATCCGGGGCTATTTTCCGTGCCCGGCCTCTTCGATGTCGCACGCCGAGCAGTTGCCCGAACAGCCCGCGTCGGCGCAGTCTGTTTGTCCGGAGTCCTCGCGCGATTCCTGCACGGCGCACCGGATGCCCAGCCGCTGCATGTTCTTGTTGGTCGATATTTCCGAGTCGATATGGTGTCCCTTGATCATCAGCGTCAGCGACATGCCCACGACGAAGAGGGCTACGGCGCCGAGGGCGAAGAGGAAAACGATTAACCACGTTGGCATAACGGTAAGGTATTTTTATGTGCTGAAATTTTGGCTTTCGGTCACAAATGTATACATTTGTAAGATAAATTGCAAAAACGCTGCCCTCTCTTCGGCGGCGGATGCAAAAAGACAACGACGCAATACTATGAAAATCGTAATAGCGGGAGCGGGAGAGATGGGGAGCCATCTGGCGAAGATGCTGAGCGGCAACGGCCACGACATCACCATTATCGACAGCGACCGAAACTGCTTTCCGACGTGGAGTCTGGCCGACGTGATTACCGTCGAGGGGATTCGACGACCTTCGCCGTGCTCCCGCTTCGGTGCGCAAGTGCGACCTTTCATCGCCGTGAACCACGAGGAGAACGACAACGTCGTGGCGGCGATGCTGGCCAAGCTGGGCGCCCGGAAGTCCATCGCCCGCATCGACAACAACGAGTACCTCGAACCCAACAACAAGGAGATGTTCATCGACATGGGCATCGACTACCTGTTTACCCCGAAAGGTCGCGGCCAGCGAGGTCATCAACCTCCTGGGGCATACCTCGACCACGGAATTCGTCGATATTTCGAGCGGCAAGCTCTCGCTGGTGGTATACCAACTCTAGCCGACCTCGCCCCTGGTGGGCAAGCCGCTGGAGGGGTTCGACGACGACGAGGCGCCGCTGAGCTACCGCACGGTGGCCATCACGCGCGGCGGGCAGACGATCATCCCGCGCCGCGGCGAATTGTTCATGGAGGGCGATGCGATCTATGTGATCGCCCGCCAGGATGCCGTGAAACAGGTCATGGAGTTTTCGGGACAGTCGAACATCGAGATCAAGAACATGATGATCCTCGGCGGTTCGCGCATCGGCATCCGCATCGCCACCGAGTTGCAGGACGAGGTGAACATCAAGCTCATCGACTACAACGCCGAGAAGGCCTACCGGCTGGCGGAGATGCTCGAAAAGACCCTCATCATCAACGAGGACGGCCGCAACACCGAGGCCATGATGGAAGAGGGGCTTTCGAACATGGACGCCTTCGTGGCCGTGACGGGGCGCAGCGAAACCAACATCCTCGCGGCGATGCTCGCCAAGCGCATGGGCGTCAAGAAGGTGATCGCCGAGGTCGAGAACCTCAATTACATCAACCTGGCCGAGTCGATCGGCATCGACACGATCATCAACAAGAAACTGGTGACGGCGTCGAACATCTTCCGCTTCACGATGTCGACCGACGTGCAGGCCATCAAGTGCCTTACGGGCAGCGACGCCGAGGTGCTGGAATTCATCGTCAAGCCCAATGCGCCGGCCGTCAGAGCCGATCAAGGACATGGGACTTCCCGAAGATACGATCATCGGCGGCATCGTGCGCGGCGACAAGGTGTTCATCGCCGTGGACAATATGGAAATCAACCCCTACGACCGCGTGGTGGTCTTCGCCATGCCTGCGTCCGTGGGCAAAGTAGGATACTTTTTAACTGACGGCGCGTGCCGCGCTGCCCGGCGCACGCCGCCGGGCAGCGCACGCCGCCGGAAAACGAAACCGAACAGACACGTGTCATTCAGAAGCATATTATTCAAGGCCTGGTTTTCGCAGCGCGAGCGGGCTATCGACCGTTTCCGGCGCCGTCCTGCCGAGACGCAGGAGCGTATCTTCAGGCAGTTGCTGCGCCGCGGGCGCGGGACGGAATTCGGGTGGAGGTACGACCTGGGGCATGTCCGCAGCGTGGAGCAGTTCCAGTCGATGGTCGAGACGTTCGATTACGAAACCTTCAAACCCTATATCGAAAAGATGCTGGCCGGGGAGCGTAACGTCACCGCGCCGGGGCGGGTGAAACTCTTTGCCCGCTCGTCGGGCACGACTTCCGACCGGAGCAAGTACATCCCCGTCACGGAGGAGTCGCTCTGGTGGAACCATACGCTGGGCATGCGCGACGTGGCGACGGTCTTTTCGGGCAACAATCCGAAGACCGGGGTTTTCGAAGGCAAGACGCTGACGCTGGGCGGGTCGTGCAGCCGTGAAGGGCGCAATCTGGTGGGCGACCTGTCGGCCATACTGATACACGAGACGACGTTCTGGAGCGGCTGGTTCCGGGCGCCGCGCACCGCCACGGCGATCATCCCCGATTTCGACCGCAAGGTCGAGGCCATCTGCCGCGAGTGCACGGGCGAAAATATCACGGCCTTCGCCGGGGTGCCGTCGTGGAACCTGGCGATGATGCGCCGCGTGCTGGATTATACGGGGCGGGAGAACCTGCTCGAAGTGTGGCCCAACCTCTGCATGTTCGCCCACGGGGGCGTGGAGTTCGCCCCCTACCGCCGTTCGTTCGAGGCGCTGATACCCTCGGAGCGGATGCAGTACATGGAGACCTACAACGCTTCGGAGGGCTTCTTCGCGCTGGCCGACGATCCGTCGCGCGACGACATGCTGCTGATGCTCGACTACGGCAACTTCTTCGAGTTCCGCAGCGGCGGGACGATCGTCCCGCTGGAGGGCGTGGAGTGCGGCCGTGTGTACGCCATGCTGATCACCTCGAACAACGGTTTGTGGCGTTACGAAATCGGCGATACGGTGGAGTTCACCTCGACGAATCCCTACCGGATCCGGTTCGCGGGCCGCACGCGGCAGTATATCAACGTCTTCGGCGAGGAGCTGATCGTCGATAACGCCGACCGTGCCCTGATCGCCGCCAGCAACGAGACCGGGGCCGTCGTCGGGGAGTATACCGTGGCGCCGTGCTACATGTCGCTCCGGGAGCAGGGCGCCCACGAGTGGATCGTGGAGTTCGAGCGTGAGCCTGACAGCCGCGAGCATTTCGCCGAGGCGCTCGACCGGGAGCTGCGGGCCGTGAATTCGGATTACGACGCCAAGCGCCGGACCACGCTCGAACGGCAGCGGCTGACGGTCGTGGACCGCGGGCTTTTCCTCGCATGGCTGCGCGCCCGCGGCAAGAACAAGGTGCCGCGGCTGGTCAACGACCGCCATGTGGCCGAGGAGATTCTGGCGTTCGGCGGGGAGAAGAAGTGACGGCGGACGTTTTGCGGCGCGACGCCATGATGACAGGGCGCCGGAATGCTCCGGCAGGACAAAATGTAAAACAAATATCGTATAATATGTATATAGCAATTGCAGGCAATATCGGAAGCGGGAAGACCACGCTGACCCGGATTCTGACCGAGCGTTACAACGCCAAAGCCTACCTCGAGGAGTGCAACAACCCCTACATCGGCGATTTCTACGAGGACATGAACCGCTGGTCGTTCAATTTGCAGATCTACTTCCTCGGGAGCCGCATTCAGCAGACGATGGATATGCTGGCCGACAACCGCGATTCGGGGGCGATCTTCCAGGATCGCACGATCTACGAGGATGCGCATATCTTCGCGGACAACCTCCACGAAATGGGGCTGATGGCCTCGCGCGACATCGAAACCTACATGAAACTGTTCCGGCTGATGACCACGCTCATCCCCAAGCCCGACCTGCTGATCTACCTCAAGGCGAGCGTGCCGACGCTCATTTCGCAGATCCGCAAGCGCGGCCGCGAATACGAGATGAACATCGACGAATTATACCTCAAGCGTCTGAACGACAAGTATAACAACTGGATCGACAACATCTACGAAGGCGATGTGCTGGTCGTCGACAAAGACCATGAGGATTTCGTTTCCGACCCTACGGTGCTGGAGAAGATATGTGCGCGCCTCGATGCGCTCGAAAACAGATAGCGACGCATGACGCTGCCTGAGAAATTCGCCGCACGCGTCCTTTCGGAGCTGGGGCCGGAAGAGGGGGCGGCGCTGTGCGCCGCACTCGATACCGAGCCGCCCGTGTCCGTGCGGCTGAACCCTGCCAAATGTGCCGGTGCGGCCGAACCCGGAGCGGTGCAGGACGGCACCGGGGCGGCACCGGGAGGATACGGATCGCCGCAGGGGAGCTCCGGGACGGATGTGCCCGCCCCGCTTCCGGTTTTGCAAAACGCCGACGGCCGTGTACCCTGGTGCGCCGACGGGTATTACCTGGGGGTGCGGCCGCAGTTCACCTTCGACAGCGATTTCCATGCCGGGGCATATTACGTGCAGGAGGCGTCGTCGCAGTTCGTGGGGCGCCTGATGGGCGGAGAGGGGGTTGCGGGGAAGCGAATCCTCGACCTTTGCGCCGCCCCGGGCGGCAAGACGACGCTCTATGCCTCACTCGCGGGGCCCGACGGGCTGGTCGTCGCCAACGAGATCGACCGCCGCCGTGCGCAGGTACTGGCGGACAACGTCCGCAAGTGGGGTACGGGCAATGTCGCCGTGACGACCTGCGAACCCCGGCAACTGGGCGACTTCGAGGCGTGGTTCGACATGGTGGCCGTGGATGCCCCCTGCTCGGGCGAAGGGATGTTCCGCAAGGATGCACAGGCCCGCGCCGAATGGAGCGAGGGGAATGTAAAGCTCTGTGCTGCAAGGCAGGACGAGCTGTTGCGTGAAGCATGGCGTGCGCTCAAACCCGGTGGCAGGCTGATATACAGCACCTGCACCTTCAACCGCGACGAGGACGAAGGCGCTTTGGAGCGTATGCTCGCATGGGCGGGCGACGAGGTCGCAGAGGCGGAAGACATGGCTGTCGACGGGGCGTGGGGGATCGTCTGCGGCCGGGTGGGGGCTTTCCGCACCTACCGGTTCTATCCCTACCGGGCACGCGGCGAGGGTTTTTTCGCCGCCGTGGCCTGCAAGGCTTATGATGCCGGCGGCCGTTGCCGCACCCCGAAGGCGCGGCGCACGGTATTTGCGCAGGTGGACAAGGCGTCCGCGGCTGAGTTGCGCCGTTGGGTGCGCACGCCGGAGCGGATGTGCTTCGCGGCGGTGGGCGATACCTGCTACGGATATTATGTCGCGCAGGCGGAAGCCGTAAAAGCGCTGGCCGAAGCGCTTCCGGTGATATATTCGGGCGTGGCGATGGGGCAGCTCTTCAAGGGGCGTCTGCGTCCCGATCCCGCGCTGGCGTTCTTCTGCGGACTGAACCGGGATGCGGTTCCCGCCGCGGAGCTGGACGAGGCGCAGGCGCTGTGCTACCTGCGCAGGCAGGAGGTCGCCGCCGGGGCGTTTGCCGAAGGGGTGAACCTGGTGTGTGCCCGCGGGCGGGCGCTCGGGTTTGCGAAGCGGATCGGTAACCGGGTGAATAACATGTACCCCAATACATTGCGAATTATTAAACGATAGATATGGCCGAGAAACTTTTTTATTCGATGGGCGAAGTGGCCGAGATGTTCGACGTCAATGCGTCGCTGATCCGCCACTGGGAGTCGCAGTTCAGCGTTATCCGCCCCAAGCGCAACAAGAAAGGCAACCGTCTCTTCTCGCCGCAGGATGTGGAGAACCTCAAACTGATCTACCACCTGGTCAAGGAGCGGGGCATGACCCTCGAGGGCGCCAAGAAAGCACTCGGCAGCAGCCTGCCGAGGGCGGAATGGAACGCGATGCGGAGCTGATGGAGCGTCTGCAGCGTATCCGCGCGCTGCTGGTCGAGGTGCGCGAGGACCTGAAGGCCGGCGAGGGGAAATCCTTGCCGACGCTGACGCCGATACTGACGCCGGTGCCGTGCCGGATGCGCCGGACGCCGAAGCCGCCGCACCCCGCCGCAGGGGCAAACCCGTGGTGAAGATCGCTGCGGAAGGTGAGAAGCCGCCGATGCGGGACACTCGGTGGCGAAGCGTACCCGCAAACCCCGCCGCAAGAAGGAGGAGGTCGAGAACAAGGAGTTGTTCGCCTTTTACGAGCAGTCGCTGTTTTAGGGATTTCCGCCGCTGCGCAGGGCGGAGTTGCCCGGTATGCCGGCGGCCTTGTGTCGTAAACACTCCCCTCCGAGGAGGGATTTCGGGGCAGACTTGTAAACGCGGCTCAGAGCCGCGACAACGTCCGCCGGGATGTATTCTGGTTGGGAAAATGTATATATTAACGATATAAATTATGCTTATCCGGGAAATAACCGACGTCATCGAGCGTTTTGCGCCGCTGGCGTGGCAGGAGTCGTACGACAACGCCGGGCTGATCGTGGGCCGGCCCGACGACGAGGTGCGCAAGGCGCTGTTGGCCGTGGACGTCACCGACGAGGTGATGGCCGAAGCCGAGCGCGAGGGTGCGATCTGATCATCACGCACCATCCGATCGTTTTCCATGCCCTCAAGCGGTTCAATTCGGCCGATCAGGTGCAGCGCTGCGTCGAGCGGGCCATCCGCAGCGGCATTGCGCTCTATGCCTGTCACACCAATCTCGACAGCGCGCCGGAGGGATGAGCTGGCGGCTGGCCGAGATGCTGGGCGTGGCGGACCTGCGTGTGCTGCAGCCCTCCGCGGCCGACGCGAAGGTCGGGTTCGGCGTGGTGGGCGAACTGCCGGGAGCCGTGGCGACCGTGGAGTTCATGCGCCATATCCAGCGAACGCTCGGCGTGCGCGTCGTGCGTCATAGCGACATCGCTTCGCCGGAGTGCGCCGCGTGGCGGTCTGCACGGGGCCGGGGCTTCGATGATCGGCGAAGCCGCCGCGCAGGGGCCGACATCTACATCACGGCGGACATGAAGTACAACGACTTCATGACGCCCGATAAAGCCCTCACCGTAGCAGATATAGGCCATTTTGAAAGCGAATATTGCGCAATTCAGATTTTATTTGATATTTTATCGAAAAATTTGATTACCTTTGCGGTTCGCAAGAGTGAGGACTCGCGCAATCCGGTGAACTATTTGGTTTAAGTCTAAACTATACAAGTACATTATATGGCAACACAGAAGAAAACTGCCGACGTTGACTATTCGATGCAGGAGAAGATCATCGCACTCTATGAATTGCAGAAGATCGACAGCAAGATCGACGAAATCAACAAGGTGAAAGGTGAACTGCCTCTCGAGGTTCAGGATCTCGAAGACGAGATGACCGGCCTGAAAACCCGGATCGACAACATCAATGCCGAAATCGAGGAGCTGAACACGCTCACCAAGCAGCGCAAGCGCGAGGTCGACCAGGCCAAGATTCTCATCGGCAATTACAAGGAGCAGCAGAACAACGTGCGCAACAACCGCGAGTTCGATGCCATTACCAAGGAGATCGAGTACCAGGAACTGGAGATCGAACTGGCCGAGAAGCGCCTCAAGGAGTACGCCGCCGGTGTGAAAGCCAAGAAACTCCAGCTGGAGGAGGCCGAAGCCGTAGCGGAAGGCCGTGCCGCCGACCTGGCTGCCAAGAAGAACGAACTGGAAGGGATCGAAGCCGAAACCGCACCCCAGGTCGCAGAGTACGAAGTACAGGCCGACCGGGTCAAGGCCAAGATCGACGAGCGCCTGTTGTCGGCCTATGGCCGCATCCGCAGCAATGTGCGCAACGGGCTGGCGGTCGTGACCGTGAAGCGCGATGCCTGCGGCGGTTGCTTCAACCGGATTCCCCCGCAGCGCCAGGTGGAGATTCGCCAGGGCAAGAAACTTATCGTCTGCGAATATTGCGGACGTATCCTTGTGGCCGATCCCGAAGAGGTTCAGGGTAGCGGATCATTCAGTAAACAAGAGGGCCGGAGTCATTCAACTCGGCCCTCTTCGTTTTCGCGGGCGGCTACCACACGACCCGACGTCGAGAATCACCCCGTCGTCGGCGTCGGACGATGCGAACAATCGGCTTTGTACTGGATGCAGATCATCGTCATCGGGCTGTCGCCCGTGTTGCGCAGCGAACGCCTGCCGGCAGGCGAAACCCGTATGACGCTCCCCTCGCCTACGGGGAAGACCTGCCCGTCGACCTGGAACTCCCCGTCTCCGCCGAGGATGATGTAAAGTTCTTCGTGGGTCTTGTGGGTGTGGAGGAACCCGACGCTGCCGCCCGGTGCGAACTGCTGGAACGACATCTCGGCCCCGGTGGCCTGCAGATCGCCGCCTACGAATACTTTTCCCGGGATCTCCACGCCCGGTGCCAGCGGCAGCGCGTACTGGTTCAACTCTTCGGTTTTTCCGACCGTCACGGCTGCGAAATTCGCGCCGCCGGCTATTTTTCGACTTTTTCATCTTTGCTGTACGTTTGGTTTGCTGATACGTTTGTATTCGGTCAGGGCAAAGATAAGGAGAACGTTCGCCGGCTGCAAGACGGTACGTGCGCGTATGTTACTTACATTGAAACTAATGTTGGGCGTCAGGCGGAACGGAACGTGAAAAAACGGAACTTTTTCGCGCCGTGCGGAATCTCCGGCTGCCGGCGGCGGTGCGGCGAGTGTTAATTTATTAACACCAAAAATCCTTCCTATTTTATAAATAATCCTTAACTTTGCAAAGTTGTAATTTGCCTACTAAAATTACTGATAGATGAAAATAGCCCTTGCCCAGTTGAACTATACGATCGGGGATATCGACGGCAATACCTCGAAAATCATCGATTCGATCAACAAAGCGAAAGCGCAGCGTGCCGACCTGGTCATCTTTGCCGAACAGGCCGTGAGCGGAACCCCGGCTTTCGATCTGTTGCGTAAAACGACCTTCCTCGAACTGTGCGAGGATGCGCTGGTCGAAATCGCGTCGTGCTGCGACGGTATCGCGGCCATCGTGGGACTCCCGATCCTGACGCGCGAAGGCACCATCAGCGCCGCGGCGCTGATCCAGGATCGCAAAGTGCTGCGCTACGTGGGTAAGAAATATATCACGGCCCGCCGCGAAATGGGCTTTCTCGTCCCTTCGAAAGGGTTCGAATATGCGACGATCAAAGGCCACAAGTGCGCCATCATCGTGGGCGACGACCTGAGCCGCGAGCACGATTTCGACAAGTCGGTCGAAACCGTCATCTCGATCAACGCCCGCAAATACGGCAAGGGCGCCATGACCTACCGTTACGATATGATGCGTCATCTGTCGTTCGTCGAAGCCAAGAACATCGTGCTGGTCAATCAGGTCGGAGGTGCGACGGACATCGTTTACGACGGCACGTCGGGGGCGTTCAACAACCGCGGGGAGCTGGTGCTGATGATGAAGCACTTCGAGGAGGATTTCCAGATTTTCGACACCAAGGCGGCCGGCGAGCCGGTCTCGATCCCCTCGACCTACAACGACCGTACGCGGATGGTCTACCAGGCGGCCCGGTGCGGCCTGCGCGACTTTTTCGTGAAGAACGGCTATAAAAAGGCCTGCATAGGCCTTTCGGGCGGCATCGACTCGGCCGTGGTGGCCTGCCTGGCCGCCGATGCGCTGGGACGCCAAAATATCCGGGCTTTGCTCCTGCCCTCACAGTTCTCTTCCGACCATTCGGTCGAAGATGCGAAGAAACTGGCCGAGAACCTCGGCATCGAGTACAACGTAATTCCCATCACGGAAATATACACCAGCGTGGTGAACACCCTCAAGCCGGTCATCGGCGGCCGGGAGTTCGACGCCACGGAGGAGAATATCCAGACCCGTATCCGCACGGTGCTGTTGATGGCCGTGCAGAACAAGGCGGATTACATTCTGCTCAACTCGTCGAACAAGAGCGAGAATGCGCTGGGCCTTGTACGCTTTACGGCGATACGGCGGGCGCTTCAGCCCCACGGGCGACCTCTACAAGAGCGAGATGTACGACGTGGCGCGTTATATCAACCGCACGTTCGGCAATGTGATTCCCGAAAACATTCTGGACAAGGAGCCGTCGTCGGAATTGCATCCGGACAGAAAGACAGCGATATTCTGCCGCCCTACGAGGTGGTGGACGCCATTCTGCTGCGCATGATCGAGGAGGGCCAGCACCGCGAGAGATCGTCAATGCGGGGTTCGACTCGGAGGTCGTGGAGAAATCCACTGCATGATCATGCGCAACGAGAAGAAGCGTTACCAGTTCCCGCCCGTGCTGCGCCTGTCGATGTGCTCGTTCGGGCACGAACGGCTGATGCCCCTGACCAATAAATACGGCGACTGAGGCGTGGCATCCGGAATCATCGAACACGAAGGGATCGTGTCGCGCGTCGAAGGCGACCGGGTCTATGTGAAGATTACCTCACAGAGCGCCTGCGGTGCCTGCAAGGCCCGCGAAGCGTGCGGCCTGGCCGAGGCGCAGGACAAGATCGTGGCCGTGAAGAGTCCCGACGCGGCGCAGTTCGCCGTCGGGGAACAGGTTATCGTCGGCGTCCGTCGTAGTGCGGGCGCTGTCGCTGTTATACTGGCCTATGTCGGGGCGCTGGCCGTGCTGCTGGCCGTGCTGGTCGCCGCCGTTGCGGTGCTCGGCTGGAGCGAAGGCCGCGGCGCGCTGGCCGCACTGGGAGCCGTGGGTGTCTATTACTGCGTATTATGGCTCTTCAGGCATAAAATCGAACACACAATTCATTTCTCAATAACCAAACACTACTGATGGAAGTATTACTTTACACAATCCTGACGCTGTGTGCGCTGGGAGTGCTTTCCGCGGTGATCCTCTATTTCGTGGCCCAGAAATTCCGGGTCGAGGAGGATCCCAGAATCGACGAGGTGGAGAAGATGCTGCCGGGCGCGAACTGCGGCGGCTGCGGTTTCGCCGGCTGCCGCGGCATGGCCGATGCGCTCGTGAAGCAGGACGACATTTCGTCGCTCTTCTGTCCCGTGGGCGGCGGCGACTGCATGAAGGCCGTCGCGGCTTACCTCGGCAAGTCGGCACCGGAAAAGGAGCCGCAGGTGGCCACCGTGCGCTGCGGCGGCACCTGCGACAAGCGCCCCCGCACCAACGAGTACAACGGTGCCAGGTCGTGCGCCGTGGCGTCGTCGCTCTATGTGGGCGAGACGGGTTGCGCATTCGGCTGCCTCGGGTTCGGGGACTGCGTCGTCTCGTGTGCGTTCGATGCGATCCGCATGAATCCCGCGACGGGGCTTCCCGAAGTCGACCCCGACAAATGTACGGCCTGCGGGGCCTGCGTGAAGGCGTGTCCCAAAATGATTATCGAATTGCGCAAGAAGTGGCCGAAGAACCGGGCGGTGTACGTGTCGTGCGTGTCGAAGGACAAGGGCGCCGTGGTGATGAAGGCCTGCAAGGCGGGTTGCATCGGATGCGGCAAATGCCAGAAGGTCTGCGCGTTCGGTGCAATCACCATTGAAAACAACCTCGCCTATATCGACCCGCAGAAGTGCAAGCTCTGCCGTAAGTGCGTGAACGAGTGCCCGACGGGTGCCATCGTGCTGGCGGGCATGGAACCGCTGCCCAAGGCGCCGAAGACTCCGGCGGCTCCCGCTGCGCCGAAGGCGGCGCCGGTCGCTGAGAAAACGGCACCGGCCGCAGAGAAGGCTGTTGAATCCGCCAAGCCGGCCGCGGAGAAGGCCGCGCTTGCATCCGGGCAGGCCGCTCCGGCCGACGCTTCTAAGGCGGCCGCAGTCGAAAAGCCTGCCGGGAGTGCCGCTGCGCCTGAGAAGGCCGCGCCCAACGCTGAGATGGCCGCTCCGGCGGAAACCGCTTCCAAAGCCGAATAAACGGATTTTTCCGCAGAGCCGGGGCGGGTGTGGACCTGCCGGGGCGGCGGAAGACGAAGGAAAGAATCCAACCGAAAAACAGAGAAATTAAGATATGAAGACATTTCCAATAGGCGGAGTCCATCCGTCGGAAAATAAACTGAGCGGCGCCAAACCGATCGAGGTGCTTCCGCTGCCCGATGCGGTGGCGATTCCCCGCACAGCATATCGGCGCGCCCGCCGCGGCCAAGGTCGCCAAGGGCGACAAGGTGCTGACGGGACAGCTCATCGCAGAGGCGTCAAGCTTTATGTCGGCCAATATCCACTCCCCGATTTCGGGAACGGTGACGGCTGTCGATGCCGTCCCCAACGGTCAGGGGCTGCGTCAGGTGATGATTACGATCAAACGCGAGGGCGACGAGTGGGCCGAAGGCATCGACCGTTCGGAGACGCTCGTCCGCGAGTGCGCGCTTTCGTCCGCGGAGATCATCGCCCGGATCAAGGACGCCGGTATCGTCGGCATGGGCGGTGCGACGTTCCCCACGCACGTGAAACTCTCGATTCCTCCCGGGAAAAAGGCCGAATCGCTGATTATCAACGGTGTAGAGTGCGAGCCTTACCTTACGTCCGACCACCGTACGATGCTGGAGCACGGTGAGGAGCTGCTCGTGGGCGTGACGATCCTGATGAAGGCCATCGCCGTGGAGAAAGCCTATATCGGGATCGAGAACAACAAACCCGACGCCATTGCGCACCTGCGCCGTCTGGCCCAAGGGTATAAGGGCATCGAGGTGGTGCCCCTCAAGGTGAAATACCCGCAGGGCGGTGAGAAACAGCTGATCGTGGCCATTACGGGGCGCGAGGTGCCGCCCCCGCCCGCACTCCCGATCGACGTGGGCGCCGTGGTGTGCAATGCCTCGACGACCTATGCGGTCTACCAGGCCGTGCAGAAGAACAAGCCGCTCATCGAGCGCGTGGTGACCGTCACGGGCAAGGGCGTGAAGGAGCCGAAGAACCTGCTGACCCGCATGGGCACGCCGATTTCGGCATTGCTCGAAGCGGCCGGAGGGCTTCCCGCCGATGCGGGTAAGGTGATCAACGGCGGTCCGATGATGGGCCGGGCGATGGTCAACCTCGATTCGCCCGTGACCAAGGGGTGTTCGGGCATTACGGTGATGAGCGGCCGCGACGCCGTGCGCCGCGAGGCTTCGCAGTGCATCAAGTGCGCCAAGTGCGTGGCCGCCTGCCCGATGGGGCTCGAACCCTATTACCTCTCGAAAATGACGCAGAAGAAGGGCTGGGACGCGCTCGAAGAGCAGATGATCACCTCGTGTATCGAGTGCGGTTGCTGTCAGGCTTCGTGTCCCTCGTACCTGCCGCTGCTGGACTGGGTGCGTCTGGGCAAGCAGACCGTGATGGGAATTATCCGTGCGCGCGCCGCGCTCCCAAGAAGTAAATCTCCGAACGTAAAAATACCAAATATTTATGCAAACAAACTTGTAGTTGCTCCCGCACCGCACGTACAGACCTCGCAGTCTACGGCCCGGATCATGCGCGACGTCGTGATCGCGCTGATGCCTGCGCTGGCGGTCTCGGCCGTGGTGTTCGGGGTGGACGTGCTGCGTGTCACGGCGCTCAGCGTGGCGTGCTGCGTGTTGTTCGAGTACCTTATCCAGCGGTTCCTCGTCGGTGGCTCGCTGACCATCGGGAACTGGTCGGCCGTGGTGACGGGCGTGCTGCTGGCTTTCAACCTGCCCGCGTCGATTCCCTGGTGGATCGTCGTGATCGGCGCATTCGTCGCCATCGCCATCGCCAAGATGACCTTCGGCGGGCTGGGTAAAAATCCGTTCAACCCCGCGCTGGTGGGGCGTGTGTTCCTGCTGATCGCCTACCCGGTGCAGATGACTTCGTTCCCGATGCCGGCGAACGGAGCCTTCGACGCACTTTCGGGCGCTACGCCGCTGGCGGCCGTGAAACACGGCGTTGCCCCCGACGTGCTCGGCGTGCAGGAACTGCTGTTGGGCAACATGCCGGGTTCGCTGGGCGAGGTGGCGGCATTGGCACTGATCTGCGGTTTCGTAGACCTGCTCTGGCGCCGCGTCATCACGTGGCAGAGTCCCGTGTCGGTGCTCGGTACGATGGCCGTATTCGCGTTTGTCGTGGCCCTCGCTTCGGGCAGTACCGGGCCGGTGCTGTGGCAATTCCCGCTGTTCCATGTACTGGCCGGCGGAGCTCTGCTGGGCGCGATATTCATGGCGACGGATTATTCGACCTCGCCGATGACCGTCAGAGGGGGTGTGATCTTCGGCATCGGTATCGGCGCCATCACGATGTGCATCCGCCTGTGGGGCGCCTATCCCGAGGGTATGTCGTTCGCGATACTGATCATGAACGCCTGTGTGCCCCTGATCAACAAATATGTCAAACCCAAGCGCTTCGGCGTTAAATAGGAGGTGACGCAGTATGAAAAGTACACTTGTGAATATGACGGCCGTGCTTCGGCATCACCCTCGTCGCTTCGGCCGGGGTGGGCGCCGTGAACATGATCACGGCGGAACCGATCGCTCAGGCCGAGCAGGCGGCCAAACCGCCGCGCTGAACGGCGTGCTCCCGGCGTTCGATGAGACGGCGGCCGAGACGCTGACCATCGACGAGATGCCGATCACGGTCTACACCGCGACCGAGGCGGCCAGCTGGCCGGATATGCCGTGGAGTCGATGACCAAGAACGGTTTCGGCGGCGCGATCAACATGATGGTGGGCTTCACGCCCGACGGCGAGGTGATCAACGTCAATGTCCTGAAGCAGGCGGAGACGCCCGGACTGGGAACCAAGATGGCCGACGCCGACAACGTGCGCTGCGCAGCGTCAAGGGGCAGAAACTCGAAGAGAAGAAGCTCGTGAACGGCAAACTGGCCGTCGCCAAGGACGGCGGCGACGTCGATGCGCTGACGGCGGCGACCATTTCGTCGCGCGCCTATGTGGATGCGATCAACCGTGCATGGATGGCTTACAAGAGCGTTGCGACGGTGTAACCCCGACCGACGTGTCGTCCGGCGCGACTTCCGCGGCCGGAGATACGGCGGAGGAACAAACCAGCGGGCCTGAGGCTCAGGAAGGAGGACAAAATGAATAAGCTGAATATCATCGTAAGCGGCATCGTCAAAAACAACCCGACGTTCGTGCTGGTGCTGGGCATGTGCCCCACGCTGGGTACGACGACCTCGGCCGAAAACGGCATGGGCATGGGACTGGCGACGATGGCCGTGCTGATCATGTCGAATCTGGTGATCTCGCTCATCAAGAACATCATTCCGGACAAGGTCCGCATCCCGGCGTTCATCGTCGTGATCGCTTCGTTCGTGACCGTTATCCAGATGCTGATGCAGGCATACGTGCCGGCGTTGTACGCTTCGCTGGGCGTATTTATCCCGCTGATCGTGGTGAACTGCATCATCCTCGGCCGCGCCGAGGCTTTCGCCTCGAAGAATACGCCGCTGGATTCGGTGCTCGACGGTGTCGGGATCGGTTTGGGCTTTACGCTTTCCCTGACGGCCGTAGGTGCCGTGCGCGAGATCCTGGGCAGCGGCGCGATCTTCGGCATCAGCCTCGGAACGGCCGATTACATGCCGCTGATCTTCGTCCTCGCACCGGGGGCATTCCTGGTGCTGGGGTACCTCATGGTATTGTTTAATAAATTAGCCAAGAAATAGTTATGGAGCTTTCATATTTCGCAATCATCATCGGCGCCATCTTCGTCAACAACGTCGTACTGGCGCAGTTCCTCGGCATCTGCCCGTTCCTGGGCGTGTCGTCGAAGGTCGAGACCTCGATGGGTATGGGCGCTGCCGTAACGTTCGTCATGGCAATCGCCGCCGTGGTGGCCTGGCTGATCCAGGCTTATGTGCTCGTGCCGCTGGACATCGTCTACATGCAGACGATCGTCTTCATCCTCGTGATCGCCGCGCTGGTGCAGATGGTCGAGATCATGCTCAAGAAACTCTCGCCTTCGTTATATCAGGCACTGGGTATCTTCCTGCCCCTGATCACGACCAACTGCGCCGTGCTGGGCGTGGCGATCCTGATGATCCAAAAGGAGTTCAACCTCTTGCAGAGCGTCACTTATTCGGTGGCTACGGCGCTGGGATTCGCCCTGGCGCTGGTGCTCTTCGCCGGCATCCGCGAGAGGCTCGAATTCGAGGACGTGCCCAAGGCTTTCAGGGGCGTGCCTATCGCGCTGATCACGGCCGGTATCCTCGCCATGGCCTTCATGGGATTCTCGGGGCTGGTATAACGACGTCCCGCAATGCGAAACAGCCACCTTCGGAAATGAGGGTGGCTG
>JBKSUH010000010.1:0-27064 GCA_047233565.1 Alistipes sp.
GATCGGATGCTTGTAACGCTCCATCAGCGCCGCCTTCGCCGCCTGGGGGATGAACGAATGCTCGCTCAGATTCTCGTGGTCGGGAATCTCCTCGCCGGCGATTTGCTCGGGACGGAACGCATAGCCCTCGACAGGGTATTTGTTGGCGAAGCCCTCGGTGCCCGTAAGCTGGTACATGCGGCTGTAAGGACGGGGCGTATAGACGTTGTGTTCGAGCAGAATCGTGCGTCCCCGCTCGGTCTTGATGAGCGTCAGCGTCTGGTCGGCATTGGCGAAGGTCTCGGCACCCATCTTCTCCTTGGCGAGTTTCAGGCCGTTGACCGACTTGGTATCCATCGCCACGAGGTAATTCATCTTATCGCCGCGGTGGATGTCCAGCAACTGGCAGGCGGGGCCGAGGCCGTGCGTGGCATAGACGTCGCCGCGGTGCGACTGGTTGAAGTCGAGGCGCCAGTTGCCCTGGTAATAATCCCAGTAGGGTTCGAGGTTATGAATATAGGAGCCTTCGGTGTGGAGTATCTCGCCGAACAGCCCGTGCTGGGCCATGTTGAGCGTCGTCAGCTCGAAGAAGTCGTAGACACAGTTCTCGAGCATCATGCAGTGGCGCTGTGTCTTCTCGGCAGTGTCGACCAGTTGCCAGCACTCGTCGAGCGACATGGCGGCTGGGACTTCGACGGCGACATGCTTGCCGTGCTCCATGGCATAAACCGCCATCGGGACGTGCAGCTGCCACGGGGTGCAGATGTAAACCAGGTCGATGTCATCGCGCCGGCAAAGTTCCTTCCACCCCTCCTCCCCGCTGTACGGGGCGGCGGCCGGGAGGTTATGTCCGGCGAGGATCTCCTGCGACTTGTCGACACGCTCGGGGTAGAGGTCGCAGAGCGCCACGATCTCGACCCCGTCGATGTTGGCGAAGCGTTCCACGGCGCCCGGGCCGCGCATACCCAGCCCGATGAACCCTACGCGTACGACCGGGATCGGATCGGTCGTCAGCCGCAGCACCGAATGCTGGCCCCGGCACGGGCCGGGGCATCGAAAACAATCACGCCGTCCACGACGCTGTAACCCTTCGGCGAAGACTCGCAGGCCGCAAGGAAGAGCGCAGCGGCGACCGCACAAAACAAAAAGGCAAATTTCTTCATTTATTCCGTAGTTTTTAGATGTTCGTGCAAAAATATGAAATATTTTGAAATATGCGGTCATTTGACTACTTTTGCCCACGTAAAAATCACACACCATGTTTCGTAAACTGACGGCGGCAATCCTATCGGTCATTCTGCTCTCTCCGGGATGGCTCGGCGCAACGGGTCTCACGCTGCCGTTCGCACTCGTTCCGCTGCTATGGATCAGCTCGTCGTACGACGCTTCGCGCCGTTCGTGGCGGCGCATGTTCGGCTGGGCCGCGCTGACTTCGCGCTGTGGAACGTCGCAACGGTGTGGTGGATATGGAACGCGACTCCGTGGGTCCCGTCGCGGCGACGCTGGCTTCGACGTTCTTCAACATGATCGCCTTCATGTTGTTTCACACGGTTTCGAAAAAGGCCCCAAGGCCTTGGCCTACACGCTGCTCGTCGCAGGCTGGATCGCCACGGAATACTGGTACACGGTCGGCGAGTTTCGTGGCCGTGGCTGATTCTGGGCAACGGATTCTCGCACGAGGCATGGCTCGTGCAGTGGTACGAATATACGGGCGTCTTCGGCGGTTCGCTGTGGGTGCTGCTCTGCAACATCCTCTCTTCGAGGCGATCCGCGCACGGCGCAATGCGGCCCGCGGCCGCGGCGGCGGCATGCTGCTCGTCCCGGCCGCCGTATCGCTGGGCATCTGGTGGAGCTGGCAGCAACCCGCCGAAGGGACGGCCGAGGTGAGCGTCGTCCAGCCCAACGTGGACTGTTACGACAAATTCAACGGCCGCGCGGAGTGGCAGGAGCGCAACATCGTCGCCCTGCTGACGGAAGTCCCCGCCGGGGCGCAATTCATCCTGCTGCCCGAGACTGCCGTCCCGGGGCATTACTGGGAACCGGGTCTTTCGGAATTCCGCCCGGCCGACGAACCGGGCATGTTCTGGCAAGAGCTGGCCGACAGCCTGCGCCGGTCGCACCCCGGGGCCCTGCTCGTCACGGGCGCCAACACCCTGCGTTATTATGCCGCCGGGGTACAACCCCGCACGGCACGCCGGGACGGGTTGGGCGAAGGTTACTACGATGTATTCAACACGTCGGTAGGGCTCGACTCCGCAGGCCGCATACAACTGCACCACAAAGGCAAACTGGTGATCGGCGTGGAAAACACCCCGACGGTCGTTTTCGACATCCTGCAATTCCTGGTAATCGACCTGGGCGGCGTCGTGGGACAGATCGGCATGGGGCAGCACGGCACGGCCTTCGAACACCGGGGCGTGAAAACCGGCCCGGCAATCTGCTACGAAGGACTTTACGGCGATTTCTTCGGCGATTTCGTGCGCCGCGGGGCACAGTTCATGGCCATCATCTCCAACGACGGCTGGTGGGGCGACACGCCCGGCTACAAACACCTCTTCACGATCTCGCGCCTGCGCGCCATCGAACACCGCCGTGCCATCGCCCGGTCGGCCAACACCGGCATGTCGGGCTTCATATCGGCCCGCGGCGACATAGGCCAGACGCTCGGCTGGGAAAAACGGGGCGTGCTCACAGCGGCCGTGCCCCTCAACTCCCAACTCACCTTCTACACCCGATACGGCGACTACCTGGGACGCATCTCCGAATACCTGATGCTGCTCTGTGTGCTCTACTACATCGCCTACCGGGCCAAGAAAAAGAACCACCTCGTAAAATAAAACCCGAAACCCGATATGAATTACACCCAGACCCTCGAATTCCTCTTCCAGTCGCTGCCGGCCTTCGAAACCAAAGGCGCAACGGCCTACAAGCCGGGATTGGAGCGCATCACCGCATTCTGCCGCCACATCGGAAACCCCAGCGCAATTTCTTCACGATCCACGTGGCGGGCACGAACGGCAAAGGTTCCGTATCGCATATCATCGCCTCGGTATTGCAGCAGGCCGGCTACCGCACGGGGCTTTTCACCTCGCCCCACCTGCAGGATTTCCGCGAACGCATCCGCGTCGACGGCGAGATGATTCCCAAACAGAAGGTCGTGAACTTCGTGGACAAACACCACGACAAGATGGTCGAGCTGGAACTGTCGTTCTTCGAAATGACCGCGGCACTGGCTTTCGACTACTTCGCACAGAGCGACGTCGAGGTCGCGGTGATCGAAACGGGACTGGGAGGGCGACTGGACGCCACGAATATCATCGTACCGGTCGTAAGCGTCATCACCAACATCGGGCTGGAGCATACGACGCTGCTGGGCGACACGCTCCAGAAGATCGCGGCCGAAAAAGCCGGGATCATCAAGAAGAGCATCCCGGTCGTGATCGGCGAGGGCGACCTGCGCTACAACGACGTGTTCGAGCAGGTCGCTGCGGCCAACAAATCGAAAGTCATCTATGCCGAAAAGGTATTCTCGTGCGAGGAACACCACATGAAGGGCACGGGCCAGAGTTTCCGCCTCCACCGCTCGCGCGACGGAAGGGCGTTCGACGGTCGCTCGACCTGCGGGCAACTACCAGAGCCGCAACATCGTGACGGCCTCGGCGGCGGTCGACTTCCTGCACGAGGAGACGCCGCTCACCATTTCGCGCCGCGCCTATCTCGAAGGCATGCTGCGCCGCGGCCAACACGGCCCTGATGGGACGCTGGCAGACGCTGGCGAATCGCCGCTACGGTCTGCGACACGGGGCACAATCCCCACGGCATCGCCTACGTGGCCGAACAGCTCAAAGCGACGCCCCACAAGGAGCTTTACTGCGTGATCGGGTTCGTCCGCGACAAAGATCTGGCACACATCCTGCCCCTGCTGCCGCGCGACGCGCACTACATCTTCACGCAGGCACAGACCGAAAGGGCATTGCCCGCCGCCGAACTGACAGCCAAGGCTGCGATCTACGGGCTCAGGGGGGAAACCATCCCCGAAGTGCCGGCCGCCGTGGCACATGCCCGGGAACTTGCCGCTGTGGACGATATGGTCTTCATCGGCGGCAGCACCTATGTCGTCGCCGAAGCCTTGTAAAACCGCCTGAAGGATCGCGCCGAGACGCATCCGCAGACAACACAATCCGGACCGGAAAAAGATACGCCCTATCTTTCCGGTCCGTTTCGATTTCAACGGCGGCGGACAAAAATCTTTCCGGCCGGAAAAACAGATTTCGCGGCCCCGCAACAACGATTTGAGGCAGAGCGTTTTCGATTTGGGGGATTTGATTTTGCAAATAATACTAAAAGTCTTAATTTTGGCATATTAATTACCCCCGATGCACCAGAAACCGACCAAAACCTGCATTACCTCCGCGGAGTTCGGGAGATTGTATTCAGGAACTACAATCCCCGGTTTACCGAGGTCACCTACCGTTACGTGCGCGACCGGGAATGCGGAGGATCTGGTGTCGGACAGTTTCATGGCGTTCTGGGAGGAGCAGGACCGGCTGCCGGAAGATGTGAACCTTGCCTCGCCGTACTGCTTGACCATCGTCAAAAATAAGTGCCTGAACCACCTGAAGGTCAGGTTGCTGCACCTGCAGTCGGAAAAAGCTGCATTCGACCCAGCAGCGGCTGATCCAGTCCGACATTCCGTCATTGGCGGCCTGCGTTCCCGACTCGCTGTTCGTGGAGGAGATGCAGCGATGCTCGACCGCGCCGTCAGCCGGATGCCGGAACTTACGCGGCGCATTTTCGAAGGCAGCCGCTACGAGAACAAAAGCAAAGGCTTGCTCAGGAGCTGAACATCGCCTTCACCCACGTCAATTTCGGATGCGGCGGGCGCTGAAAATACTTGTAGGGAGAATTCAAGGACTATATTTTCGCGCTGATCATACTGCTGGCTGTCAGCAACGATTTAATAAAATAGAATTATTAAACAAATAAATGCACCGTTTCACTACTAACACGGTGCATTCAGGTCTGGCGATACTACTAACAGAGAGAAAAAGAAGATGGACGATTTATTACTGTACAAGTTTTGCAGAACGAAGCGTCGGAAGACGAAATCAGGACGGTGGACTGGCTCGACGCCGATCCGGCCAACCGGAAATATTTCGACGGGCTGGACAATATGCTCAATGCAGCCCGCGTAAACCACCCGCCGGCCGGAAACCCCAGCGCCGTCCGCTCCCAGCGCTGCGCGAGTATGTCTGCATGGAGCATGCGCATCTGCCAGCAGTCCTGTGCTTATGTCTCGGGTGAGTTATTTCGCAGCTACGAAGATGTTCGACCGCCAGGCTTCAACATTCGCTGAGCGTGTTCGTACCCAACGGCGAAGCGCATCAGCATGACGCTCACCGACGGCGGCGACAGATATGGCTCAATTCGGGACGACGCTGGAATATCCGGCGGTTTTTGCACGCGGAGAGCGCCGGGTGAAGGTCACGGGCGAAGCGATGTTCGTCAAGAGCGACCCGCGGCATCCGTTCGTCGTCGAGACGTTCGCCTGCGACGTAAGGGTGCTGGGCACCAAATTCAACGCAGAGGCGAACGAAGAAGGGGATTTTCAGCGCCGACCTGCTCCGCGGCAAGGTTCAGGTCTGCAACCGGACGGACCGCAGCGACCGGATTACGATGGAGCCGACCTAGACGGTCCATCTGGAAAGAAGGAAGTTGCAGCTTCATGCCGCAGGAGAACGCCGACAAACTGCTCTGGACGGACGGCATCCTCTGCACTTAACAGGAATGACGTTCGAGGAGGTCATGGCCAAGTTCGACGCTGCTACGACATCAACGTGGAAATTCTGCGCGACGACCTGCCCCAGATCGAGTTCCAGCGATGCAAGCTCCGCATCAGCGAGGGATAGACCACGCCCTCGCGGTGCTGCAGCACGCGGCCGATTTCAGGTACGAGCGAGATATTACGACCAATACGCTCTATATCAGATAACGAATGAAGTACGAACCCAACAGCCCGATGCCTATGAGAAAGTAACCGAGAACCCTTTTCTTCCGTATCAAGTCCTGATAAAGAAAACCTATGAATGGTGGCGCATCCATAGGTACATTCTTCAGGCGTGAACAACCACAAACCTAGAATTTATACAAAGTATGAACAAAATTGATTCTGCAAATCAGGAGTTTATATTCGCTGCTATTTGCTGTATCTCTATCTTTGTCATCGTCGCGCTTTTGCCCAGCCGGCACCGCCGGATCACGATGCGATGGCGGACGTTCCGATGGAACGGGTGATTGACGGCATCGAAAAACAATCAGTTATCTCTTCGCCATCGACACGAACGTGAACATTTCCCCCAGAAGGTCAGCGTCTCTTGCGTTGATCCTCCGTCGAGACCACTGACGCGAATGGTCAAAGGAACCGACGTGGCTTACCGCATCGACGCCTCGAACGTCGTGCTCTCGGCAGTCCGCAAAGAGGTGAGCGCACAACCCCGATTCGTTCCGGCAAGGTTCTCGACGCACAGGAAACCCGTTGTCGGGCAGCCGTCATCGACAAGAGGACGACCGTCGGCATGAGCACCGGAGCCGACGGAGGCTACTTGCTGCCGGGAAGATATCCCCCTCGGCTGGAAACGCCGTACTGGTCGTCGGTTATCTGGGCTTGCGCCCCGTAGAGTCCACCGTCGGAAATCGCGCAGATCGATTTCACGCTGCACGAGTCGCAGGCCGTAGACGCCGTGGTCGTAACGGCCCTCGGCATCAAGCGCTCGGAAAGGCGCTCCTGCTCCAACGCCCAGCGGGTGAGTTCGGAGGATATCAGCATCGTGAAGGACGTCAATCTGATGAATTCGCTGAACGGTAAATCGCAGGCGCGGTCATCAATTCGTCGGCATCGGGCATCGGCGGCGCCACCCGCGTAGTGCTTCGCGGTCTGAAATCCATCATCAGCAAGCAACAACGCGCCTCTACGTGGTGGACGGAATTCCCCTCTTCAACAATAACAACGGCGAGATAAAGGCGAATTCGAGCGCAGCCGACGGCGAGGGTCTCACGGACCTCAACCGGACGACATCGAATCGGCATGACCGTGCTCACCGGCCCCTCGGCAGCGGCGCTTTACGGATTCGAGCGCGGCGAACGGCGTGATCGTGATCACCACCAAGAGGAAAGACCGGCCGGCCCCAGATTTCGTTCTCGTAACCGCCGACCTTCTCCTCGCCGCTCAAAATGCCTGAGTTCCGCCAAATACGAGCAACCAGCCGAAACTACTCCAGCTGGGGGGTACTGGCGACCCCTTCGTCCTATAACCCGCAGATTTTTCAACCTGGCGGCCAACACGCAGACCAACGCCAGCATCTCCGTGGGTAACGAGAAGAATCAGACCTACCTTCGCTGATGCACGTCTATGCCAACGGTATCCTGCCCAACAACTCATACGACAAATACTCCGTCACGGTCCGCAACCACGACCTCGTTCCTGCAGGATCGGATGACGCTGGACGAGGCTTCAGCTACGTGGAGACCGAAGACCAGAACATCGTCTCTCGGCAGGACGCTATTCAACCCGCTGACCTCGCTCTACACCTACCGCGGCAGCGTCGGGGATCTTGATGATGTTCGAGATCTAGATTCGAACAAAACACGCCGTGCAGAACTGGGCGTGGGGCCGCGGCACCGAACATGCGAACCCCTTGTGGATGATGCGCCGCAAGCGTCAGAACAACAAGCGGCGGCGCTCCGCGTGCTGAACGCAGGCCTCACCTACAAGGTGACCGACTGGCGGCTCACCCTCGCCGGCCGCGCCAAAGCCGACCTGAGCGTCGGAGAATCGTCGCGCAAGCTCTACGCATCGATGCGACCCGCTGTTCGCCGGCGGCGACAACGGATTCTTCGAATTCACCAAAGGGAGGACACCCACCGCTACGGTGACTTCATCGCCGCCGTAAACAAGCACTGGGAGCAGTTCTCGCTCTTCGCCAATGTCGGCGCCAGCATCTCCGACCAGCTCTCGGCATCGCCGGAGCGCGCGGTCCGCTCGAACGCGCTTCTTCTCCGACCAACACCAACCCCTACGGCGCATCGGGCCAACCGGCTTCAGGAACGCAAACGCGAACAGGAGCAGGCCGTATTCGCAAGCGTGGAGGCCGGATGGAGGGCATGCTCTACCTCACCACGGTCCGCAACGAATGGCATTCGAATCCGGCCTACACGAACAGCCTGTCGTACTGCTTCCCCTCGGTCGGCCTTTCGGGCCTGATTCACGAAATGGTGAAGCTCCCCTCGTTCATCGACTATCTCAAGGTGCGGGCTTCGTGGGCCGAAAATTGTGGGCGGCAACCCATTCCTTGGGGCTTCACCTGACCTACAAATGGAAGCAGGGTTCGTGGTCCACGAGCGCCACCAGATCCTGAATCTCCGCCCGGAAACACGACCTCGTGGGAGGTGGGTCTGAACGCCCGGCTGTTCGCCATTCGCTCTCGCTGGACTTCACCTACTACAAGTCCAACACCAAACACCAGCCTTCCTCGTGCCCCTGTCTGGTTCGGCCGGCTACGAAAACATGTACGCGCAGACGGGCAACGTCGAAAACAAGGGTTTCGAGCTTTCGATCCGATACGACAAGACAGCAGGGACTTCTCGTGGAGCTCCAGCCTCACGCTCAGCCACAACAAGAACAAGGTCGTCGAGCTGATGAACAACTACTGACCCGCAGACGGACCGCAAATACTACACGCTCCAAGGAGTATGAAGTGGCCGAATGGGCGGCGCCAACTTCATCATGACGAGAGCGGCACCATGGGCGACCTGTACGCCCCTACGGGACCTTGCGGCTCGACGAGAACGGCTACATCTACATCAACCCCAACGACCCGAAGCTGATGGTCTCGAGCGAGCGCATCAGCTCGGCTCGGTGCTGCCCGACTACAACGCCGGTTTTCCGCAACGATTTTTCCTACCAGGGCATCAACCTCTCGCTGCTCTTCTCCGCACGCTTCGCGCGCAGCATCGTGGTATCGCCCACGCAAGGATTCCTCGACGGACTCGGGGTATCGAAGGCAAGCGCCGATGCGCGCGACGCCGGCGGCGTGCCCTCCATGTTCGGCAGGATCGACGCGCAGCACTACTGACGAGACCGTCGATGGGTCTGGGGCCAGCTGCTCTCCCACTACACCTACAGCGCCACGAACGTCCGCCTTCAGGAGACGAGCATCGGATATACCTTCCGAAGAAATGGATGGGCGACCGGGTCAAGCTGACCGCATCGCTCGTAGGGCGCAACCTCTGGTGATCTACTGCAGGCCCCGTTCGACCCGAACTCCTGGCCTCCACGGTTCCTACCTCCAAAGGTATCGACTACTTCAATGGCCGAGCCTGCGAAGCCTCGGTTTCAATGTCGAACTTAAGTTCTAACCAAGCCTTAAGACCGTTATGAAAATACATGAGACATCTTGAAACAGACTGTTGTTCGGCGCCGTCGCCTTGGCGGCATTGTCCTGCCGGGCAATTTCGAAACCTACAACCGGAACCCCGACCAGCCGAGCACGATAGACCGCGACGTCTGGAACTACATCAAGCACATGCAGTACAACGTGGTCCGTCAGAACCAATATCGATCCGTGGAAAACGTGTCGGCGCCCTACGGCCCTACTTCGCCTACGCCAAATCGTGCAGTGCCGGGATGGAACACCGGCATGTTCGCCTTTTACCGATCGCCAACGACTGGGCCAATCCTCCTACGAGGTGCCACATGACCAACATTTACAGCAACTGGCGGGCCATGAGCCGAACTCGAAGAGCCGGAAGACGACTACGCATGGCGCTCGCCCAGATCATCCGCGTGGCGATCCAGCACGTCACCGACATTCAGGGGCCCATTCCCCTACCGCACGATGGAGAACAGACGACGACCTGACCGCTCCTACCAGTCGCGGAGGCCGTCTACGGCTTCATGCTCGAGACCCTCGACCATGCGGTGAACGTGCTGGCCCACCACATCACCTCGCCGGAACGGACGTGGTCGCAGAAGCCGCATCGGCGGTTACGTCTACAACGGCAACCTCGCCAAATGGATCCGGTTCGCCAATTCGCTCAAGCTCCGTCTGGCCATGCGCATCTCGAACGTGTCGCCCGATGCCGAACGCTATGCCGAAGAGGCCGTCGCGCACCTACGGCGTGATCGAATCGAACGCGGACAACGCCTCATTCGACGTCTCCCAGACCAACGACCAGAATCCGCTCCGCTGGCTGGTCGAGGGATTACAGCGACGTGCATGCGGCGGCCGAGATCGTCACCTACATGAAGAGCTTCGACGACCCGCGCCTTCCAAATATTTCAACCCTGCGGTCCGGGACAGCGAATTCAGCGGCTCGCGCGTAGGCGCCTACTCCTCCAGCCAGTGGAAGGACTACTATTCGCTTCCGAAATAACGCCCTCGACCGGCTCCATGTGGATGAACGCCGCCGAAGATGGCCTTCCTGAAGGCCGAAATGGCCGTCAACGGATGGGACGCGACGGGCGACGCCAAGACGCTCTACGAGGGCATCCGTATTTCGTTCGAGCAGTATCAGGCCGAAAACTACGTCATCGCCGGCACGGCCGCGCCAGACGCCTATTCCGATCCGCGCAGGGCCAACAACTATACGCCGGGCAGCGGCCTACAGCGTCACCGTCGCATGGGACGGCGCCCTTTCGGCGGAAAAGCAGCGCGAGAGATCATCACCCAGAAATGGATCGCCTCTATCCGCTCGGAACGGAGGCGTGGGCCGAGCGCACGCCGCACAGGATCCGCGGTTCTACCCACGCCCACCAGCACCAACGCCTCGAACGAGCCTAACCTGCCGACCGAAGGCGCTTCGCGAATCCCCTTCGCTCGAACGAACAGACGCGCAACGCCGACAACTACGATGCGGCGGTGGCCCTGCTGGGCGCCGGCGGCAGCTGTTCGGAACGCTGTGGTGGGATGTAAAAAGGAGAAACCCGCGGTAGAACGCTTCTGCCGACCGGCAATTTCTCAATGTAACCCGAAAAAAACGACAAGTATGAAAAAGATATTATTGATAGTGTCTGTCCCTGCTGCTGTTCGCGTCCGCTCTGGTCTCCTGCGAGGATTGGACAGCGCGAGCAGGTGTTCCTCAAGGGCGACGGGCACGACCTGACGCCTTACGCCGCCCTGCGCAAATGGAAGGCGGAGACCGATTACGACATGGCATGGGGATGGTTCGGCGGTTGGGCGCCAACGACCACCAACCTCAAGAACTCGCTCGGGGCCTTCCCGACAGCCTCATCTGGCGGCCATCTGGGGCCGGTGGCGTCCCAGCGCGTCTGACCGACGCCATGAAGGCCGACATGGGTATGTCCAGCGGTAAAGGCACCAAAGTGGTGTGCACCACCATTACCGGCTGGGTGGAAGTCGACGTGATCGGAGGCGATTACCAGAACGCCCGCCAGAAAGAATTATTTCGGCTGGAAGCCCGAATGGGATCTCCGTCGAGGCTGGCCAGCCGCCGACGGCACCGACGAACGGGCCGCTCAGGAAGCCTCCATCCGCAAATACGCCCGCATGCTTTGCCGACAGCGTTTATACGGGCAGCTACAGCGGCATCGACTTGGACTACGAGCCGAACGTCGGCGGAGCCGGCTGCAAACGCGGCTATCCAACCGCGACAACTTCTACATCTTCGTGGACGAGCTGGGCAAATACCTCGGACCGAAATCGGGCACGGACAAACTGCTGGTCATCGACGAGAGATCAACGCCGTCGAAGGCCGCTGCATGCCTATTTCGACTACTTCATCTGGCAGGCGTACAGCACCTCCTCCGATTCGGGACTCAACACCTACATCAGCACGGTGATCCGGAACGGTTCGGGATATGGAGCCGGAAGAGCTGTTCACCAGCTCTACACCACGGTCCCCTTCGAACAATACGCCGCCGAGGGCGGCGCTCTACCACGGGCGGCATCAGAGGGCTTCTGGGGCAGGCTCTCTGGAAACCCACATGGGAGGGGCAAGACCTACCGAAAGGCGCGGATTAGGCTCCTACCACATGAATACGAATATTATCTGTCCGGCAAATCGGGCTTCTATCCGTGGACCCGGCAAGCCATCAACGCCGTACATCGGTCCGAGAACGAAGAGGGTCCGAGACGAATAACCGAATAAAACCACTGCGAAAGTGAAAATCAAGGCATTTTATTTATCGGCCGTCGCAGCGATCGTGACGGTGATGTGTCCTGCGACAACGCCGACTCAAATACGACGACGTAACGGGCCCCGGCAGATCTTCCTGAACGAAGCGGTCGGAACGGCCAAATCGTCTCGTTCGTCATTCCCGACGACGGCAGCGTCTACGGTCACGCCCCCGCATCCTCGAAACCGCTGGGCGAGGCTGAAACCAACCACCGTATACGTGGACGAGAAGGCCCTCGACGTACAGCAAACAGAACAACACCTCCTTCACACTGCTTCCCAACACCAACTACGAAAATTCGAAAGCAGCGCGGTGATCCCCGCAGGCAAGGTCGTCTCAATCCGGTGACAATCACCCTGCATCCGCTCACCACGGAGCAGAACAAGACGGGATTCGTCCATGCGCTGCCATCGCCGTAAAGCCGAAGGGAAGCCATGCGGTGCTCGAAGGCGCCGACGCATTCGTCTTGGCCGCAACGCCTGTTCCCTATTCGAACGAGTAGTCGATCACGGGCAACAGCTATCTGCGTTTCGCCGAAGATTACAAACTCCCGTCGTGGACCTTCGAAACGCTGTTCCAACCCCCAGTCAGATCTACACCGGCAACACGACGACATGGCTCGCGTCGGCCATCGGCTACTACGAGCAGGGCGGCACGAAGATCATTCAGGACGGCTTCATGCTCCGTCTGGGCGACAGCGGCGGCGGCTGAAGAACAGCCTGATCAACGGCATGGTCAGCCGCTCCGGCAAACAGATCTCCTCCATCCCGCTCCAGTCGAACATCTGGCACCATATCGCCATCGTGTGCGACGAAGGTGACATCACGCTCTACGTGAACGGCAACGTCGGCTACACGGCCAAATCGGCTATGCCGCGACGCAGTTCTACGCCCTGAACGGCATCCGCTTCGGCAACGAATCCGCTTCCGGCAACCTCGGAAGCCTGCGTTACCGCTACTGTCAGGTCGGTTCTGGTCGTAGCGCGCAGCGTCCAGGAGCTGAACAGCAACACTATGCGTTTCCGGCCGTTTATACGCCGGGTCTGCTAAGGACTACTGGAAACTCAGCAGTACCCGAAGGCAAGGCGATGGTTCGGGCTCCAGCGTAAAATGTATCGAAGAGACACTCCGATGACGGAAACGAGACCACCTCTTCAAAGACGCCACGAGGCAAACAGCCCGACGCCCTCATCCCCGGGCGTCCGCAAACACCCCTACATCTTCACCGGACAAACGCATCGAGGTGGGGTATACGCTGGGACAGCGTTCTCGGCCCAATAACGTCCGAACGATCGACCTCCCGTAAAGCCGAATTTACGGAGGCGAGTTTCATTGACCACTTTCTGAAAAACGTGACATGAAATTTTCGTTCCACCTGCTGCTGACCTGCATCGCGCTCACGGCCTGCGGCGAGGGCAAAACGACCGCCGATTACCGGATCGTGCCGCGCCCCGGCGAAATCGCGCCCGGCGACGGCGGCATTCGAACTGGACGCCCGCACCCGGATCGTATGCACCGGCGACGGCGACGGCATGCGCGCCAATGCGGGTTTCTCGCCGGATATGTCGAATCGGTCGTCGGCCCCAAATCACCGGTCCGGACGGCCTTTGCGACGAGGCAGAACGTCATCCTGCGGGCCGACGCGCCGGGCAAAGGCGGCGAAGCGTACGAAATAGGGTTTCGAACCGCATCACCGTCAGCCGGGAGTCCGACGCCGGCGTGTTCTACGGCTCCAGACGCTCCGCAAGGCGATGGGCGCCGCAAAAGCAGCCAAGTGCTTTTCCCGTGCGGTCCACATCAGGCGTGCCGTATCTGGGCTACCGGGGCGTGATGCTCGACGTGGGGCGCACGTTTATCCGTCGAAGGTGAAGCGGATCATCGATCTGGCGGGGCTGCGCCTCAGCGTCTTCCACTGGCACCTGACCGACGATCAGGGGTGGCGGATCGAGATCGACGCCTATCCCCGCCTGACGGAAACCAGGGCTTTCCGCCGCGACACGACAGCTCGCGGGCAGGCCAGGCACTTCGGCGGCATACGCCAAACGGCCAGTCCGCGACTCGTCGAGTATGCCGCACGCTATATCGAGGTCGTTCGGAGGTCGACATGCCGGGCCACATGACGGCGGCGCTCGCCTCCTACCGACTCGGATGCACAGAGGCATCATCACCTCCCCAGCCAGGCGTGCGCCGCGACATCCTCCTGCGCGGGCAATCCGCGGTCTTCTTTCGTGGAAAGGTCCTCGAGAGGTGATGGACTCTTCCCTCGAGGACATCATCGGGGGCGACGAATCGCCGCGCGCGGTGGCGGGGTGTCCCGAATGCCAGTCAGCGTCCTGGGGCGGGGTGAAAACCGACACCCGCCACAGCGCCGAAGACAAGCTTCAGGGCTACTTCAACACGGATCGAGGAGTTCCTCGCACGTAACGGCGGCTCGATCTTGGACGAAATCGTTGACGGCGATGTCGCCCTGACGCTACGGTCATGCTCAGGGCGCGGAACGGCAGGCGGCATCGGAGGGCCGCCGACGAGGGTTTCGACGTCATCATGTCGCCCAACTCGTCGCTACTTCGACTTATAACCAGTCGGCGAACATCGACACCGAACCGCCGACCATCGGCGGTTATATTCGCTGAAAAAGGTCACCGCGACACCGAACCCGTTCCCGAAAGCTGACGCCGGAGCAGGCCCGTCACATTATCTGCGTGCAGGCCAACGTGTGGACGACCACATGACGGACCGATGTCTGGAACACATGCTGCTTTTCTTCGGCTGGCGGCGCTCGCGGAAGGGCGTGGTCGGACGGGAAGGATTTCACGGACTTCATGGAGCGAACCAGTCGGCTCGTCGGGTTCTACGACCGCGACGGCTACGGCTACCACTTCCCTATTTCTACGACATAACCGGCGCCTTCACCGCGGATTACGGCCGCAAGGCGGTGGGGATGACCCTTTCGTCGCTGCCGGAGCGGACATCCGCTACACGCTGGACGGCGGCGAGCCCGAGAAGAGTCGCCTCTGCACCGACCTGGTGTGGATCGGATCGCCGACGGCGGTCGGGCGGTCGTCCTGCCCGACGGACGGCGCAGCGAACCCTTCCGCGAGGAGGTGACTTTCAACAAGGCCACCATGAAGCCGATCCGGCTGCTGACCGCTCCGCATCCCATACGCGGCCGCCGCGCTCAGACGACGGCCTGCGGGGCAAGCGGGTCTTCACCTACGGCAACTGGGCGGGCTGGCAGGACGACGACATGGAGGCCGTGATCGACCTCGGACGGCAGGAGGAGATCGCGCAGGTGGCGTTCAACCCTGCTGGACTACGGGTCGCACATCATGGACGCCGCAGGAGCAGAGGTATGGGTGGTCGGACGACGGCAGCATTCCGCGAGGTATACGGCGAGCACTATCCGGAAATTCGCCGGGTGCCGTCAAACGCATTTTGGCCACAGAAGCGAACTTCTCCCCGGCGCTCCGGGCCGCTACGTGGAAACTGCGGGTCATGCGCTCCAAACAGCTTCCCGAAGCTTATTTCGTCCGGAATCTGCGTCCGTTTCTGTTTATCGACGAAATTTTCGTATATTGGCAGTATGGATACACGCGGATTCAAATTATGCGCGGCGCGTCGAATTATCCCGTCGACCGCAGGATGCACGGACCGAGCGCCGCAGGAGCATCCCAATATTCTCTTCATTCTCTCGGACTGTAGTACACCTCGCAGAGCTGGGGCATTTACGGCCATTCTGGCGCCGTACGCCGCCAACGACAACATCGCCCGCCTTCCGCCGAAGGGTGCGTGCTGGCAACGCGTTCTGCACCAACTCGATCTCGGTGCCGAGCCGGGCCGCGATCACCGGGCAGTACAGCCACCTGAGCACGGCGTCTCACGCTCGACGACGCACTGCGCCCCGAACAGGACAACATCGCCAAGCGGCTGACCTGATCAGGCCGGCTACCGGACGGCGCTGGTCGGCAAATCCACATCTGAAAAAGGAACGCGAGATTCGACTATTACAGCGTTTTCCACGATCAGGGCACCTACCGCGACCCGGTATTCAAGACGGCCGAGAAAACTGGATGGACGACGACAAGGGCGTAGGCGGTGCGGTGGAAGGATTCTCGACCGATCTGGTGACCGACAAGGCGATCCGTCCGGATCAAAAGGCGGGACCGGACGAAGCCCTTTTCGGTGTTCTGCACTTCAAGGCCGCACGAACCGTGCGATTTCCCGGCCGTTCGCGCACCTTTACGGCGTAGGTTCCCCGAGGCCGGAAGAGCTCGCTCGAATTCGGCCCCGCGAAGTCAGAGCCCGCACGTTCGCCAGGGCCAGCCGCTCGAAACGATGGCATGGCGCTGGAACAAGGCCTACACCGATCCGGAGAACTGGTGGACCTACTACCCCGAACTGCCTTTCTGCGGCGTCGAGGGCGATTCGGTCGCCAACCGCCGGGCCATCTATCCGAAGCTCGTCCGCGACTACCGCGCTGCGCCGCGGCGATCGACGACAACATCGGCCGCTGCTCCGCACGCTCGACGAAGAGGGCTGGCGAGAGAATGCGGTCGTGATCTACGTCTCGGATCAGGGTTACTTCCTCGGAGAGACACGGATTCTTCGACAAGCGGATCATGTACGAGGAACCGCTGCGCATGCCTTCGTGATCCGCTACCCGGAGAGATTCCGGCCGGAACCCGCAACGGGGACATCGTCACCAACGTCGATTTCATCGCTGCTGGCGACTATGCCGGAGCGAACCCGCAGCGGCGCAGGGCCGCCGTTTCAGGAAACCTCGCGGGCGAGCCGCAGGAGTGGCCCCGCAGCATGTATTACCGTTACTGGACCCAGCACGAAATACGCCCGGCGCACATGGGCATCGCAACGACCGTTACAAGCTGATCTTCTTCTACGGCGACCGGCTCGGCATGACCGGCTCGTGGACGGTGCGTCTCGACGCCGCTCGTACGGGTGACCTCCGGACCGATCCGCACGAGAACCGGAACCAGTACGGCAACCCGGCCTATACGGGTGATCGGAGCGATGAAACGCGAGATGCTCGAACTGCGCCGACAATACAAGGACACCGACGAAGGGTCGGCGCGCATGCGGGAGATCATGGAGTTATTACGCCCCGAAAGCGCAAAGCATCAACCGTCAGGTTAAAAACAAAACCGAACATAAATACCTACCCATTCTGCCGGCGGCCGCGGCCCGCCACGGGGATCGTCTCGTGCGGCACGGGCCAGAAACAACCCGATTACGTCAATTTCATCCTCATCAACCTCGACGACGCCGGAAACGGAGACTTCTCCTTCTCCGGAGCCATGGGCCTGCCAAACCCCGAACATCGACCGGCTGGCCCTCAGAAGGGATGCGGTACTCCAACTACGCCGCGCGGCCATCAGCGGCGCATCGCGCAGGCTGCTCACGGGGTGCTACCCCAACCGCATCGGCTTCGCCCATGCGCCCAATCCGAGCTGCCCCTACGGCATCAGCGACGCGGAGGGAGACCATCGCCGAAGTGCTCAAGAAACGCGACTACGCCACGGCGATCTTCGGCAAATGGCACCTCGGCGACGCCAGTGAGTTCCTGCCTCTGCAGCACGGGTTCGACGAGTGGTACGGACTGCCCTACTCGAACGACATGTACCCTTACCACCCCAAAGTGGAAATTCCCCGACCTGCCGACCTACGAAGGCAACGAGATACTGGGCTACAGCCTCGACAGACCACGTTCACCACGGACTATACCGAACGAAGCGTGAAGTTCATCCGCGCAGGAGACAGGGAGCGCCCCTTCTTCACTCTATCTGGCCCCTCGATGCCGCAGTGCCGCTGGCCGTCTCGGACAGAATTCAAGGGCAAAAGCGAACAGGAGCTTTACGGCGACGTGATGATGGAGCTGGACTGGAGCGTCGGCGAGGTGCTCCGGACGCTCGAGAGCTGGGGCTGAGCGCAATACGCTGGTGATCTTCACCTCGGACAACGGTCGTGGATCGCCTACGGCAATCCATGCCAGATCGACCGGAGAGGCCTGCGCGAAGCCAAGGCCACGCCACCTTCAACGGAGGACTCCGCGTGCCGCTTATCGCCGGAAAGGACGATACCCGCGGGTACGGTCTGCGAACGGCTGGCCTCGAACATCGACCTGCTGCCGACCTTCGCCCAGATCGCCCCAAGCGCCGCTCCCGCACACAAGATCGACGTGGCATGCTGCCGCTGCTCGAAGACCCCGACGCGGCGCCGGTCCGCGACGCGCTCTGTCTCTATTATCAGGACAACAGTCTCGAAGCCGTGACCGACGGCACCTATAAATTGATTTTCCCCGCACGACTACCTCGCCTACGGGACGCCCGGCGACGACGGCATGCCCGCGAGATGATCCCACGCCGTGTCGAGGAAAGAGGCTGTCCGACATGCGGCGCGATCGGGCGAACGCTGCAACGTGCTGTCGCAGCACCCCGAAATCGCTGAAAAACTGGAAGCGGTCGCCGAACGGTACCGTGCGGAGCTGGGCGACGACCTGACGGGCTGCGAAGGCACCGGACGGCGCAAGCCGGGATACAGATAATCCCGGCAACGACGGCCGGCAGAAACCGTCCCGGAGAGAGGCCGGGCAACGCGAATCCCGCGAAACAGCCCGACTTGCCGGCAACGCCCGGACGGTTTTACCGGACCGGAGCGCCCTCCGCACCATCATCCATCCCGAACCGCCCCCGGACTGAACGGGAATCCGGACCGCACGGACAACCGGATTTTCGGCCGGACCGGAACACGCCTTCGAACAAGCAAAAGGGCGCTGCATGTCAGCGCCCTCATTTCTTTAAGCCTCGCCCATTTCGGTCCGTCTCGGGAACCGGCGGAGGAGTGGGTATTTCGATCTTGCCCACATTGCTTTCATAACGCACGATATTCTCCTGCAGCGAACGCAACAGCCGTTTGGCGTGTTCGGGCGTGAGGATAATGCGGCTCTTGACACGGGCTTTCTGCACGCCGGGAAGCACCGCGGCAAAATCGATAATGAATTCCGAGGTGGAGTGGGATATGATCGCCAGATTCGAATAGTGGCCCTGGGCCACCGTATCGTCGAGTTCGAGGTCGATCCCGAATTGTTTCATTTCTGCCATAGGCCCGCTTGTTGTTTATGCAAAAATACTGACTAACAAGTACCGATATACAACTCTGCGGCCAAAGTTTTCGATATTTTATCAACATATCGGCCATTTCCGACAATCGGCCACGCCCTTTTTTCACGCGGCCTTGACGGATGTCCGAGGTTTTTCGTATCTTTGTTGCCTGAAACTCCGCAACCGAAGAAAATGGGATTGGAAATCTTGGACGTTATGTTCCGCGGCATCTGCGTAGGCGTGGCGGCATCGATCACGGTAGGCCCCGTGGCCGTGCTGTGCATCCAGCGCACCCTGTCGAAAAGCCGTCGTTCGGGAATCGTCTCCGGCCTGGGCGTAGCCTGTGCCGACACCTTCATGGCCATGGCGGCGTTGTTTTTTTACTCGATGCTCCAGACCCAGATCGAGCAGTACAACACCCTGCTGCGCGTGATAGGCGGCATCTTCGTGGTAATCGTCGGCGTCTACATCTGCGCCCAGAACCCCGTACCGCAGATACGCCGCAACCGGGCGGGCAAGACGTCGCTGTGGCAGGACTTCGCCTCGATCTTCGGACTTACGATCGCCAACTCATCATGGTAATTCCCTACATTCTCGCCTTCTTCGCCGTCTTCAAGATTTCGGGCGGCGACATCACGCACAAGGGGGAGGATTCATCCGCGCGGTGTTCATCATCGCGGGTTCTTCGGCGGCGCCGCGGCATGGTGGACGATGCTGGCTTTCGTCATCAACCTCTTCCGCCGCCGTTTCCGCTCCCGCACATGCTGACGATCAACCACGTCGCGGGTCTCATCATCGGCATACTGGCATTTACACCATATTTCGACATTCCTTGATATATTCCCCAATGTCGGATACTAAACACAAAATCATAATGCCGTAGACGGATTCTCGTCGTGCGGAAAAGCACTTCGCCAAAGCCATCGCCCGGCGTTGGGCTACATCTTCATCGACACCGGTGCCATGTACCGCGCCGTCACGCTCTATGCGTTGGAACACGGTGCGATCCGGTCGGGCATCGTCGACGAGGACGCAGTCGTCAGGCTGCTCGACCAGATCGCCATCACGTTCCGTTTCAACCCCGAACGCGGTGCCAGCGACATCTACGTCAACGGCGACCTGGTCGAAGGCAAGATCCGCACGATCGAGGTGAGCAACTGCGTGAGCCGCGTGAGCGCCATCGCCGCAGTACGCAGGAAACTGGTGGCCATGCAGCAGGAGATGGGGCGCCGCCGCGGCGTGGTGATGGACGGCCGCGACATCGGCACGGTGGTATTCCCCGACGCCGAACTGAAGATTTTCATGACGGCCGACCCCAAGGTACGGGCCTGCCGCCGTTACGACGAGCTGCGCGCCAAGGGAGACCCGGTGTCGCTCGAGGAGATCGAACGCAACGTGCGCGAGCGCGATAAGGCCGATATGGGGCGTGCGATATCGCCGCTCAGGCAGGCCGAAGACGCCATCGTACTCGACAACAGCTGCATGACGGTCGGCGAGCAGATGGCGTGGTTCAGGAAGGAATTCGAACAAGTTACCAGATAGAAGCACGGATCGCCGTGCGCAGGGCACAGTGAAAGGGTTGCGAATAGAGATCGATGACAAATCGGGCTTCTGCTTCGGCGTAGTCCGGGCTATTTCGGAGGCCGAGAAAGCCCTCGCCGAGGGGAGTACGGTCTATTCGCTGGGCGACATCGTCCACAACCGCATCGAAGTGCAGCGCCTCGAACGGCTGGGGCTGCGCACCGTAACCCACGCCGACATGCCCGCACTGGGCGGCCGGCGGCTGTTCATCCGCGCCCACGGGGAACCGCCCACGACTTTCGCGCGCGCGAAAAAGCTCGGCATCGGGGTGATCGACGCCACCTGCCCGGTGGTCGCCCGTTTGCAGAACCGCGTGGTGAAGGCACACGAACAGATGCACCCCGTCGGAGGACAGGTTGTGATCCTCGGCAAACGGGGCCATGCGGAAGTCGTGGGGCTCACGGGACAGGTGCAGGCACCGACCATCGTCATCGAAGGCGAGGAAGACCTCGGCCTGATCGACTTTACGCGGCCGGTCTATTTCCTGTCGCAGACGACCCAGAGCATCGCCCTGTTCGAGGCCCTGGGTGCCGAGATGCGCCGCCGGGCGGCGAATCCCGCCGACGTGCATATCGACGACACGATCTGCCGGCAGGTCTCCAGCCGCGAACAGCATCTGCAGGAGTTCGCACGGCGGTTCGACGCGGTGGTGTTCGTCTGTGGACGCAAATCGTCGAACGGCAGGGTGCTCTTCGAAGTGTGCCGCACGGCCAATCCCCGGACCTGCAACATCGAGGAAGCCGCGGAGATCGACCCCGCATGGTTCGAAGGCGCGGAATCGGTCGGCATATGCGGCGCCACCTCCACGCCCAAATGGCTCATGCAGGAGGTCGCCGACCGCATCGGGAAGATCGGAAAGGGGAAATAGATGACAGGAACAGCCGCCTGCGGCAAGGCCCTCCCAAAGAGGGGAAGGGAGAAATTGCAAACGGCGCCGGCGGCGGCTACGACCGACAACGGCATTGTAACGATACAAATCCAACAAAAATCACTGTTATGAAATACTTCATCCGCTCGTTAAAATATTTCGTCGCCCTGTGCGTTATCTGTGTAGCCATCCTGGCCCTGATGCTCGCAACGGGGACTTCGGCACTGACCCTCGACCAGACAGTCTACGTAATGTTCCACACCAGCCGTTACGCGACGCTGTTCGCGGCAATCGTGGTGCTTGCGGCGCTATACCCGAAATTCGGGTTCGTGGTGCGCAAGGTCGAAGGCGACGTGGAGGAGAACCGCGAACAGATCATCAACGCCTTCAAGTCGGCAGGCTTTTCGCTGCGCGGAGAGGAAGACGGGGTGATGACATTCCGCGCCGACGGCCCGCTGCGCAAGCTGATGCTGCTGGGAGAGGACGAAATAAAGGTTTCACAATACGGACAGTGGATTCAGATCGACGGCATACGCCGCGGCGTCGCCCGGGTCGAATACCGGCTGGATTCGTACATACAAATGAGTAAACATGATTAGGAAAGGATACAGATACCTGCTCACGGCCGTCATTGCGGCCTCGGCGGCAGCCCTTTTGACCTTTGCGGCCCGCAACGACTTCGGGCTGGGGCGCAACATGGAGATCACGGTCAATATGATGCGCGAACTTTCGCTCGGCTATGTCGACCCGGTAGACCCGGACAAGCTGATGGAAGGTGCCGCAGAAGGCATGGTCAGCGACCTCGACCCCTACACGGAGTTCATCCCCGAAGACCAGATGTCCAACTTCGAGCTGCTCACCACGGGCAAATACGGCGGCGTGGGATCGCTCATCCGCCAAAAGGGCGACTGGGTGAAGATAGCCCAGCCCTACAAGGGTTCGCCCGCCGACCGGGCCGGGCTGAAGATCGGCGACAAGATCCTCGCCATCGACGGCAAGGATGCCAAAGGTTTCACGACCGAGCAGGTCAGCTCCCGGCTCAAGGGAGAGCCGGGCAGCAAGGTCAAGGTGACCGTCGAGCACCTCGACGGCAGCACCGAGACCGTCACCCTGCAGCGCGAGCGCATCTCCATTCCGGGCGTGCCTTACACGGGATGGGTGGCCGACGGCATCGGTTACATCCGCCACAGCGATTTCACCGAAGGTTGTTACGAGGATATGCGGGCGGCCATCGAACGGCTGCGTTCGGAGGGCGAACTGAAGGGGCTGATCCTCGATTACCGCAGCAACGGCGGCGGCATCATGCAGGAGGCCGTGAAGATACTGGGGATGTTCGTCCCGAAAGGCACCGAAGTGGTGAGCACCAAAGGCCGCACGGAAGATTCGCGCCGGGTATACCGCACCGAATCGGAACCGATACTCCCGGACTTGCCGCTGGCGGTGCTCGTCAACGGCAACTCGGCATCGGCATCGGAGATCGTGACGGGAGCGTTGCAGGATCTCGACCGCGCGGTCATCATCGGCCAGCGCAGCTACGGCAAAGGGCTCGTGCAGACCCCGCGCCCGCTGGGATACAACGCCATGCTGAAGCTCACCACCGCCAAATACTACATCCCTTCGGGACGCTGCATACAGGCCATCGACTATTCCCACTCGCAGGAGGGTACCGTTCGCTCGGTACCCGACTCGCTCATCTCGGAATACACGACCCGCGCCGGACGCAAGGTCTACGACGGGGGCGGCATCATGCCCGACATCCGCACCGAACCGGAGTACATCAGCCGCTTCGCCATGACGCTCTATGCGCTGGGATTCATCGAGGATTTCGGGGACGAATACGTACGCCGGCACCCGGGACAACAGATCGACATCCGCACGTTCTCGATCACGGACGGTGATTACGCCGAGTTCGCCGAGTTCATGAAGGACAAGGAGGTTCCCTATGAGTCGGATACGCGGCGGGCACTCAAGAAACTGCGCGAGGCTGCCAAAACGGATCGCTTCGAAGAGGTGGAACAGCAGATCGCAGCCATCGACTCGACGCTCCGGGACGACACGGCGACCAATCTTGAAACCTACCGCAAGGAGATCGTCGAGTCGATCAACAACGACATCGTACTGCGCCACGGCTATTCGGAAGGCGTCATCGAGCATTCGCTTCCCGACGACGGGGACGTGCTGAAAGCCATCGAAATACTCGGCAACGGACAGGAGTACGCGCGGATCGTCACCGAGCAGGACACCCCGCGTAAATAAACACAGGCCATGAAGATCCGCCGCGACATATTCTCGTTCCGCAACCGCGTGGTGGTCATCATCGTGGGGGTGTCCCTCGGCATGGTGTCGCTGCTCTACACCAACAACATGGCCAAGCGCCTGAAGGAAAAGGAGCAGCACGACGTGGCGCTGTGGGCCCATGCGATGGAGCGTGCGAACCGCAACGTGATGGGAGGCTCGATGGAAGACCCGCTCATCACCGACATCGTGTCGAACGGCAACAACATCCCGTTCATCATGACCAACGAGAACCTGGAGGTACTCCAATTCCACCTGGTTCCCGAAAAGATCATCGACCACCCCGACCGGCTGCGCAGGCAGATCGACAAATTCACGGCCGAGAACACCCCGCGCACGGTGCGTTTCTGGTGGTCCAACGACCACTACCACATCATCTTCTACGGGCGATCGGCACTGCTCAAATCGCTCTACTACTTCCCCTATGTCCAGATATTGGTCATAACGGCCTTTATCCTGCTGGGGTTCATCGCATTCCGGTCTTCGAAACACGACGAGCAGAACCGGGTGTGGATCGGGCTGGCGAAGGAGACGGCACACCAACTGGGCACCCCCACCTCGTCGTTGCTCGGGTGGATCGAATACCTGCGCTCGCAGGACGTGGATCAGAGCGCCGTGGAGGAGATGAACAAAGACCTCACGCACCTGATGAAGATCGTCGACCGCTTCTCGAAGATCGGCTCCGAAACACCCCTTACCCCGGCCAACATCAACGAAGTAGTGGGCGAGTCGGTCATGTATTTCCGTAAGCGCATCCCGCGCAACGTGACGCTCGACTACAACGGGCTAGCCATCGCCCCCGTGCAGGCCAACATCAACGCCGCACTGTTCGAATGGGTGGTCGAGAACCTGATGAAAAACTCGCTCGACGCCCTACAGGGGCACGGGTCGATCGACGTGCGCATCTCGTCGGACGACAAGAACGTGATGATCGACGTCAAGGATACGGGCAAGGGCATCCCCAAGGGGAACTGGAAGCGTATCTTCGAACCGGGATTCACGACCAAGACCCGCGGCTGGGGGCTCGGGCTCTCGCTTTCGCGCCGCATCGTGGAGGATTACCACCAGGGTAAGATCGGCGTGACGGAATCGGAGATCGGCAAAGGCACGACGATCCGCATCACGCTCAAACGCATATTCGAGGAATGACCGACACGCTGAGACATACCGTGCCGGTTCCGCTGCCCCGAACGCAGGAATCCGGCCCCGCGTCCGTACGCGAAGCCGCCACTCCGCTGCGCAGCAGGCTCCGGCCGACACTTCGGCATCGGCACAAGGCCGCGGCACGGACCGTTCTGCGGCCTATCCGTCCACAGAAACCGCGGCGAACACCTCCGATACGGCCCAAGAGACGACGCGCGCCCTGTCCGGCACGGGCGATTCAGCCCGGAACATCACACCCGAACCGCACTGCCGGCCGCCCCCGCCCCGGCGCAAGGCGCGGACTCGCTGGCGGCGGATACGCTGCATTCCGGGCCGCAGGCAGCGGACTCGCTGCCGTTCTTTCGCTGGAAGGCCCGCTGCGGGGCGCGGCCGACACGCTTTGGCGCGACGCGCCGGCAGATAAGGTCTTCGGTCCGGCATCGACCCTCGTTCCGGCCCGTATCCTGCCGGCGGCTCCGGCTCCGTCCCTCACCGAAAACCCCGTCTTTCAGGGCTTCGTCCTGCTGCTCGCAGCGACCTACGCCATACTGCTCTACCGCAATCTGGGCGACATACGGCTGCTGCTGACGCGCGTATCGCACGACACCGCTACGGGCAAACGCCTTATGGAGGATCCGGGCGGCAGCGGTTTTTCGCACTTCCTGAACGTCGCGACCGCCATCGGCATCCTCTTCGTGGGCGTCATGACTGTCAAGTACGGCGATTCGCTGATTCCGGACAGCCTGATCGAAACACTCCCGCAGGGCGCCGTGCTGGCCCTCAGCCTGC
The DNA here is from genome assembly GCA_047233565.1 of Alistipes sp. Taxonomy (GTDB): domain Bacteria; phylum Bacteroidota; class Bacteroidia; order Bacteroidales; family Rikenellaceae; genus Alistipes. Next base: position 25,963 of record JBKSUH010000010.1, read on the forward strand.
TGGCGACGTTCGCCTGTCTGTGCGTGGGGATTTTCCAGCGGGGAGTCGTCCGGCTGGCCGGAGCCGTAACGCTTTCGCAGCCCTTCATCTCGCAGGTCGTCCTGCTGAAACGCACCTACTTCACCCTTGCCGTCATCGTCACGTCACCCGTACTCCTGCTCTTCGCCCTCTGTCCCCGGGGTACCGGAGGCGTCTGGTTCTGCATCATTGTCATCGAGTTGATCGTAACGGCTATCTTATACCTCAGGGAGGTGCTGAACCTGTTTATTTCCAAAAAAGTTTCGATTTTGCATTGGATTTTGTACCTTTGCATCGTGGAAGTCTTCCCGGTCAGCCTGTTATGGCTGCTCGTGGCAAGGTGATTCAGTGATTGAAGAACAACGTAAAACTTAGGTCAGCATTGAAAGTTAAAAAAGTATTGGTTTCGCAGCCGAGGCCCGCAGTTATAGAGAAGTCCCCGTTCTACGAATTGTCCGAGAAATACAACGTAGAGATCGCCTATAAACCTTTTATACGTGTCGTGGGCGTATCCCTGAAGGAGTTCCGTGCCCAGCGGGTCGAGATACTGACACATACGGCCGTTATTTTCACTTCGCGCACGACGGTAGACAGCTTTTTCCATATCTGCGAGGAAGCCCGCATCACCGTGCCGGAAACCATGAAATACATCTGCCAGACGGAAGCCGTGGCACTCTACCTGCAAAAATACATCGTTTACCGCAAACGCAAGATTTCGTTCGCCGACGGATCGTTCACGTCATTCATCGAACTGATAATCAAACATAAGGACGAGAAATTCCTGCTGGCGCTGAGCGAGCCCCACAAACCCGAACTTCCCGAGACGCTTGCCAAGCTCAAGCTGGCGGTAGACCCCGTCATTCTGGCACGCACGGTGGCTTCGGAGCTCGAAGACGTACAGCTTGCGGATTACGGACTGCTGGCGCTCTATTCGCCTTCGGACGTCAAGACCCTTGTCGACAAGTTCGGCACCGAAAACCTGCCCGCCGTGGCGGTATTCGGCGAAGGCACGCTGCGCGCCGCCCTTGCGGCAGGCATCACGGTACAAGCCAACGCCCCGACCCCGGTGGCCCCGTCGATGGCC
>JBKSUH010000011.1:0-25653 GCA_047233565.1 Alistipes sp.
TTGCGACCCCGACGAAGGCTTTGTGCCCCGACACGATTTCATCCAGCCGGGATTCGAATTGTCGTGTCGCCGTATCGCAAGACGCTGCGAGAACCGACAGGCATAGGAGCAGGAGTTTTTTCATAAGCTGGCAGAGGATAAAAAAGCACACCTTTTCGGGGTGTGCTTTTTTTCGGATTTTTCCGTGTTGCTTATCCTTCGATGATAGCCTCGCTCGGGCAAACGCCAGCGCAGGTACCGCAGTCGATGCACTTATCGGGATCGATGACATAGATATCGCCGGCCGAGATCGCTTCGGTCGGGCACTCGCCGATGCAGGTGCCGCAGGCAACGCAGGAATCAGTGATTTTGTAAGCCATTTTTGTTGAAATTTATTGTTAAAAGTTGTGTTGTGTCAGCAAATATAGAAACTTATTTGATAATATCAAAACCCGTATAGGGGATCAGCGCCTCGGGAATCCGGATGCCGTCGGGGGTCTGGAAATTCTCCAGCAGGGCGGCCACGATACGCGGCAGCGCCAGCGACGAGCCGTTGAGCGTATGTGCCAGCTGTGTTTTCTTGTCGGCATCACGGTAGCGGAGCTTCAGGCGGTTGGCCTGGAACGACTCGAAGTTGGAAACCGACGAGACCTCCAGCCAGCGTTTCTGCGCTTCGGAGTAGACCTCGAAGTCGTAGGTGAGCGCCGAAGTGAACGACATGTCGCCGCCGCACAGACGCAGGATGCGGTAGGGCAGGCCGAGCGACTTGACGATCGACTCGACATGCGCCACCATGCCGTCCAGCGCTTCGTACGAGTTCTGGGGCAGGCTCAGCTGCACGATCTCGACCTTGTCGAACTGGTGCAGGCGGTTCAGGCCGCGCACGTCCTTGCCGTAGGAACCGGCTTCGCGGCGGAAGCAGGGGTGTAGGCGGTCATTTTTACGGGGAAATCCTTTTCGTCGAGGATCACGTCGCGGTAGATGTTCGTGACGGGCACTTCGGCCGTCGGGATCATGTAGAAATTGTCGGCCGTGGCGTGGTACATCTGCCCTTCCTTGTCGGGCAGCTGGCCCGTGCCGAAGCCCGAGGCTTCGTTAACCATGATCGGCGGTTCCACTTCGAGGTAGCCGGCCCGGGTGTTGCAGTCGAGGAAATAGTTGATCAGCGCACGCTGCAGACGGGCTCCCTTGCCTTTGTAGACGGGGAATCCGGCGCCCGTGAGTTTCACGCCCAGGTCGAAGTCGATGATGTCGTATTTGCGCGCCAGTTCCCAGTGGGGCAGCGGGTTTTCAGGTAGTTGGGTGTAGCTTTCGACCAGTTTTACGACGAGGTTGTCCTCGGCGGTCTTGCCTTCGGGCACGATGTCGGCCGGGAAATTGGGCAGCGAGACGATCGCTGCCTGCAACTCCTCCTGCACGTTGTGCGATTCGGCCTGCAGGCGGTTGGATTTCTCCTTGAGGTCGGCGACGAAGCGTTTGCGCTCCTCGGCCTCTTCGCGGCGGCCCTGACCCATCAGCGCGCCGATCTCCTTGGCGGCTTTGTTCTGCGCGGCCAGCGTATTGTCCAATTCTACCTGAATTGCCTTGCGGCGGTCGTCCAGCGTTTCGATTTTTCGATGACGGGTGCGGCGTCCACGCCCTTTTTGGCCAGTTTGCGGATCGCGGCCTCTTTGTCATCGCGGATTTGCTTTAGCGTAAGCATACTATCTGTTGATTTTTGAGTATTCGTATTACAAACCGCAAATTTATAAAAATAGCGGCAATTTGTATCTTCTTATCGAGGAAAAAGGTTATTTAGGTTGACAATGCTGGTGAAAATCCTTATATTTGCAGATATAACGAATAAAATCATTGCTTATGACATAAACGGCTGATCTAAATTGTGATTACATATAAAAAGCGTTAGCTTTTACTAGTCATTGGAACTTCGACACTTTCAAACGGCTACTAGAAAAGCGAAGACGCTCACGTTTCACGACGTGGGCTTTACTTCGTTGATAGCCAAGGTTGTCGAAGACCTCAATGATCAATGGAAGTTTTGTCCCACGTTTTTTATATATTTTAAGGACTCAAACTGAATTTGCTATGGGGCTGGCATGTAAATAATAAAGAATACTATGGATAGAACATTAAGTATGGTAATAGTGTCGTTTGTATTGGGGGCACTCGTAAGTATCACCATTCAAGCTTGTGGTGGAGATGAAAATAAATTTGAACAAGATTGCGGTAGTGGTAATTCCACGTCTTCAGCAAATTGTGAGTGTTCTTGGGAATCTCAGAATATGGCTTATTATGAAATTTGTGATGAAAATGGTCAGATTAGTAATCGTTGGGATTATGTTTATGACAATAAAGGGAGAATGGTAGAGGCAAAATCAGTGCAGTATCAGAAAGGTTATCCTAGTGGTAAAAGATATTTAAGTTTTGTAAATCATAGTGTGTATACTTATTCTGATTCAGGCGATTGTAGGTACGGAAGGACTGTTTCGACTCTTTATAATGAGGATGGAAGTGTGATGCGTGAAGACCAAAGTAGTGAAAAGATGATTTTATACATAAAATAGAAGTTTATGCGAAAATATATGATGTTACTTGGAAAAGAGAGTTTCTGGTTATTGGGGGTAGCTGCGATTGCTTTCTGTGTGGGGATTATTATTTCAGTGGATTGGTTGACGAATATATGTTGGTCAATTGTTGCAGCAACGATTGTCTATGGAGTGACTGTAGTTTTATCTCGGTATTCAGAGCGTAAATATCGGAGCATATTTTTACGCAAATATGTCAGTGCCTTATTGGAGGTAGGAGTAAATCTGTTTCAAAATATTACTTCGAAAAATAGCTCGGTAATTCCATTAGATGTGGATATTGAAAAAGCTTGCCAAACTTTGGATTTGTCCATATCTCCTCTTTAGCATATCATTTTCATGGAGATGATTTTAATTGGATGAGATATCTGGATGATTGCCGTTCGCAGATTGAAAGTAATGTACATGAGATTATTATGATAGCTCAACTTGATTATCCTGAATTTGGTGTTGTTGTTGATAATTTATATGATAATTTTAAGAAAGTACATCGTTCTTTTTATTTAGCTTACTATATGGAAGATGGATGTAAGAAAGCATCGACAGTCCCTTTTTAGCGAGTAATGTAAAGAATTTGGCTTCTTCTTTTTTGAAAGTTAAAGAGTATGTGGAAGTTTTTTAATTGAATGAATGCTTGAATTAAGGAAGTGAGGTTTCCTAGATTGCTATTGATAGTAGGTTTTTGATATGTGATTTTGTGATATTTTTCAAGAACGGTTATCAATTCTTTGTCTTGTGTTTTTTCGGCTTCGGCTCCGGTTTTTGTCGGGGAATTTGTTATTTTTGCAAAAATAAAGCATGAACTTCGTCGAACTACTCGCTCCCGCCAGAGATTTGCAGTCGGCCGTCGCTGCCGTGGATTACGGCGCCGACGCCGTCTATATCGGCGGTGCGAAGTTCGGGGCGCGCCATGCGGCGGGCAACAGCGCGGAGCAGATCGCCCGCGTCGCGGAGTATGCCCACCGTTACGGCGTGCGGGTGCATGCCACGCTCAATACCCTGATTTACGACGACGAACTGGAGACCGCCGAGCGGCAGGCCCGCGAGCTGATCGCGGCCGGGGTCGATGCGCTCATCGTGCAGGACATGGCTCTGCGGCGGATGGATCTTCCGGTCGAGCTGCACGCCTCGACGCAGGTGTGCAACATGACGCCCGAACAGGCGCGTTTCCTAGGCGAATGCGGTTTTGCCCGCGTGATTCTCGAACGGGCGCTGTCGCTCGACGAGATACGGGCGATATGCGCCGCGACGAACGCCGAAGTGGAGTGTTTCGTCCACGGGGCCATCTGCGTGGGTTACAGCGGCCGCTGTTTTCTGTCGCGGTCGATGTCCGAGCGGAGCGGCAACCGCGGCGCATGCAGCCAGCCGTGCCGCCTGACCTACGATCTGACCGACGGCTGCGGACGCACCTATCTGGCCGGAAAACACCTGCTTCGGTCCGCGACCTGAATCTTTCGGCACACGTCGGCGAGCTGCTGGATGCCGGCGTCAGGTCGCTGAAAATAGAGGGGCGTCTCAAAGACATCAATTATATCCGCAATACGGTGGCCTACTACCGTCGCGAGGTCGACGCGGCGCTGGCCGTAAGGCCGCATCTGCGGCGGGCTTCAGCCGGGGAGAGCATCCCGGATTTCACGCCCGATACGGCCAAGAGCTTCACGCGCGGGGAGTCGGAATATTTCTTCGCGGGCAAGCGGCCGGGCGTGGCGTCGTTCGATACGCCGAAGGCGGTGGGCGAGTATGTGGGCCGTGTGGTGCGGGTCGAAAAGAACAGGTTCCGTCTCGATCGGGGCGGTTTGCTCGCCGCGGGCGACGGCATCTGTTTCCTCACCGACCGGGGGTTCGCAGGCACCAATGTCAACGCCGCCGACGGCGACTGTGTGACGCCCAACCGCATGGAAGGTATTGTGCCCGGGACGGAGGTCTACCGCAATTACGACCACCGTTTCAACCAGCTCCTCGCCCGCAGCCGTACGCGCCGCGTGATCCCCGCCTCGGTGCTGGTCGAAGCGACGGCAGGGGGTGTCAGGTTCAGCTATACCGACTGTGAGGGGGTGACGGCTTCGGCCGCACGCAGCGTCGCCCTGGAAAGGGCTAAAAATGCCGCGGCCAATACCGCGGCATTGCGGACGCAGGCGGTGAAGGGCGGCGATACGGTTTTTGCCGTGCGCGGGGCCGAAGTGCGGGGCGGCGACTGGTTCGTCCCGGCGTCGCTGGCGTCGCAGCTGCGTCGCGAAGGGCTTGCCGCCCTGCTGCAGGCCCGGCTGGCGCGGGGCGTCGAGCACCGGATTCTGCCTGAGGGCGCGGCGGAGTATCCGTCGGAGACGCTTTCGGCCGAGGAGAATGTCACCAACCGTCTTGCCGAAGCGTTTTACCGCGACCACGGCGTCCGGCAAATCGAGCGGGGCTCGACCTCGCGGCCACGACCGCCGGGCGTCGGGTGATGCGCTCGGCCTACTGCATCCGCCGCGAAATCGGCGAATGCCTCAATGAGCGGCCGCGGCTGAAGGGCGATCTTTGGCTGGAGCGCGGCGCGAACCGCTACCGGCTGGAATTCGATTGCGTCCGCTGCGAAATGAGCTTGGTGGACTGCACCCGTAAAGAGACTGCGAAACCAAAACCATAACCATAACCGATGAAAAAGACTCTCTTGATCCTTGCGGCGGCGCTTTCGGGCGCGTTGGCCGCTTCGGCCCAGACCGGCCGCGAATGGCAGGACCCTGCCGTCAATGAAATCAACCGTCTGCCGATGCACTCGACCTTTGCGGCGGGCGAGAGCATGCCGCTCGACGGCGTGTGGAAATTCCACTGGGTGCGCAACGCTTCGGAGCGTCCCTCCGGTATCTGGCAGGTGGATTACGACGATGCGTCGTGGGGCGCGATGCCCGTGCCGGGGATGTGGGAGCTGAACGGTTACGGCGACCCGCTCTACGTGAATATCGGCTATGCGTGGCGCGGCAATTTCGAGAACGATCCGCCGCACGTGCCCGACGCCGAAAACCATGTCGGTTCCTACCGGCATACGTTCGAGGTGCCGGCATCGTGGGGCGGCAAGGACATCTTCCTTTCGATCGGTTCCGCCACGTCGAACGTCTATGTCTGGGTCAACGGACGTTTCGTCGGTTACAGCGAGGACAGCAAGCTGGCCGCGCAGTTCGACATCACGAAGTTCGTGAAGCCGGGCGAAAACCTCATTGCCCTGCAGATGTTCCGCTGGTCGGACGGCACCTACCTCGAAGACCAGGACTTCTGGCGCTTCGCGGGCATTGCCCGCGGCGTGGAGCTGACTGCCCGCGACAAGGCGCACCTCGAAGACGTGCGTATCACGCCCGTGCTGGATTCGGAATATAAGGACGCCACGCTGCGCGTCGAGGTGGAAACCACGCCCCGCGTGAAGTCGGTCGGTCTGACGCTGCGCGATGCGGCGGGCGGTGTCGTGGCGGAACATCGATTGCAGCCTGCCGGCGGCAAGGGCGGGTATGTCTTCGAGGTCGCCGACCCGGCCAAATGGTCGGCCGAGACCCCGAACCTCTATACGCTCGAGATCGCCGTGTCGGACGGCAGGGGCGTGACCGAGACCGTGACGCAGCCCGTGGGCTTCCGTTCGGTCGAGATCCGGAATGCGCAGCTGCTCGCCAACGGACAGCCCGTGCTGATCAAGGGTGCCGACCGCCACGAGATGGACCCGATCGGGGGCTATGTGGTGAGCCGCGAGCGGATGATCGAGGATATTCGCATCATGAAGGAGATGAACATCAACGCCGTGCGTACGAGCCACTATCCCAACGACCCGCAGTGGTACGAACTCTGCGACGAGTACGGCATTTATGTCGTGGACGAGGCGAACGTCGAGTCGCACGGCATGGGTTACGGCGAAGAGACGCTGGCCAAGGTGCCCGCCTTCGCGCAGGCCCATATGGAGCGCAACCAGCGCATGGTGCTGCGCGACAAGAACCACCCTCGGTCATCGTCTGGTCGATGGGCAACGAGGCGGGTATGGGGCCCAACTTCGAGGCATGCTACCGTTGGATCAAGGAGTACGACCCTTCGCGTCCGGTGCATTACGAACGTGCCGTGTACGATCAGGACGGGGCCTTCACTGACATCATCTGCCCCATGTACTGGGGCTATGAACAATGCGAGAAATATGCTCGCAACAACCCCTCCAAACCGCTCATCCAGTGTGAATATGCCCATGCCATGGGAAATTCGATGGGGGGCCTAGACCATTATTGGGAACTGGTGCGCAAATACCCCTCCTACCAGGGCGGTTTCATCTGGGACTTCGTCGACCAGGGGCTTGTCCGCTACGAGCCCGACGGCCGTGTGTCGTTCCTCTACGGCGGCGATTTCAACGACTACGATGCGACGGACAACTCGTTCAACTGCAACGGTATCATTGCCCCCGACCGCACGTGGCACCCCCATGCCTACGAGGTGCAGCGCCAGTACCAGAGCATCTGGACTACGCCCGTCGACCTTGCGCAGGGCAGGGTCGAGGTCTATAACGAAAATTTCTTCATCGGGCTGGATGCCTACGAAATGGAGTGGCAGCTGCTTGCCGACGGCCGTGTGGTGAAGGCCGGCCGCATCGGCGACCTCGATGTCGCTCCGCAGCAGCGCCGTGCATATGAGCTGGGATTCACTGCAGCCGATTTCTGCCCGCAGGCGAAGGAAATCCTGGTGAACGTGGCCTATAAACTCAAAGAGAAGCAGCCGCTGCTCGACATCGGCCATACGGTGGCCAAACAGCAGTTCGTCGTACGCGAGTACGACTGTAAGGCCGGTTTCGGCCTTGCGGCCTCGGCGCGTCCCGTAGAGGTGACCCGCTGGGAACGCGGTGTGCGCGTCGAAGGGGATACGTGGCAGATGTTCTTCTCGCGCGACGGGTTTCTGGCTACCTATACGGTCGACGGCCGTGAGCTGATGGCCGAAGGGGCCGAACTGCGCCCGCAGTTCTTGCGTGCCCCGACCGAAAACGACCTCGGGGCGAAGTTGCACCAGCGGCAGGCCGTATGGAAGAACCCCGAACTGCAGCTTACGAAGTTCGACGCTGCGGTCGAGGACGGGGTGGCCGTCGTGGAGGCCCTCTATGAGCTGCCCGCCGTGAAAGCTACGCTGGCGCTGACCTACCGGATCAACGGCGCGGGGAAATGGAGGTGACGGAACGGATGACCGCCGGCAAGTCGGCCAAGGTTCCCAACCTGCTGCGCTACGGCATGACGCTCACGATGCCGGCGCGTTACGACCGTGTGGTTTATTACGGCCGCGGTGCGCACGAGAACTATGCCGACCGCCTTTCGTCGGCCGACCTGGGGCTTTACGAGCAGCGTGTCGCCGACCAGTACCACGATGAATACGTGCGTCCGCAGGAGTCCGGCACCAAGGGCGGCCTGCGCTGGTGGACGGTGGCCGACAGCGCCGGTACGGGGCTGACGATCCTTGCCGATGCGCCGTTCTCGGCCTCGGCGCTGCCGTACGCCACGGCAGACCTCGACGTATCGAATTTTCCGCCGCAGCAGCATTCCGGGACGCTCGTGGCACGCGATGCCACGTTCGTGAACTTTGACCTGCTGCAATCGGGCCTGGGCTGTATCGACAGCTGGGGCGCATTGCCCGAAAAGCAGTTCCGGGTGCCCTACGGCGATTATACGTTCCGCTTCATGCTGAAGCCGACGGTAAAGTAACCATAAGCATGCAAGGACAGTTGACACCCTCGTTCGGGGATTACGAACTGATCGACACGGGGGATTTCGAGAAGCTCGAACGCTTCGGGCAATACGTTGCCCGCCGTCCCGAACCGCAGGCCATCTGGCGGCGCTCGCTCCCCGAGGGGGAGTGGCGCCGTGCGGCCGATGCCTCCTTTCTGCGCGATACGCGCAGCGAGGAGCGCGGCGAGTGGCGTCTCGGTTCCGAAATGCCCTCGCGCTGGACGGTGGATTACGCCTATAAGGGGATGCGGCTGCGCATGCGGCTGGGACTCACCTCGTTCAAGCACGTCGGCATCTTCCCTGAGCAGGCCGCCAACTGGAATTTCATCTACGACAACTGCCGGGCGCTGGCGTCGGGCGGAGCCGCTGCGATGGGGATTGCGGGCGGAAAGGCGCCGGATGCGATGCCGGCCACAACCGCTCCTGCGGGCGCTCCGGCCACAACCGCATCCGAGGGCGTTCTGTCCGGAGCGGCGCCGAAGGGCCGGACTGCGCCGCGAAAACCGGTTACGCCCCGTGTGCTGAACCTTTTCGCCTATACGGGCGGCGCGAGCCTTGCGGCGCGTGCCGCCGGGGCGGAGACGACCCATGTCGATTCGGTGAAGCAGGTCGTGACGTGGTCGCGCGAGAATATGGAGCTGAGCGGGCTGGACGGCATCCGGTGGATCGTCGAAGACGCGCTCAAATTCGTCCGGCGCGAAGTGCGGCGCGGCAGCCGCTACAACGGCATCATCCTCGATCCCCGGCCTACGGCCGCGGCGCCAACGGCGAGAAGTGGATTCTGGAGGAGAATATCTGCGAGATGCTCGCCTGCTGCGCGCAGCTGCTGGAGCCGCGGGGGGCGTTCCTCGTGCTGAACCTCTATTCGATGGGATTGTCGTCCACGCTGGCCCGTACGGCGGTGCGGCAGGCGTTCGGTGCGCCGCGTACGGAGCAGTACGGCGAACTTTGTTTCACGGATCGTGCGGGCAAGCAACTGCCGCTCGGTACGTACTACCGTTTTACACGTTAAAAACTTGGAACCATGAGTATCCTGATCGTATTGTTCGGCCTGCTGAGCGACTGCCTGTTGTCCGTCCTGGTGGGCATCATCGGCAGCAGCCGGCGCATCGGCTTCGGGCTGGCATTCCTCGTGAGCCTGATCTTCACGCCGCTCGTCGGTCTGATCATCACCCTGCTGACCGATCCGCTGTCGGGCGGCGATCAGCGCTGGGGCTGTATCGGCACGTTCATAGCCGTTCTGGGGCTGTTGTGTCTCGGAGTCTTCCTGTTCCTGCTGCTGGCGGGTGCGGCGGTCGTCGCCGTGGTGTGATCGGCGACTGTTGGGAAAACATCGGCCGGGGCGTATGCGCTCCGGCCGTTTTTATAGGAGAGGGACGGGGTCAGAATACGTAATAGATCAGGATGCCCGCCGCGGCCGAGAGGCAGATCAGCAGGATGGGGTTCACTTTTTTGACCGAGGCGACGAAGACGCCGCCGAATAGCGCCCAGCTCCAGCCGTCGATGAAGTTCTGTTCGTCGGGCGCTTTGCTGTGCGGGAACATCAGCAGCAGTGCCGCCGAGGCGATCATGCCGATCACCACGGGGCGCATGCCCTTCATGGCTCCTTCGACGATGGGGTTTTGCTTCAGGCGGAGGAAGAAGCGCGTGATGAGCAGCATCAGCGTGAGCGACGGCAGGCATACGGCAAACGTCGCCAGCGCCGCCCCCAGGATGCCGCACCACGCGTTGCCAGCCTGCGCCCCGACCGTATAGCCGACATAGGTGGCCGAGTTGATGGCGATGGGCCCGGGCGTGATCTGCGAGACGGCCACGATGTCGGCGAATTCGGCATTGGTCATCCAGGCGTGCTGCACGACCACTTCGTTCTGGATGAGCGAGAGCATGGCGTAACCGCCTCCGAAGCCGAAGAACCCTATTTTCAGGTAGCTTACGAACAGTTGCCAGAAGATCATTTGCCTGCTTTTTTAGCGATGAATAATGTCCATGCGATGCCGATGGCGGCCGCTGCGATCAGGATATAGATCGGCGACCAGCCCAGGTACCATACGGCCAGCGCCGACGCGGCGATCACCGCGAACATGGCCCAATGCATCTCCCGCGCCAGCGAGATCACCGGCACAACGATCAGTGCCACCACGGCCGGGCGCATGCCTTTGAATGCGGCGTCCACAACGGGGTTGTGGCGGATGTCGGCAAACAGGAGCGCGATCGCGAGGATGATGACGAACGACGGCAGAACGCTGCCCAGCAATGCCGCCACGGCGCCTTTCAGCCCCCGCATCTTGTAGCCTACGAACACCGAGGTGTTGATGGCGATCGGTCCGGGAACCGACTGCGCGAGGGTCAGCAGGTCCAAGAATTCCTTGTGCTCGATCCATCCGCGCTTGGCGATCAGCTCCTGCTCGATGAGCGGCAGCATGGCGTATCCGCCGCCGAAGGTGAAAAGCCCGATCTTGAAGAACGAGGCGAAAATCGTTCGGAGTCGTTGCATGGTCATTCGCGTTTTTCTTGCCTAACAGGTTGAGGATGCCGTCGATGAAGGTCATCGGATGAGTCGGGGCGCCCGGCAGCCAGAGATCGGCGGCGTGCGTATCGAAGAAGGTGCGGTCCACGGCGCGGCTGCCGGCGAACAGGCCGCCCGAACAGGCTTCCGAGCCGCAGACGACGAGGATTTTGGGGTCGGCAACGGCGTCGCAGCAGATCCGGAGCGCTTCGGCCATATTGACCGTGATCGGACCCGACACCACCACGCCGTCGGCATGGCGGGGCGAAGCGGTGAAGCCGATGCCGTAACGTCCCAAGTCGAAATTGACGTTGCCCGTGGCGTTGAGTTCCATTTCGACCGATGCGTCGCCCCGGCGCAGACCTCGCGCAGTTGGAGCGAGCGGCCGAAGTAGCGGCCGATTTCGGGCCGTACGGCCGCGGGGTCGAACCGCACGCACTTGTCGCCGGGCCGCACGACGAGTCCTTCGCGCGTCGGCGAGCCGATGCGGTAGTCGTTCGTGAAGCGGATATTGCGCGGCGCCGTGCGGGCGCATTCGCCGCAGAAGAGACAGCGGCCGAGGTCGAGCGAGAGCGGCGCTGTGGTCAGCGCCCCGGTGGGGCAGATTGCCGCTGCCCGTTCGAGGTCCGCGGTGTCCGGGGTTTCGGTCAGTTCGGGCCGTCCGCGGAACTCTTCGGTCAGTTCGACGGCGTCGAGATCGGGAATGTATTGTTTCCCGTGGCTGCGCAGTACTTTTATTTTCGGTAGTATCATGTTTTTCGTCTTTACAAATCGTGGCCGCAGTAGGAGAGGTTGAAACTCTTGTTGCAGATCGGGAAGTCCGAAATGCCTTCGCCGCGCACGGCCAGCGCCAACGCCAGCCAGTTGTGCAGGCTGGGGTCCTTGATGCGGCAGGCGGCGATCCGGCCTTGGGCGTCGGTCAGCAGGACGTGGCACGTTTCGCCGCGCCATCCTCGACCAGCCCGAACGCGAGTGAATCGGGTGCGGGCGGAGCGGCATAATCGGGTGCCGGCAGGCTTCCGGGGACATAGTCCGCCAGCAGGCGGTCGATATACCCGGCCGATTGCAGCACCTCGCGGCAGCGCACCATCAGACGCGCCATCACGTCGCCGTGGCGTTTGACAATGCTTTCGTGCCGGAGCGTTCCTGCGAAAACGCCCCACGGGTGCGTGGCGCGATGTCGCGGGCCGCGCCGCTCGCGCGGGCCGCCTGACCCACGCCGCCGATGCGGAGCATCTCCTCGCGCGGCACGATGCCGCACTGCTCGAAGCGGGCCAGCAGCGTCGGCGACGACTTGATGTCGCGGCGCACTTCGTCGTAACGGCGGGCGATCTGCGCGACGTTGCGGCGGATCGTTTCCGCCTTTGCGGCCGTCAGCGGATGGTTCGTGCCGCCGGGGCGGATCAGCCCCTTGCCGAAGCGGTTGCCGCACCACGCCTGCGTGGTGTTGATCGTCATTGTCCGGAGCGCTTCGCAGGCCACCTGCCCCAGCTGGTAGCCGACGTCCATGCAGAGCGCGCCCGTGTCGGCGATCTGCATCGCCATCCGTTCCAGTTCGAGCGCCACGGCGCGTTCGACGCCGAGCCGTGCGGAGGGGACGCCGCCCGTGAGTTTCTCGACCGCCGACGCGAACGTGGCGGCGTGGGTCACGGCGCTGTCGCCCGCGACGGCTTCCGCGAGACACATCTGCCGCAGGCGGTTGGCCGTAGTCTCGAATTCATGCTCGACGCCGCGGTGCTGGTATCCCAGCGCGATTTCGAGGTGGAGCACCTGCTCGCCGTTGCAGATGAAGCGGAACGCGCCCGGTTCGATGATTCCCGCATGAATCGGGCCGACGTTCACTTCATGCAGCGAACGGCCCTCCATCGTGTAGAAGGGGTAGTTGTCCATCGTACTGCCGCGGTCGAACCGGTCGAACGGAAAACGCAGCGGCTTGGGCCACGGCATGCCGTCGAAACGCACACCGTAACGTTCGGCGATGTCGCGCTCGAACGGATGCACCTGCGGGTGCAGGGCCGTGAGCGAGGGAGTTCCTGCTCGTCGTAGTACTCCATGGCGTGCGACGCGATCAGCACCTTGGCCTCCGCGTCGTCGAGCAGCAGGCAGAAGAACCGGAGCCGGTCGCCGAGCGGCAGGGCGAAATAGTGGGCTATATGGTAACGCGCGTCGGCCAGCTTGGCGGCCTGATCGGCGTAGAATTCGGCGTACGACGCTTCGGGAATTTCCGACAGCGGTACGGCGGGGGCTGTATTATCGGTTATATAATATTTCATAACGCGGCGATTTCGGTGATGATCCGTTGCAGAAGTTCCGGCTGCCACATGCCCAGCACGATGGCGGCCGCGAGCAGCGACAGGGCCGACCACGAGAGCGCCTTGTGGGCTTTCGAGGGGTGCAGACGGTCCTGATTGGGCTGGTAGCAGAGCCGGATCAGACGCGATCCGAACGAGTAGATGACGATGCACATGAGCAGCAGCAGTCCCGCCACGAGCCACCAGTTCCGGTCGGTGATGACCTGCTTGAGGATCATCAGCTCGGAGACGAACAGCGGCGAGGGCGGGAAGGCCAGCAGTACGACCATGCCCGTCAGCAGGCCGACGGCCCCGACGCGGTTGATGCGGATGTAGTCGCCGATGCGGTTGATGCGGTAGCTGTCGTACACCTGCCGTACGACGGCCATCTGCAGGAAGAGACTGCTTTTGACGAGCGTATGGCAGAATACGTGGAACAGCGCCGCCCATACGCCGATGCCGCCGATGCCCAGCCCGATGGCGGCGATGCCCATGTTCTCGACGGTGGAGTAGGAGAGGAAGCGTTTGTAGTTGTTGGTGCGGCGCAGGAAAAGCGCGCCCACGCCCAGCGAGAGAATGCCCACGATGAGCAGTACCGAGCGCACCCACGGGAAAACCTCCGTTCCGGCGAGCAGTTTATAGACGCGCAGCAGCGCGAGGAATCCGGCGTTGACCAGTCCCGTGGAGATCAGCGCAGAAGCAGGCGCGGGGGCCGCGAAATTGGCGTCTATGCCGACCGTGTAGAGCGGGAACAGCTCCAGTTTGCAGCTGTATCCGCTGAGAATCAGCAGGAAGGCCGTCTTCAGGTAGAGCGGGTTGCCCGACGAGGCCGCTTCGGTGACGGCTTCGTACGAAAGCGTTTCGCACTTGGTCGCGGCGGCCAGCAGCAGGATCCCCAGATAGGCCATGGCGATGCCCGTCGAGCAGACGAAGACGTATTTCCACGCCGCTTCGAGTGCCTGCGCCGTGCGGCGGTGGTAGATGATGCCCGCCGAGCAGAGCGTCGTCGCTTCGAGGAAAATCCACGTTACGGCGAGGTTGTTGGCGAAATAGGCTCCGGCGATGGCCGTGGTGAGCAGCATCAGCAGGGCGAAATAGAGACGGTAGGAGCGGAGGTCCTCCCCTGCAGGTAGGCTTCCGAGTGGCCGAAGACGTACATCGAGACGACGACGAGCAGCAGGTAGAAGAGCGTGCCGAGCGCGTCGAAGGTGAAGAACGCGGCCGAGGTCGTGTCGTAAAGCCCGCCCCAGAGCAGCAGGCCCGCGGCGGCGATCTGAACGGCGTAGAAGAGTATGCCGGCGGCGAGAACCGCACGTTTGGTCCGGGCGAAGAGCGCCGCGACGGCGATCAGGATGCTGGCGATCAGGTAATATATCATGGCGTCAGTCCTTTACGTTGGTGAGTGAATCGGCGTCGTCGGCGTGTATCTTGCCGTCGATCTTGGTGAAGAAGATGCCCAGCATCAGCACCGAGATCAGGATGTCGAGCAGGATGGCGATGTTGATGAGCAGCGGCATTTCGACGCCTATGGCCATCGAAAAGAGGAAAACGCCGTTCTCGATCACCAGAAAGCCGACCATGTGCGAGAAGATGCGCGAGCGCAGGACGATCAGGATCAGGCCGCTCAGCAGGGCGTATAACGCCACGCCGAAGAAGACGAGGTCGATGGCCGAGTCGGCGATGTAGTAGGTGATCGAGGCGCTGACCGCCAGCGCCATGAGCGACAGCAGGAGCGAACCCGACTGCGACGATCCGGAGCGGCGTACGCGGTTGATCTTGGTTTTGCGGATCATGGCGAAGAGAATGGCCGGGACCAGCAGGGCCTTGAACGCCAGC
This sequence comes from Alistipes sp., assembly GCA_047233565.1. Lineage (GTDB taxonomy): Bacteria > Bacteroidota > Bacteroidia > Bacteroidales > Rikenellaceae > Alistipes. Next base: position 14,909 of record JBKSUH010000011.1, read on the forward strand.
GTCTCGATGGCGATGAAGATCAGTTCCAGCGGATTGATGGCGTGCAGGCGCAGCAGGGCGACGGCGAAGAGAATCCACCCCTGCAGTCCGATGATCGACGCGAAGTTGCGGAAACGTTCGGTGATCGCCAGATAGACGAGCGTGATGACGTAGAGTATGACCAGCGGGAGTATCATTGGATGCTGATGTTTAGTTGCAGCAGGTAGCCCGTGAAGAAAACCAGAGCCGCCAGAGCCGCGATGGTGAGAATGAATGTGGTGTTGCGCGAGAGTTTGTTGCGGGCCTGCGTCGATTCGACCACGCCGACCGAGAGTCCGGTGAGGAGTACCGCCAGCGGCGCCGCGGCCCACCAGTGGGGGCAGAGCGCCGCCGTCACGGCGTCGGCCGCCAGCATCGAGAGCGCCGCGGTTTTGAGCCACCCGGCGATTTTGATCATGCCGAGGTCCGTGCCGCAGTAGTCGAGGCACATCACTTCGTGGATCATCGTCAGTTCGAGGTGGGTGCGGGGATCGTCCACCGGTACGCGGCCGCTTTCGGTGAAGACGATCTTCACCAGCACGTAGGCCGTGAGCACCAGCAGGACGGTCAGCTGCAGGTCGCCCGTCGCCGCTTCGGCGAAGATTCGGGCGAACGACGTGTGGCCCGCCAGCAGGGCCAGCGTGCCGGCCGTGAGCATGAGCGCCGGTTCGACCAGCGCGCCGTAGAGGGCTTCGCGGCTCGCGCCCATGCCTTCGAACGAACTTCCGGTGTCCATGGCGCCGAGGATCAGCGCGAAGCGGCCAAGAGCCATCAGGTAGGTGAAGCAGACGATGTCGCCGTCGAACGACAGCAGGGGTTTCAGCTCCCGACGGGGATGAAGAGCGCGGCGACGATCGCCGAGCCGAGGTAGACCGACGGCACGGCGCGGAACAGCGCCGAAGCGGTCGTCGAATAGACCGCGCCTTTGCGCAGCAGCAGGCGCACGTCGTAGAGGTGCTGGGCGAAGCGGATGCCCCGGCGGCCCGCCAGCACGGCCCGCGTGCGGTTTATCAGGCCCGGAATGCAGACGGCCGTCAGCAGGATCAGGAGTGTATTGAGTGCCGTCATCGTCAGATCAGGTTAAAGATGGACAACAGGAATATCAGGACCAGAAACGCCAGTGCGAAGAGCACGTAGTGGTTGATCTTGCCCGTACGCAGGCGCATGGCGCGCTTGTTTATCACGCGTAGCAGTTCGACCCACCACGCCGCGAAAAGTTTGTCGAAGCGGTCCTTGTGGCGGATATCGAAGTTGTGCGCGGCAGGGAAAATCTCGCCTTTGCCGACGGCGCCGCCTTCGCCGCTGTTCTGCGTGAGCGACGTGGCGATAGACTGCAGTCCTTCGGAGTAGGATTCGCCGCTGTACTGCATCCGCACGTTGGGCGAGTGAAGCCGCAGCCCCATGTCGCGCCGTCGGTCACCTTGCGCGTGCGCAGGGCGCGGCTGCGAAGCCATGCCAAGAGTCCGACGACCAGAATCAGCAGCCATGCCGTGCGGCTGACGGCCGCCAGCGTGGGCGACAGCAGGTAGTCCGCCGCATCGGCGGGGTGGTGGATGAAAAATCCCGCGGCGCGGGTTACCGCGCTCACGGCGGTCTGCGGAAAGAGTCCGATGAAGAGAATTCCGGCCAGCGGCAGCGCCATAGCGGCGATGCGGAAATTATCGACTTCGGAGGCTTCGGCCACTTCGTGCGTGCGGGGGCGCCGAGGAACACCGTGCCGTAGAGCTTGGTGAAGGCCAGAATCACAACTCCGCCGATCAGCGCCAGTGCAGCCAGTCCGGCCGCCGAAGCGAGCACGTCGCTGCCCGAAGCGATGCCGTCGAGCATGCCGAGGTAGATCAGCAGTTCCGAGACGAACCCGTTGAGCGGCAGCAGGGCGCAGATGGCCGTCGTGCCGGCCAGAAACAGCAGGCCCGTGACGGGCATGTGCCTGCCCAGCCCTCCCAGCGCATCGAGCGAGGTGGTGTGCGTTTGGGAGAGTATGTTGCCGGCTCCGAAGAAGAGCAGCGATTTGAACAGCGAGTGGTTGAGTGTGTGGAGCAGTGCGCCCGAAAGTCCGCAGATCGCCGCGAGCTGGTTGCCCGAACTCTTGCCCAGCGCCGCGATGCCCAGTCCGATCAGGACGATGCCGATGTTTTCGATCGACGAGTAGGCCAGCAGCCGCTTCACGTCGTTCTGCGCCGCGGCGAGGATCACGCCCCAGAGTCCCGTGACGATGCTGCGACGAGCAGGATCAGGCCTGCGGTGCGGAGCGTCGGCAGGTCGGCGATCTGCGCCGTGACGCGCAGGATGCCGTAGACGCCCGTCTTGATCATCACGCCCGACATCAGGGCCGAGACGTGCGACGGGGCGGCGGGATGCGCTTCGGGCAGCCAGACGTGCATCGGGAACATGCCGGCTTTCATGCCGAAGCCCGCGAGGAAGACCACGAACAGCGGCAGGGCGGGCTGCGTGTGGAAATATTCGCCCAATAGGGCGAAGTCGGCCGATCCGCAGACGCTGTCCAACCGCACGAAGCCGATGAGCAGCAGGGCGAATCCCACGTGCATCATGATCACGTAGGCCAGCGCGGCGCGGCGCACTTCGCGGCGCTCGGCGTCGAACAGGATCAGCAGGAACGATGCGACGGTCATCAGCTCCCAGAAAAAGAGAAACGAAAATCCGCCTTCGGAGGTCACTACGCCCAGCATGGCGTAGAACATCGTCGCCAGCGCGGTGTAGTGCAGCGAGATGTGGGTCGGGGATTTGCGTCCGAGGTAGTGCGCGAGATATCCCCGCGAGTAGAGCACCGCGGCGACGGCCCCGACCGAGACGATCAGCGCGAACAGCGCCGAAAGAGGGTCCATCGAGCCTGCGTCGCTTCCGAAGAGGAAGACGTCGGTCGCCCACAACCGTACGGTATGTCCGCCGGCAAGCACTCCGACGGCCGTTGCCGACGCCCAGAGCGCCCCCGCCGCGACGACTGCCAGCGTCGCCCACACCTTGGCCTTGAGAGGGGCGGCGAATATCAGCGCCGTCACCACCGCCAGCGCGAGAAGTGAATAGAGAAACATGAGCTATTTGTGTGTAATTATACTGTTTATACCGTGCCGCCGTGCGGCGGAACCGGCGATGCGGACCGTTTTGTCCGTATCGCTAACCGTTTGCCACGGAGACCATCACCACTGCGGCTACTGCGGTTTCGGTGCGCAGGCGCTGCGTGCCGAGGGTGATCTCCTCGAACCCGTTGGCGCACGCGAAAGCGATCTCCTCGGCCGAGAAATCGCCTTCGGGGCCGATGAAGACCAGCGCCGCCTCGCCTTTGCGGAGCGTCGCGGGCAGGTAGATTTTGCCTGCGGGCGACAGCGCCGGGGCGCAGTGAGCGATGAATTTCCGCCCATCGAACGGCCTGGCTGCGGCCTCGCGGAACGGCGTAAGCGGGTGCAGCTCCGGGCGGTAGGCCTTGAGCGACTGTTTCATCGCCGCCGTGATGACCTTCCCCGCGCGTTCGGGTTTGAAGACGCGGCGTTCGCTGTGTTCCGTTTCGAGCGGGACGATGGCGCTGACCCCCACCTCGGTGGCCTTTTCAAGGAACCATTCGAAGCGGTCGGCGTTTTTGGTCGGCGCCACGGCCATCACCAGCCGGTAGGGGAGCGGTTCCCACTGCGCCTGTGTCGTGGTGACGCGAACCGTACATCGTTTCGGGTTGTCGTCGGTGATCTGGCAACAAAATAAATTGCCCCTTCCGTCAGTTATATGGAGGGTATCGCCGCGCCCCAGACGCAGCACGCGGACACAATGTTTCGACTCCTCTTCGCTCAGCGTATAGAGGGGCGGCGTGATGTCGGGGGCGTAAAAAAGTTGCATACCTGTTATAAATTACTAACTTTGCATCGCTGTGCGGACGCATCGAAGATGCCTCCGCCGTCGGCGATTGCAAAGTTACACAAAATAACACGATAGATGAAACGTATTGCAGGATTATTCACAACACTTTTACTGCTTATGACACTTGCGTCATGCGATTCCCGGAAAACGGCCGGGGAAAACCCGTTTTTCACCGAATGGGATACGCCGCACGGCGTGCCGCCGTTCGACAAGATCCTGCCCGAGCATTTCATGCCCGCCTTCGAACGCGGCATGTCGTTGCACGAGGCCGAGATCGACGCCATCACCTCGAACAAGGACGAGGCCACGTTCGAAAATACGATCCTTGCCTATGACAATGCCGGGCAGATGCTCGCGCAGACCGAACTGGTGTTCGGCATGCTGTGTGCCGCTGAAACCAACGACCGCATGCAGGCCCTGCAAGAGCAGGCCATGCCCCTGCTGGCCGCGCACAGGGACAAGATCCGCCTCGACGACAAGCTCTTCGTCCGTGTGAAGGAGGTTTACGACAGGCGTGCGGCGCTGGGGCTCGACGCCGAGCAGAGCCGACTGCTCAGGAAGACCTACGACGCTTTCGTGCGCTCCGGCGCCCTGCTCGACGCCGGACAGAAGCCCGGCTGAAGGAGATCAACGGCGAGCTGTCGCTTACGGCCGTGAAGTTCGGCAACAACATTCTGGCCGAGAACAACAACTTCGCGCTCGAACTGACGGCGGACGATCTGGAGGGACTGCCTTCGGGCGTCCGCGACGCCGCGCGCGAGAAGGCGCAGGCGATGCAAGGGCGACAAGTGGGTCTTCACGCTCCATAAGCCCAGTCTGATTCCGTTCCTGACCTATTCGGCCAAACGCGACCTGCGCGAGAAAATATACAAGGCTTACCTGAACCGCTGCAACAACGGCGACGAATACGATAACAAGCAGCTCATCAACGATTTCATCCGCCTGCGCACGGAGAAGGCACACCTGCTGGGCTATCCCTCTTACGCCGCCTATGTCGTGGCGGACGAGATGGCCGGTACGACCGATGCCGTTTACGGCCTGCTCGACCAGATCTGGACGCCGGCGCTCGAACGCGCCAAGGGCGAGCTGGCCGAGATGGACAAACTCCTGCAGAAGGACGTTCCGGGCGCGACGTTCGAGTCGTGGGACTGGTGGTATTATGCCGAAAAACTGCGCAAGCAGAACTATGCCCTCGACGAGGAGATGCTGCGTCCCTACTTCTCGCTCGAGAACGTGCAGGGCGGCATCTTCTACCTGGCCAACCGCCTCTACGGCATCACCTTCCAGCCGATCGTCGTGCCGCTCTACCATCCCGATGCGGTCGCCTACGAGGTGCTCGATGCCGATGGCTCGCACCTGGGTGTGCTCTATTTCGACTATTTCCCCCGCGACGGCAAGAGCCAGGGCGCCTGGTGCGGCAACTATGTCGAGCAGACCTATAAGGACGGCAAGCGCGTGGCGCCCGTGGTGAGTGTTGTCTGCAACTTCACGCGCCCGGTACGCAATACGCCCGCACTGCTGACGCTCGACGAGACGGAAACGCTCTTCCACGAATTCGGCCATGCGCTCCACTTCCTGTTTCACGACGTGAAATACCGCGGCCTCTCGGAGGTCGAGGGCGATTTCGTCGAACTGCCTTCGCAGGTCATGGAGAACTGGGCATTCGAACCCGAGATGCTGAAGCACTATGCCGTGCATTACCGCACGGGCGAAGTGATCCCGAAATACCTCGTGGACAAACTCCGCAAGAGCGAACTCTTCAACCAGGGTTTCGCCACCACGGAACTGATCGCCGCGTCGCTTTCCGACATGGATATCCACTCGGTCACCGAATACGAACCGTTTGACCCGATGGCATTCGAGCGGCAGGCGCTCAACGAGAAGCGATGCCTGATCCCGCAGATCGAGCCCCGCTACCGTTACCCCTATTTCAGCCATATCTTCGACGGCGGCTACTCGGCGGGTTACTATTTCTATACGTGGGCCGAAGTGCTCGACAAGGATGCGTTCGCAGCCTTCCGCGAGAGCGGCGACCTGTTCAACAAGAAGATCGCCGCCGATTTCCGCACCAAGATCCTCGCCCGCGGCGGTTCCGAGGACGGCATGACGCTCTACCGGGCCTTCCGCGGAGCCGATCCCGACAAGCGGGCGATGTTGCGCAGCCGCGGACTCTGGGACGAACCCGAACCCGAACCGGAACCCGACGACGAAGGCGAAGCGCCCCTTCAGCCCGAAGTACGGCAGGAATAGCCCTCATCCGTAAAATTAACCCAATATTTGCAATAACATGAAAAAAGCATTTATCATCATGACCTTTTCCGCGATGGCGGCCGGGTGCGCCGACAATTCGATTCCCAAGGCGCAACTGCCCGAATTAGATACTTCGAACCCCTTGCTGGCCGAGTGGAATACGCCCCACCAGACCCCGCCGTTCTCCGAGATCGAACTCTCGGACTACGAGCCTGCGTTCGACGCGGCCATCGCCTGCTCGCATGCCGAGATCGACGCGATCGTCAATAACCCCAAGAAACCGACCTTCGGCAACACCATCGTGGCGCTGGAGCGTCAGGGGCGCTGCTCGACCGCATTTCGGGTGTTTTCTACAACCTGCTCGAAGCCGCGACCTCGGACCAGATGCAGGAGATCGCGCTGCGCGTTCAGCCCAAGCTCACCGAGCTGTCGAACGACGTTTCGCTCAATCCGGAGCTTTTCGCCCGCGTGAAGGCAGTCTACGGGAAACCCGGCCGCGGCCTCTCGAAAGGGGACAAGAAACTGCTCGAGGATACCTACCAGAGCTTCGCACGCAACGGTGCCGCCCTGTCCGACGCGGACAAGGAGCTCTACCGCAAGTATTCGTCCGAGTTGTCGGCCGCAACGCTCCAATTCGGCCAGAATGCCCTGGCTGCGACCAATGCCTTCTCGATCAACATCACCGATCCGAAGGTCGTGGCCGAACTGCCGGACTTCGTGAAGGAGGGCATGGCCGCCGATGCCAAGGCGCGCGGTGAAAAGGGCTGGACGGTGACGTTGCAGGCGCCGAGCTATGTGCCTTTCCTGACCTATTCGTCGAACCGTGAGCTCAAGGAGAAACTCTGGCGTGCCTACAATTCGCGCGCGCTGGGCGGCGAGAACGACAACACGCAGATCGTGAAGCAGATCGCCAACCTGCGCCTGAAGATCGCCAACCTGCTGGGTTACAAGTGCTACGCGGATTACGTCCTCGAACGCCGCATGGCCGAGAATACTCCGACCGTCACGGCGTTCCTCGACGAACTGCTCGGCGAGACCAAAGCCTATGCCGACAAGGATTACCGGATGATCGGCGACTATGCCGCCTCGCTCGGCTTCAAGGGCCAGCTGATGCCGTGGGACTGGGGCTATTACAGCGAAAAATACAAGGACGAGAAATATGCGCTCAACGACGAGGTCGTGAAGCCCTATCTGAAGCTTGAAAACGTCAAGAAGGGCGTGTTCATGCTCGCCAACAAGCTTTACGGCCTGAATTTCACGCCCAACGACAAGATCGAGGTCTATCATCCCGACGTGACGGCCTATGACGTAACCGACGAGAACGGCCGCTTTATGGCCGTGCTCTACCTCGACTTCTTCCCCGCGAGTCGAAGCGTTCGGGTGCGTGGATGACCGAATTCCGCGGCACGAAGATCGAGGACGGCGAGGAGACCCGTCCGCTGGTGTCGCTGGTGATGAATTTCACCAAACCCACCGAGACCGCGCCGTCGCTGCTGACGTTCGACGAGCTGGAGACTTTCCTCCACGAGTTCGGACACGCCCTGCACGGCATGCTGGGCGAGGGCAAATACGAGTCGCAGACCGGCACGAGCGTTTACCGCGACTTCGTGGAGCTGCCTTCGCAGATCATGGAGAACTGGGCTACCGAGAAGGAGTTCCTCGACCTGTGGGCCGTGCATTACCAGACGGGCGAGCCGATCCCGGCCGAGGTCGTCGACCGCATCGTCGCCGCACAGAACTATTTGGCGGCCTATTCCAACGTGCGCCAGCTTTCGTTCGGCCTGACCGATATGGCATGGCATACGATCACCGAGCCTTTCGAGGGCGATGTCGAGCAGTTCGAGGTCGCATCGATGGCCCCGACGCAGGTGCTGCCCGTAGTTCCCGGAACGGCGATGGCCCCGGCATTCGGACATATCTTCTCAGGCGGTTACGCTGCCGGCTATTACGGCTACAAGTGGGCCGAGGTGCTGGAAGCCGACGCTTTCTCGCTTTTCAAGGAGAAGGGCATCTTCAACCGCGAAGTGTCCGGATCGTTCCGTGAGAACATCCTTTCGAAAGGCGGTACGGAGCATCCGATGGAGCTGTACGTACGCTTCCGCGGCCACAAACCGGAGACTAAGGCGCTGATCGAAAAGATGGGGCTGGGTAAGTAAGACCGCCGCATCCGGGACAAATGAAAGGGAACCTTCCGAGAAGGTTCCCTTTGTTTTATTTCTTGTCCGAAAAATATCAATTTGTCAATATTTTGCTAAATTTGCGGTTGGGATTGAGAGTTTGATATAGAATTAACACTTGTACTATGCCTCTTGACAAACTGAATGCGGCGCTGATCGCCGCTATTCAAAACGGTAGGTACCCCGGAATATACCAATCCGGCGGCCGTATTGACCGATAAACTGAACATCGGCCGCGAAGCGGCTTACCGCCGTCTGCGCGGCGAAGTTCCCTTCACTTTCGGGAAGCGGCCGTGCTTTCGGCTCAGATGAATTTTTCGCTCGACCGCGCCGTCGGGGCCGTCGATTTCGGAAACGTGCTTTTCCGTCTCAGCTTCAACGATTACCATACGGCGCTCGAAGATTACACGGGGGTTATCGACCAGGATACCCTTTTCTACCGCGAGGTTTCCTCCGACGTCGATGCCGAACAGGCCATCGCCGGAAATTCGTTTCCGCGGATGCTTTACATGCGTTATCCGAAACCGACCAATTTCAAACTTTTCAAATGGCTCTACCAGCAGGGGCTCATCGACTGTTCGGGGGCTAAATTCGAGGATATGAAAGTGCCGGAGGTGCTTTTGCAGAGCTACCGCGACCTAGTGCACGAAGCGCAGCTGATGCCTGCCACGACCCTGATATTCGACGGCAGTTGTACCAAACGCTGGGTCAACGCCATCTGCGCATTCCGCAACATGCATCTGATTAGGGACGAAAGCGTCGAAGTGCTGAAAGCCGAGTTGTTGCAAATGCTCGACGACCTGGAAGAGATTTGTGTTTCCGGGCAGTTCCGCAGCGGGAAGCCGGTGTCTATTTACATATCGGACATGGATATCGAGGCGACTTACTGCTATGTCGCGGCGCGCCACTACCGTGCGAGCTGTATCGAGGCGTTCTCGATCAATTCGCTGCGAAGCGCCGATCCGGGCATGTTCGAGCATGTTAAGCGGTGGATTACGTCGCTGAGTCGTTTTGCAACGTTGATTTCATGCAGCGGAGAATTGCAGCGGATTCATTTCTTCAAGCGTCAGCGTGCGATCGTGGCAGAATTGGAAAGGGAGGGCTTAGAACCCTCCCCGAAGTCTTCCAGGAATAAACGGAACCTTGCGTCTAGCTCCATATGTCTATCCTGTGCTTCAAATCCTGACGGATTTTCCACTTGCGTCACTTTTGCGGGTGTAACCCGCCCCTTGCACAATCCCACTTGAATTCTTCATATCTCCTGTGCAATACAAACGTACTGCATTTCGGCGGGTCAAACAAGACGGAAAACAGAAATCGAACGAAGTTTGCGCGCCTAATTTCGAAACAGCGGCGGGGTGGGGCCGCGCATTGTGAAAATCGGCGGTCCGGTTTTTGCCGCAGTGTCGATTAGCGGTGCTGGGCCGTCGGGGCGTTTCGCAAATCGAAACAGAAGAATCCGTGGATAAAATGAAAAAAGCGAGGAGACTTCCTCGCTTTTTCAGTTGGGCTACCTGGATTCGAACCAGGACTAACAGGACCAGAATCTGTTGTGTTACCATTACACCATAGCTCAATGACGTTTTGGTGATGCAAAAGTAGAACTTTATTTTTCAATTGCAAAGAAAATTCACAAAAAAAATTAGTACATTTGTTTTAATCATTTTCCGACCGAATGAACTTGTAAATAAAAACAACCTAAAATCAGAGAATTATGGGAATTAAATTCCGCCTTATCGTCATGAACTTCCTCCAGTATGCCATCTGGGGTTCGTGGCTCATCTCGCTGGGCGCCTACCTTGGCGGTGGCCTCGACTTCACAGGGCTGCAAATCGGAAGTTTCTTTGCCACGATGGGCGTTGCGTCGTTGTTCATGCCCGCAGTGATGGGAATCATAGCCGACCGCTGGATTCCGGCGCAGAAGCTGCTGGGCATCTGCCACCTGATCAGCGGCGCCTTCCTCGGCGGCGGCTTCACAGACGGCCTATGCGCCTTTGTACAGCTGCATGCTGCTGAGCGTGATGTTCTACATGCCGACCATCGCCCTGTCGAATTCGGTGGCATACAATGCCCTCGACCTGGCAAGGCTCGATACCGTGAAACATTTTCCCCCGATCCGCGTGTGGGGTACCGTAGGTTTCATCGCCGCGATGTGGTTCGTCGACCTGACGCATATCGGCGGCGTGCAGATCAAGCTGACCGAGTGGCAGCTCTATGTTTCGGCGGTGCTGTCGTTCCTGCTGGCCGTCTACTCGTTCTCGCTGCCCGGCTGCCCCGTCGACCGCACGGTCAAGGCCAGGTCGTGGGTCGATACGCTGGGGCTGCGTGCGTTCACGCTCTTCAAGGAGAAGCGCATGGCCATTTTCTTCGTCTTCTCGATGTTGCTCGGCGCCGCGTTGCAGATAACCAACGCCTTCGGCGACTCCTATATAC
>JBKSUH010000012.1:0-25208 GCA_047233565.1 Alistipes sp.
ACCGATTTGAGCAGGATCACGGGCAGCATCGCCGCTGCGGGCATGCCGAACAGCGCCGAGTTCACCGCCGGCGAGAGCACGGCGGTCAGCAGGCCCACCCGCCAGCCGTATTTGTAGGCGCCGACCAGCGTGAAGAAATAGATCGGCAGCCACCGCAGGCCGCCCTGCGGCACGAGGTGGCAGATTTGGGGCAGGACGATGTTGCCTGCCACGAAGAGCGCCGCCGCGAGGTAGGTCTTCGCCTCGCGGTAGCCCGTCGAATAGAGTTTTACAGCCGTTGTTTCCATATTGTCGTTATTGATTGTGTCAAAAATAGTGTTTTCCGCCCGTATTTAAAAATCCAGGCGTATGCCCCGAGAAGGTCGCCCGGGCATGGGGTTCCGGCGTTTATCCGTAGCGCTGCGCCAGCGGAAAATCCCTGTGCCGGGCAGTAGCGAACCCTATCTATTCGTTTCGCTCCTGCATTTTGCGGATGAATCCTTCGATCAGCGGCAGACACTCCCCGGCCGTCTGCGCCGAGGCGCAGAGCCGCTCCACGGGGCATATTCCGTCGCCCGCACGGTTGATGATATGGGGCACGGCGACCGTGTAGGCGACAGCTTTGCCCGCGGCGGCGAACAGGTCGAGGGCCGCACGGCTCACCACGTCGGCGAAAAGCTCCTCCACGCCGCCCAGAATCATCAGCGCCGCCGCGCCTTTGCCAACCACCTTGTCGGCCACGAAAGCCCCGTCGAGCAGCTGCGGCTCCTCGCGCAGCAGCCTGTAGAGGTCCTTCACGCCCCGTTCGCGGAAAATCCGCACTTCGTCCCCGTTGCGGACGACGCACGAACACTTCTCGGCGAACAGCAGTCCGATCGTCTGCTCCTTCTGTTCCTTCGTCATAGCGTATGCCGTTTTTCGGGTCCGCACCGCTTTTCCCGGTCTGCCCGTAATTCCACATTGCAAAGATATCCGATTTCGCGTTATTGCCGGCTACCCCGATTACGGTTCGTCATACCATTTTTACAGAATCGCACACCAACGGCCGCAGACAGTGGATTTTCCGCCGCCCGTATCTGGCGGCCGTTCCCTCTCCTGTCGCCCGTTTCTTGCATTCGTTCCCGGTTCCGCTTGTGCGTTTGTTGCCGTTCTTGCCGTCTGTTCCTGCTTCTGCTGTTTGTTTTCGTCCCCGCTGTCCGATCCCGCTTCCGCCGTCCGGTTTCGCTTTCGCCGTCCCGCTTCTGCTTTCGCCGTCCGGTCCCGTCCCCGCCGTCTTTTCCCGCTTGTGCCGTCCGCTTCTCCAGCCCTTTGCCGGGCGACGAAAAGCCTGCGGCCATAACAGGGCCGCAGGCTTTCCGGAGCAGGCGCTTCTCCCCTTCGGGGAGCGCTATTCGGCTTCGAGCACGAATACGGCGCTGTCGTAAATTTTGTTCAGATTGGGGTTGATGCCCGCATGGTTGAGGTATTCGCCGGTGAAGGTGCCGCCGTCGAACCAGAACCGTTTCTTATCGACGTTCTGCTCCCTGATCTTGTAGCGGGTCTGCGCGTCGAGTCCGTAAAGCCGGTATTTCGGAACCAGCGTGCGGCTCTGGTAGAGGGTGCAGTAGGTGAACAGCACGGCCTTTTCTTGTCTTTCGACACGTACATCACTCCGTAGTAGCCCGTATCGTCGTAAGGCGTCCCGATGCGGTAGAGGTCGCCCTCCATGACGATGTCGCGGTATCCCTTGTAGCTTTCGATGGCTTTGCGCGCGAAGGCCTTCTCCTCGGCGTTCATCTGCTTGGGCTGCAACTCCATGCCCAGACGGCCCGCGCAGGCCATGTCGAAGCGGAATTTGATCGGCGTGATGTTGCTGGTCTGGTGGTTGGGCGTGGCCGAGACGTGCGAGCCCATGACCGTCGCCGGGTAGAACAGGCTGGTGCCGTACTGGATGCGGGCGCGCGAAAGCGCTTCGGTGTTGTCGCTGGTCCACACCTCGTTGAAGTACTTCATCGCGCCGTACTCCACGCGGCCGCCGCCCGAAGCGCAGGCTTGGATCAGCACGTCGGGATATTTGGCGCGGATGCGCTCCATGACCTTGTAGAATCCCTGCACATAGTCGATCCAGAAGTGCGACTGCCTGTCTTTGGGCAGGAATTCCGATCCGGCGTTCTCCGCATGGCGGTTGGCGTCCCATTTGATGTAGTCGATGTTGGGCGAGAGCTTCATCGTGTTGTCGAATACCGAGAATACGAAGTCCTGCACCTTGGGGTTGGTCAGGTCCAGCAGCCACTGGTTGCGCATCCGGGGCATTTCGCGGTCGCCCGACCTGACGATCCAGTCAGGATGTTTCTCGGCCAGTTCGCTCTTGGGGTTGACCATCTCCGGCTCGATCCAGATGCCGAATTTCAGCCCTTTGCGGTGTGCGTGCGAAGCGATGTAGTCGATGCCTTCGGGGAGTTTTTGCGTTGATCTGCCAGTCGCCGAGTCCGGCGTTCGCATCGTTGCGCGGATATTTGTTGCCGAACCATCCGTCGTCCAGCACGAACATTTCCAGTCCCATGTCCGCCGCGTCGTCGATCATGTCCGTCAGGGTCTTGGCGTCGAACGTGAAGTAGGCGCCCTCCCAGCTGTTGAGCAGCGTCGGGGCGTACGTATGGCCGTGCCATACGCCGTAGTTGCGCGCCCAGTCGTGCAGGTTGCGGCTCGCGCCGCCCGCGCCCTCGAAGCTGTAGGTGTAGACCATTTCGGGCGTGGTGAACGATTCGCCCTTGGCGAGCGTGTAATCCGAAGCGTAGGGGTTGACTCCCGCGAGGATGTTGAGCACGTTGAATTCATCGACCTCGAAGTTGAGCCGGAAGTTGCCGCTCCATGCCAGCGCGCCGGCGATCACCTCGCCGTAGTTCTCGTCGAAGGCTTCGCTGTCGAGCGTGACCATGAAGGCCGGGTTCTCGGTGTGCGTCGTGCGCACCAGCTTGCGCGACTCGATGCTCTTCGAGCCGTGGGTGAGCAGCGTGTGGTCGGTCTGGCTCTCGCGCGCCCATGAGCCGTAGAGGTGGGTCAGCAGGTAGCTGCGCGCCTTTACGGGCAGCGACGACGAATAGAAGGCGTGCAGTACGGCGTCGCCCTTTTCGCGGTTGCGGATCACGGTGTGGGTCGTGATGACGTTCTCTTTGGCATAGGCCGTATAGACCAGTTCGACGTCCAGCGCCTGATTGGTGTCGGTGAGTTTGACGACCGTTTCGCTGACGTTCTTGTCGGCCAGCGTGCGCGTGGCGTGCGACACGTAACGCAGTTCGGTGTTCATGTCCCCGTCGGCGTGGGTCACGCGCAGCGCGGGTTCGCGGAAGTTGCGGCCGCCCATCGTCGAGTAGGCGAGGTTGTCGGTGCCGTGGTCCGTGCGGCGGTAGCTTTGATGCCTGCGGCGGGCGATGCGTCGTCGATGCGTCCTCCGAAGTGGTGGAACAGCACTTCGCCGTTCGAGCGACGCTCATGACCATCGAAAGGTCGTTGGTCCGGATGTTGATGACCTGCGGTTCGGCGGCCTGGCGCCGGTGCAGACCATGCCCGCGAACAGGGCCGTGAAGAGCGGTTTCAGCAGTTTTTTCATAGGTTTGAGTCGGTTACGTTTAGGATAATGCGTGCACACGCGTACAGCGCATTTTCGTTGTGTGGGGATAAAGTTACGAAAAAATTGCGTTGCGGTCAAAAACCGCCGCATAATCTTTCGTTGTGAAACTTCCGGCCCGACCGGAACTCTTCCGCTGTTTCGTATCGAATTCCAATGGTCCGCCGTGCACGGCCTGCGCGGTTCCGGTTCCGCCGGGCAATGAAAAATCCCTGCACGGAGACGTGCAGGGATCGTTTCAGGACGGGACCTCTCCTACTTGGTCAGGTATTTTCCCTGTTTTTGAGGGCGTTGTAAACCGAACCTGCCCAGTAGTTGCGCAGGCCGAAGCCGCCGGGCTTGCCGACCATGTCCATCTGGGTGATTATCTCGTGCGTCGCGGGATCGAACAGCACTGCGGTGTAGTAGCCCAGACCGTTGCCCTTGTCGAGCGTCGTGGCTATCAACACCAGCCCCTTGTTCCCCGAGCCGTTGTCGTAGCGGGCGAGGATTCCGGGGAGCTGCGCCGCGATGTCGGCCTTCGTGCTGCGGGGCGTGAACTGCTCCGCAGCCAGGCCGCCCAACGCCTCGTTGGCCTGTTCGACATTGGTCGAAAGGATGTCGATGCCGGTGAATCCGGCCACGTCGTATTTCTTGGGTTCGCTGAGGAAGAGGCGGTTGATGGCCTCGAACGCCTTGATGAACTCGGCCGGCTGCTCGTTGGCCCCGACGACGCTCACGCAACTGTAATCCACGCCGTAGAAGTCGGCCGCCATCTTCGTCTTTCCCTTCTGGGCGTAGCCGCTGACTGCGACGAGGCACAATGCCATGGCCAGTAACTTTTTCATTGTCGGATTTTTTATTTGGTTTGTTCGCGTAAATCTACGAATTTAATTTGTTTCCGGCTCATCTGGGGCATCTGTTTTTCGCAATGTACTCCACGGGTTCGAAAACCACTCCGGGGCGACGCGCACTTTCGAGCGGAACGTGTCCTTTATCTCCTTTTCGAAAGCTTCGTCGCGGCGCGCGCTGCCGATGCGCAGCACGATCTGGTCGGTGCCCAGACTGCCTGTGAAGACCTCGATGATGTAGTTGTTCACGCCGGGGATATTCTCCAGCACGTCGTACAGCGCGGGCGGGTAGAGCGTCGTGCCCTTGAATTTGATCATCTGCCCCCGGCGTCCGATCACCGACGAGAGGCGCATCGTCGTGCGGCCGCAGGCGCAGCGTCCCGTGCGGGCGATGCAGATGTCGCCCGTCTTGAAGCGCAGCAGCGGCATGCCCCGCACGCCGAGCGTCGTAATGACCACCTCGCCCTCCTGTCCCTCGGGCACGGGGTTGTTCTGCTCGTCGAGCAGCTCCACCAGAATCAGGTCGGCCGGCACGTGGCCGCCGCAGTGGTGCCCGCACTCGGTGATCGAGGTCTGCATCTCGGTCGAAGCGTAGGTCGAGAACAGTTCCAGTTCGGGCCACAGCTCGGTAATCTTGGCCCCCAGCGTGTTGTTGCCGAAGGCGGTGTCGCGCAGCGCTTCGCCGATGCAGATCGCACGGCGCAGCGACGAGCGGCGGTAGTCGATGCCGTGCTCCTCGGCATAGGCGACCAGTTTTGTCAGGAACGACGGCACGACGATGCAGCCCGTGGGGCCGATGCGCCGTATGGTGTCCCACTGCAGTTCGGGAATGCCGTTCCCACGCGGATCACGCCGCATCCCAGCTCCCGGGCTCCCATGAAGTAAGCCAGCCCGGCCATGAAGCGGCGGTCGATGGTCGTCATCAGTTGCAGGATGTCCTCTCCGGTGCATCCCGCCGTGGTGAACGACATGGCCTCGTTGTAGGCCAGCCGGGCCAGGTCTTCTTCCGTGAGGGCGAACGTCACCGGGTCGCCGAGGGTTCCCGACGTGGTCACGTAGTCGATGATGCGGTTGCGGGGCACGCAGACGAACTCCCCGGGGTGGAGTTGCAGATCCGTTTTGGTGGTTACGGGCAGGTGCCGCAGGTCCTCCTGCGCGGATGTCGTCGGACGCGCCGCAGCCGTCGAACATGCGCCGGTAGTAAGGCGAATTTTCATAGAGGTAGGCGACCTCATCGCGCAGGCGTTCCTCCTGGACCGCCGCGATCGCATCGGCCGATGCGAATTGTATTTCCGGGTTTCGTATCATGGCTTGCATTCCGATTTGAGTCTTTCTATCGCCAGGAGTTCGTCCCTGCGGGGAACCCCTGCCTCCAGCGCCTTGCCGAAGCTCTGTGCCGCGCGCTCGTCGTCGCCCTGCGAGAGGTAGTATTCCCCCAGCAGTTTCCAGGTGTGGAAATTCTGCGGGTTGGTCCGTTCGAAACGGTCGAGCGTCGCGGCGTCGGCGGCGGTCTCTTCCCGCATGGCTTTGCGGATTTCTCCGCCCAGCCGCCTGTATGCCACCACGCGCGGATAGTCGTGCGCGAGGTAGGCCGTGTCGGCGGCTATCTCCTGCGCCGCGTCGCAAAGCTCTCCGGCCGGATCGGGATCGCGCATGACGGCTCCGAGGTCGTAGCAGACAAAGGCGCCGCCCTGCCACGGCGAGGTCGAGATCCACATTTGCAGGGTTGCCGGTTTGAATATGACCGAGTGGTGGGCGATCGACTGGTTCACCGAACAGTCGTTCCCCACGCCGATGTCTTTGCCGCCCGTGCCGCGCTGGTCGCGCAGCATGGCGGCCGCTGCCGGGACGTCGAGGGGCGCATTCGCCGCCATGAGCTCTTCGAGCCGGGCGAAGCGATGGGGGCTGTCGGTCATGGCGATATTCTCGCGGTTGTCCCCGTCGTCGGCGAACGCCTCCGACTGGTAGTGGTTCGTGCATATGAGGTACTCCCCGTCGCCCTCGTAGAGCACGGTTCGGCGGGGCGTTTTCTCGATGATCGCCGCCCTCCCGTCGCGTGCCGAGGCCACGAGCAGCGATTCGCTGACGAAGGTGTCGCGGCGGCGGGCGATCTCCAGCGCCTCTGCGATGGTCGCCGCATGTTGCAGGATCTCGCGTGCGAGGATCGAGATGGGTGTCGCCGATGCGAGCGGCACGGGCCCTTTCGCGGCATTGATCGTCACGGTTAGCCCTTCGGAGTTCATGCCCGACAGCACGCCGATCATCCCCGCCCAGCCGATGCTGGCGAAGGGATGGCCCGCCTGCGGCCGGCAGAAGGTCACGATCTTGTTGCGGGTGAAGTCGTCGCCCATATAGAAATCGAAGTTGCGCCCGACGACCGGCTTCCCGTCGTCGCTCGCACCGCCCCATGCCGCGAACGAACTGCATCCCACGAGCATGTACTGGCTCATGGCGTGCCCGATGTCGTGCGCCGCATGGTAGTTGAGCTGACGCTCGTAAGGGGTGCCTATGGCGTCGAAGTCGTGCGAGCAGTAGAGCGACCGGGCGTATATCTCGCGCCGGTACTCTTCGGGGACGTGCCGTCCCAGATTGCGGTTGAAGATCACGATCAGGCCCCGCAGGAACTTCAGGTAACCGTCCGAAGGGATGAATTCGCGGATCTGGTCCACGAAAACCTGCTCCTGATAGCGCATCAGCCCGGCCGTGAGCGCTCCAGCCGCCGCTCCCGACTCTTCGGGCGACCCGGCCGTGTAAAGCTCCCAGAGACCGTATCGTTATGGCGCAGGAAACTTCCGCGGCACGAGGTGTAGCCGCCGTGGTCCGCGACGCGGTAGGCCGCCGTGTCTACGGTCATCGCGGGCGGCTCCATGTCGGCCGTGAGGTAGAGTCCCCAGAGGAACGCCGCCGCCAGCAGCGGAAGCGCAAGGAGCGTGATGAGCGTGTATTTGAGAAATCGTTTCATGCGTCGCCTATTTTTTAGCCAGATATTCCGTGCCCAGCAGCTCGGCGCAGGTCGCCGCCGCCGAGAGCGTCACCCTGATCGCGCCGTGAACCGTCAGGTTCTGCCCCGTGAGCAGCAGGTTCTCGAATTTCGTCCGTACGGGAATGCAGGTCGCCATGACGTTGCGGCAGTCTTTCTGCAGGCCGTAGGCAGCCCCGTGGGGATTCCGGTGTAATGCCGGTAGGTGAGGGGCGTGGCCGCGTACGTCTGTTCGATCGCCGCCCGCAGGCCGGGCAGCCGCTCGCAGACGAAGTCCGTCAGATGCTCCGCGACGGCCGTTTTCAGGGCCGTATACGCTTCGGGACGGCGGCCCGGCGCCGATCCGCTCCATGCCGACCAGATGTCGGTGGCGATCGGGGCCATCAGCGTCACCACCTCGCTCCATGCCGGATCGGCGCACGGCGGCTGCGCGCTGAACAATACCATTTTCGGGCGCATGGCCTCCGTGTCGAAGAGCGTATCCCAGACGTCTCCGCCCTCGGCGTAATAATAGAGGTTGCGGTTGATATAGGGAAAACTTTGCGGCCTGAGCAGCAGATACACCGAGAAAAGGCCGTACGTGCCCGGCATGCCGGCCATCCGGTCGCGGAACGCGCGGCGCAGAACCGGCGTCGGCCCGATCAGGCCGAACGTCGCCGCGGGATGGATGGCCGAAATGACGCTCTTCGCCCGCAGTATCCTGCCGTCGGCGAGTTCCACGCCCGTGATGCGCCTGCCTTCGGTGTGAGCGCGCCTTGCCCGGCATCCGGTGAGGATCGTGCCGCCGTGCTCGCGGATTCTGGCCGCCAGCGCGTCGGCGATATGCTGCGTCCCGCCGGCGAAACGGCAGGCGCCTTCGATGTTCGAATGGTTTATCATGGCGTGGTGGTAGAGCGGCGAACGCTCCCGAACCCCGCCGTAGAGGGGGTTGGTCCCGGCCAGAACGCTGCGCAGCAGCGGGTCGGCGACGCATTCGCCGATGAACTCCGCCGCCGATGCACCGAGGTATTTCACCCCGCCGGACGACAGCCGTCCCGAACGGTGCACTTCAACGCCTATGCTGTCTCCTATCTCCCTGATTTTGTCGCAGTAGCGGGCGATTCCCGCCGCTTCGCGCGGGAAGAGGAGGTCAGGTGCCGCCGGAATTCGTCGTAGCCGTGCATGTAGGCGAACTCTCCGGCTCCGCCCGGCGATACGATGTCGAACGCTTCGTCGAGCGGCCGTATTTCGAGCGAATCCCCGATGCCGAAATAGTCGAAATAGCGGCGCATGATGCCGCCGGCCTGCATGCTGCCGATGTAGTGCATGCCCGTGTCGATCGCATGTCCCCGCCGGGAGAACGATTGCAGGCAGCCTCCGGGCAGGGCCGCCTGTTCCGCGACGCAGACTCCCATCCCTTCGCGGGCGAGCATGGCGCCGCACTCCAGGCCTCCGAGGCCGCTGCCGATGACGATTATGTCGAACTGCCCCTGCATGTCACTCCTCCTTTCCGCTGTCCGTTTCCCGCCGGCTCAGTATGTATACCGTATTCGACGTGCGCGTGTCCTTGTGCGCGGCGTGTATCTCCATGCCCAGTTCGCGGGCGATCCGGGCCAGCTCGGGCGTCGAGGTGAAATGCAGCCCGCCGTCGGTCTTGTTGAACCCCACGATCTTCGTCGACCACACCTCGGTCATCGCCGTGGCCTTGTGCCGCTCGGCCTTCCCGCGTCGCCGTCGCGGATGATGATCCGCCCGCCCGCCTTGAGCCGCGCCGCACAGCGTTCGATCAGCCCGCGCTGCTCTTCGGGCTGCATGTAGTGCAGTACGTCGAGCAGCAGGAACGCATCGGCTTCGGGCAGCTCCGCCGTGCGCAGGTCGGCGTGGACGAACTCCGTTTCGGGCCGCCGCAGGAAGCTGTGCCGCGCCGTTTCGATCTTCTCCGCGTCGTAATCCACGCCCACGATGCGGCGGCGGTCCGAGAGCATGGCGAGCATGTAGCTCAGGGGGCCGTACCCGCACCCGAGGTCTACGACCGCCGCATCGCGCGGCACGATGCGGTCGAACAGCTCGTAGCTCCGCTCCAGCCGCACCTTGACGCGCATGTACCACTCCAGCACGGGGCCCTTGTAGGTGTAACTCTTGATGAGCATGTCGCGAAAATAGGGGTTGCACGGCCTGTTGTAGGTTTCGTACAGCCCGAGGTACTCCCGGCGCATCAGGCGGCAGGCGGCCTTGGCCTGCGCCGAGCAGTTTGCGGGGTCGGCGGCGGCCATGCGCGGCAGCACGCGGCTTACCACCAGCCCGTGTTTGATATAGATGGGCTGCCTTTTCGACGAGATCATGCCGTTGCCGTAGAGGCAGATCGGCAGGATGTCCAGCCCCAGTTCCCCGGCCAGGTAGAAAGCCCCCTTGTGGAAGCGTCCGATCTTCCCGTCCGCCGAGCGCGTCCCCTCGGGGAAGACGATCACGCTGTACCCTTCGGCCACTTTCTGCGCCAGTGCCGGGGCGAGGCGTTCGTATCCGTCCGCCGCGTGGTAGAACCCCAGGTAGCGGACGATACGCCCGAATACCGGCGAACGCCATACCCAGCCGTTGGTCACCATCACGGCTTTGGGGCAGATGCTCAGCAGCACCAGGATGTCGATGAACGACTGGTGGTTGGCGATCACGACCGCCGGTTTTTCGAACCGTTCGCCCGGCTCGTTCAGGCGTATGGTCTTCGTCGTGACCATCGCCCGCAGGAATCCCCGCGTCATGTGGTGGATCGACCACTGCACAATGCGCTGTTTGCGGCGGCGTGCCATCGGCAACGGCCAGAGCGTGAAAATCAGCGCCTGTAACAACTGGCAGCCCGTCACGAACAACCCGAATGCGTAGGCCGTGTTTACGAGGCTCCCCAGCGTGTAGGGCGCCCCGCCCTTTTCGGTCTGCGAGGTGATCAGCATCCGGAACAGCACGGGTTGTATCGTGTAGGAGACCAGCACCACGGCGACGATGCCGAACAGGGAGATCGTCGCCAGCGAGTGCAGTGCCGGATGGCGTGCGAAGATCAGCGCCCCGAGCCCCACCACGACGGTGAAGGCCGAAAAGAAGATCGCCGTCTTGTGCGTGTCGAGCATCTTGCGCCCGGTCTTGTATTCGCTCAGCAGCCCGTCCATGATGAAGATGCTGAAGTCGTCGCCGATGCCGAAGATGAAGGTCGAGAGGATGATCGTCACGATGTTGAATTCCACGCCGAACATCGCCATCAGTCCCAGGATGATGACCCAGCTGATGCCCATCGGCAGCAGCGACATCAGCGTCAGCTCGATACGCCCGTAGCAGAGGAATAGCGCCACGGTGACCAGTATCGAGGAGATCGAGGGTAGCAGGTAGTAGTTGCGGTTCACGCTCCGCGCCATTTTCCCGGCGTAGAACGCCCGGTCGGCGGCTACGATGTCGTCCGTCGCCGAGAACGCCGCGTATACCTCGTGCTTGCAGCTGTCAGCCAGCGTCACATGGCTCAGGAAGATGGGAGACTTCTCCTGTCCGTCGATCCACTCGCGGAATACCTCGCGCGCCGCCGCGGACGCGTAGTCGAGCGGGGCGTACTCCTTTTCGGCCAGCTTCAGTGCGCCGTCGAACGCGCCGTCGGCGAAACCGTAGCGTTTTTCCGCCTCTCGAATCCCCGCGCGCACCGCTTCCCGCCGCTGCGGAGTCCAGAACCGGCGCCACCGCTCCAGCCGCCGCTGCTGTTCGGCGCTGTCCACCACGAACGATGCGATGCCGGCGTGGGAGTCGATTTTCCCGGCCTGTTTGAGCGAGTCGAGCCGCCGGCCCATGCGCAGGTAGCTCGCGACGGCTTCGCCCGGCGTGTCGGCCGTGGTAATGAAGAGCACCTTCGACCGTTCGCCGTCTTCGTCGGTCAGCCTGCTCAGCCGCTGCTGCGCGGCGGCCAGCCGGGGCGGGTCGTAGTTCAGGTGCATCATGTCGCTGTCGAAGCCGATGCGGTTGAAGAAGAAGAGGCATACCGCCGTGAGCCCGAGTATCGCCGCCACCAGCATGCGGTTGCGGTCGGGGCGCATACCCGTGAGCCGCTCCACGCCTTCCAGCACGGCCGACCCCCCCCCGCGATCCTCCTTACGGATCAGGTGGGGCAGCAGGACGAGGCTGAACAGCGTCGTTCCGACCAGTGTCAGCGAAGCGAAGAGCCCGAAGTCGCGCAGTAGCTGCGAGTCGGTGAAAAGCAGCCCGGCGAAGGCGCCGATGGTCGTGATGCTGCCGATCGTCAGCGGGTAGGCCAGGTCGCGGATGATCTGCCGCGGGTCGTGGCAGTGGTTGGCATGGCAGAGGATGTGTATCGAATAGCTCAGCGCGATGCCCATTACGACGGTCCCCGCACCTACGGCGATCGACGAAATCGTATGGCACGTCAGCGACATGAGCGCCAGCGCGAACAGCGCGCCGCCCGCCACGGGAATCAGGGCCAGCAGGACCGCGAACTTGTTGCGGAACGAGAGGGTGATGAACGCCACGATGATCAGGATGGCGACGTTGAGCGTCAGCATCATGTCGCGCTTGATCTGGCGGGCGTTGTAGCCGCCACGGCCGGGGCGCCGA
Source organism: Alistipes sp. (assembly GCA_047233565.1). Lineage (GTDB taxonomy): Bacteria > Bacteroidota > Bacteroidia > Bacteroidales > Rikenellaceae > Alistipes. The sequence goes on from JBKSUH010000012.1 coordinate 11,975, forward strand.
AGTAGTCGGCCGAGATGCCCCGGGCGGCGTACTCGGCGTTCAGGCCGGCCAGCACCGCTTCGATCCGCTCCACCAGCCGGTCGCCGATGCCCGTGTCGCTGCTCTCGTACCGGGGCGAGATGAAGACCATCAGCGTCGTCATGTCCTTCGAGAAGAGGTAGTCGTCGAAGAGCGTGTAATTGCCCCCGATATTCAGCTCCTGTAATTTTCCCAGTGCCCCGAACGACAGCCCCAGCGGGTCGTCGTAGATGTATTCGTCGATAAACCCCCGACGGGCGACAGCAGGCGGCGGTAGTTGCCCTCCATCGCCTGCGCGATGCCCCGCGGGGTGACGAGCGTGTCCATGCGGGCATAGTCCGCCTCGGTGAGCAGCAGCGGCAGGTGCCCTTGCAGGAACGCCCGCATGTCGTCCACCAGCTCGCTGCCGAACGAAGCCTCGGCCTGTGCCCAGCGGTGGAAAAGCGTATCGGCTTCGAGCAGTTCCACCAGCCGGTCGGCGCAGGCCATCATCCCCTCCGCCGTGGCTCCCGTGCCTTCTGCACCTTCCCGGGTATTGATCATCACGGCGATCTTGTCCTTGATCTTCAGGTTCGAGAATGCCGCCGCGGCCTTCCGCTCCCCGTCGGGGAAGAAGCCGGTGATGTTCTCGCTGAAACGCAGTTGCAGGGCTGCCGCACCCATTGCCGCGACCAGCACTCCCAGCAGCGCATAGAGCAGTGCGCGGCGCCGTTCGAAGAAGTCGTAGAGGGTGATGAAAAGTTTATTCATGGCCGGGCGTGCGTTTACAGAGTACGAGCAGGGCATAGCCGACCGCCGTCGCGGCCGCACCGCATACGGCGGCCATCGTGAAGCTGCCCGCGATGTATTGTACGAGGTCTGCGGCCACCCGTTCTAGGGTGATGTCCGAGAGCGAGAGCGGCATGTCGCGCTGCAAGACCTGCGCCCCCGTCCAGTAACTTCCGTAGAGGATGAACGGGATCATCGGCGGGATGCTGATGTTCGAGCTGATAACCGCCACGGCTTTGTTCAGGTGTGTGAAATGCGCCGTAACGGCGGCCGCGATCATCTGGTAGCCCCACAGCGGGGCGATGCCGAAGAAGACGCCCAGCCCGATCGAGGCGGCCAGCCGCGGGTTCGAGTCCTTCGACCGGGTGATGTTGTCGACCACGAAGCGCCGGATGTTTTCCCGGGTGAGCGACCGCAGGAACCGCCAGGGATAATAGAACAGCAGCGCCCCGAGCACGAGCAGCGTGTTGAGGATGCTGATGCGCGTGAAATCCTTGCCCGGGCGGAAATGCGACACGCGCTCGGCCTTTTCGGGGTAGAAAACCCTCACCGGGATGTTGCGCACCTCGATCCCGCGCCATGCGGCGCGTACCAGCACTTCGACCTCGAACTCGTAGCGGCGCGTCGCGAAACGCATCCCCTTCATCCGCCGCACGGGGTAGAGCCGGAATCCCGACTGGGTGTCGTCGAGCCGCATGCCGGTCTCGACGCGGAACCAGAAGTTCGAGAATTTGTTGGCGAAGGTGTTCTTGCCCGGCATGTTGTCCGAGCGGAGGTTCCGGGCGCCTACCAGCAGCGCGTCGGGCGTCTTTTCGATCTCTTCGACGAACTTCGGGATGTCCGAGGCGTAGTGCTGTCCGTCCGAGTCGATCGTCAGCATGTAACGGTAGCCGTGCTCCGCGGCGTAGCGCAGCGCCCGGCGCAGGGCGTAGCCCTTGCCCCGGTTCGGAGCGTAGGAGATGCTCCCGACGCCCGCCCCGGCGATTATCCCCGCCGTCGAGTCGGTCGACCCGTCGTTCACCACCAGCACGTCCGTGCAGTAGCGGCGCACGTCTCCGATGACTCGGGCGAGGGTCTTTTCGTTGTTGTAGGTCGGGATCACCGCCAGTATGTCGTTCCGCTCGATGGTCATGGCATTTCGCATACGGTGCCCCTGAGTTTGAGCACCGTCTTTTTCGTTGTTCGTGACGACGCAGGTCACTTTTTCGCCGCCGTGCCGTCGTCTGCGAGGCGGATGTCTATGTCGAGCAGAGTGTCCGCCTGCGGAACGATCATGCCGAGGAACTTGCATTCGCGGATCGCCGTGAAGCGGTGCCTGCGTCCCGTGCCGCGCTCCAGACACTCCCGACGAGTTGCAGCGTGCAGACCCCCGGCAGCACCGGGTGCCCCGGGAAATGCCCCCGGTAGACCGGGTGCGACGCATCGAGCCGCACGCGGAAAGCGTAATGCCCCTCCTGGGCCAAGTAGTTGTCTATGCTGGTGAACAGGTCTTGCATCGGGTGTGGTCTCAGGGTTAGGGGTTGAATCTTGCGGGGTCGACCGGGAGGTTGAAACGCTTGTTGCGGAATTCGTAGACCGAACGCCCGCCTTGGGTCTCGCAGAGTTCCATGCGGTCTAAGGTCATGTCCTTCAGGTCGAAGCAGAGCGTGATCGAGTCGATGTACTTGCGGGCGCGCTTCGACTCGGGAACCATTTTCACCTCCCCGACACCCTCCTTTTCGGTGTAGCCGATCTGCCACCCTTGGCCGAACTGCGAGAGGTCGCCGGTCATGCTGGCGCGGATCATCAGCGCCACCTGTTGCAGCATGGGGTTGGCCGACGTCGCGGTCTGGGTCACCTGCCCGGCCGTTTTGAGGATGATGCGGTCGTTGCGGATAATCACCTTGTCGCCTTCGGGCACGGTGTAGTCGAGCGCCATGGCCAGGCTGTTGTCGTAATAGAAGCGGCCTTTGAGCTCGATCTCGTTCTTCATGCGGCGCACCTGTTTGCGCTGCGTGAAGTCGCACTGGATAGTCCTGTTCTCGCGGCTGGCTTCGGCGAGCCGCTCTTTGAACGACGCGGGCAGCGGCCCGGGCCGTCAGCCCCGACAGCAGCGCAAAGGGAATTAGCAGGGAGGTTATTTTCATGGTTTTTCGATTTTAAACAGTTCGCATACGGTCGCCGTGCCGTAGCCGCGCCGCTTCAGGTCGTCGAGAACCAGCCTTAGCAGCCGATCCGCGCCGGGCGGTCGTCGTGCAGCAGGATCACCTTGCCGTCGCCCAGCCGTCGGCGGATGCGGCGTGCCACGGCCTCACGGCTGCGCTGCCGGAGCGTGTCGAGCGAGCGGATGCTCCAGCCCACGCAGCGGCTTCCCGTCCGTTTCACGGCGCGTGCCACCATCGGGTTCGTGACTCCGTAGGGGGGCCGGAAAAGGTCGGTTTCCACGCCGGTTATCCCGCGCAGCGACTCCCTGCACCGCAGGATGTCGGCCGCCATCGCCCCGCTTCGCTGCATCGGGAAGCCGGGGCTGTGGCTCCACGTGTGAATGCCGATTGCGTGCCCCTCGGCGGCCATGCGGCGTACGATCTCCGGGTGCAGCTCCGCCTTGCTGCCGATCAGGAAGAAGGTCGCCCGTACGCCCCTCTCCCGGAGCAGGTCCAGCACGCGGGGCGTTATCTCCGGGTCCGGTCCGTCGTCGAACGTCAGCGCGACGACCCGTCCCGCGGCCCGGTTGCGGCACAGCGTGCGGACGTACGCCCCCAGCCGTATCTGGTAGGAGCAGTAGAACAGGACGAATCCCGCGGCGATTATGACGGCGGCTACATACATGTCAGTTCCATGGCCGATTCGGTGCGGCCCGAAAAGTCGTTGTAAAGCGTGATCTTATGCCCGGCGTTCTCCGCGACCGCCTGCCGGAATACCTCGGCGATCGCTGTAAAGTGCGGCTTGACGCCGGTTTGCGAAGCCCGTATCGCCCGGCCTTCGACGCTTCCGCGCCGGCTTGCCCGATACAGGCGTTTTCGTTTCCGGATGTCTTTCCGCAGGGTTTTCCGTATGGTTCTTTTCCCCGCCGCTCTCTCTTTCGTATCTTTTTCGCAGGTCGCTCTGGCGTATGCTTTTCCGCCGGGTTCTCTTTCGTGTGCTTTCCCGCCGGGTTCTCTTTCGTGTGCCTTTCCGCCGGGTTCTTCGGCGCGGGGCTTCTCTTCTCCGTCCGTTTCTCCGCTTGTTTCTCCGCCCGCCGGATATCCGCCGTCCGCCGCCGGAGTCTCGGCCGGGATGCGGATCCCCGTGATCGCCGCGACCGAGGTGTCGAACGCTTCGGCGGTCAGCACGAAGAATACCGACGATTCGCCCCAGCCGCCCTGCTGTGCCATCCCGAGGCGTTGCAGTACCTTTTCGACCGACGGCGTCGTCTCGTCGAACGCCCCGACCAGTACCGCCCGCGACAACCCCGCGCCGATGCGCAGTGCGGCATCCGTCAGGGCGTTCTCGAAGCTCGTCCAGCGGTTGGCGTAGGTCGTATTATAGCAGTGCAGCCCGCGCAGCAGGGCGATCTGCGCCCCGACCGTGTTGAACGTCGACTGGATGAACGGCGTCGGGTTGAGCATCCGCTCTTCGTTGGCGATCAGCGAGTCGAGGAATTTCTCGCTGTCGGCGATGCACCCCAGCCCCGTGGCCGTGACGACGGCCTCGACCGCCGCCCGGTCGCCGAATTCCAGCAGCGATTCGATGCCCGCCGCGACGCCCGACTTCACCACGCGGCTCATCCTCCGGCGGAGGTTCATTTCGGGGATCAGCTCCTTGATGTCGCGGCGCAGCCCGGCGCCCGATGTGATGCAGTTGACGTAGAGTTTCATTTGGCAAAGATTAACGAACAGCAGTTGCCGCCGAACCCGAACGAATTTGAGAGCACCGAACGTACGTCGGCCTCTTGCGTCCGTGCTACGGGGTGCAGCCCGAGCTCCGGGATCGGCTCCGCGAATCCGGGGTTGCCGTAGCGCAGCCCGTGCCCGATGGCCAGCGCTGACAGCACGGCCTCGATGCCTCCCGCCGCGGCGAGCGCATGCCCCGTGTAGCCTTTCGTCGAACTGAACGGCGGCACCTGTCCGCCGAACAGTCGCCGCAGGGCGGTACCTTCCGTGAGGTCGTTGTTCGGGGTCGCCGTGCCGTGGACGTTGATGTAGTCCACGCAGCGCAGCCCGCTTTGTGCCAGTGCCCCGGCCATGGCGCGGTATGCCCCCTCGCCCGTTTGCGACGAGGCCGTTTGGTGATAGGCGTCGTTGGCATTGGCATATCCCGCCAGGCGGCAGTAGGTGCGCATGCCGGGCCTTTCGTGCGTGAGGACGAGGTAACCCGCCCCTTCGCCCAGGTTCAGCCCGGCGCGCGTGGCGTCGAACGGGCGGCAGGGTTCCCGGTCGAGCACCGAGAGCGAGTTGAAGCCGTTGAGCGTGAAACGGCAAAGGGCATCCGTGCCCCCGGCCACCACATAGTCGGCCATGCCGCTCCCGAGCAGCAGGGCGCCGGTGACGATGGCGTTTGCGGCCGACGAGCAGGCCGTGCTGACCGTCGCCGTGTAACCTCCGATGCCGCAGTACTCCGCGATCCGGCGGGTGCTGTCGGCGCAGTCGTGCCCCGCCACTGAGCGCAGGCGTCCTCTGCCGTTGTCCGACCTGAAGGCGCGGTAGAAATTCTCCGTGAGGTCCATGCCGCCGACCGAGGTCCCGAAACGAGTACCACGCGCGCCGCGGCGGGAATCGCCGCATCGGCCACGGCCTGCGCCGCGGCAATCATCCCCAGCAGGGCCGTGCGCGAAGGGGTGCTCGCGCTCCGGGATGCCGAGCAGCTCCCCGAGCGCCGCGTTGTCCCGCTTCACCTCGCCCACGGGCACGTCGACAGCCGAACCGAGAAGCGTCGGCTTCCCGATTCCGCTGCGTCCGGTGCGCAGGTTCCCGAGCGTCTCCCCGGCTCCGATGCCGATGGCCGAGACGATCCCTATGCCGCAGACGGCTATGCTCATTGCGGGCGGTTCTTGCGGATAAAGTCGGCCAGCGTGGCTACCGAATAGAATATCGGTTTGGCTTCGGCCGGGTTCGCCAGCCGTATGCCGTAGTGTTTTTCGAGCAGGAGGGTGATTTCCAGTGCGTCGATCGAGTCGAGTCCCAGCCCGTCGCCGAACAGCGGCGCGTCGGTCGCTATCTCGTCGGCGGTGATCTCCTCGAGGTTCAGCGCTTCGATAATTTGTTGTTTGAGTTGCAGTTCCAGATCTTCCATCGTATCTTGTCCCGTTTTTTCGGTTAATGTCAGTTCGCAGTCGTAGCTGCCGCCGTCGAATTCGCACCAGCCCCACAGGACGGCGTCCATGCGCCCTTCGGCGATCAGCGAAGCGGCATATTCCCGGATAAAGTTACTGCTTTTGTCCGGGAACGCAAAAAAAGTGCTCTCTCCCTTCAGCCCGTGCTTGATCGCCACCTGCCCCAGCATGATGTTGGGCAGCGTGTAGACGAACACCGCCGGTGAAGCCCCGCACCCGTCCCCGGCGTCGATAATCGCCTGGTGGCGCCGGTCGCTGTCGAGCGAGGCGCTGCGGTTGGCCATCACCACGCCGATGCGCTCCGCCGGGCAATCGGGCCTGTGTCCGGAGAGCAGTTCGCACGAGGCGACGTAGGCCAGCTTGCACAGGTCGTCCATCTTCGAGAATTTCATGTTCGGGTCTGCGAGCGCCCGGTATCTTTCGCGGATAAAGGCGTCGAACGGCATCTCCGGATGCCGCGTTATGGCGACGTGCGCCGTGTCGCGGGCGGTGCGTATCTCTTCGGTCTCGTCGCCGCCTGCCTGTCCGGCGTTTGTTATGACGTTGTTTTCGTTCGCAGCGGCGCACTCTTTCTGTCCGACGTTCGCTGCGGCGTTACTCTCGTCCGCTCCGGTGAATCCGGGTTGTCCGCCGGCTGTTTCCTCGCCTGCGTTTGTTCTGTGCGTCGTCCCGGTCGGTTTCGGCGCCGTTTGTCCCGTCCTGACGGGCGGGATTCTCTCCGTCGCAGTATCGTCCGCCGAAAACGTCGCTTCGCTCCGCCGCGGCATTCTCGTCCGTGCTGCCCGTCTCGTCCGTGCCGTATGCGTTCCGGCCCGTCCCGCGCCGGAATACCGCCGCGGCGTTGCAGCCGCCGAATCCCGACGCCGTTTTCAGCGCGGCGTCCGTCCGGGTCGTGCGGTGTTCCGCGCTTATGTTCAGCGGATAGGGCACCCCGCACCCGCATAGCCTTTGACGCCGAAGACGGTTCCTTCGGCCAATCCGTGCACCGTGACGATGCTTTCGATGACGCCCGATGCGCCGAGCGTATGCCCGAAATAGGGCTTCAGCGAGTTGCAGGGTACGCCGCACAATCCCGCCAGGTGCAGCGCCTTGCTCTCCATCTCGTCGTTGTAGGCGGTCGCCGTGCCGTGGGTGTTTACCAGCCCGACCTCCCCGGCTCCGGTTCCCGCCTCGGCGAGTGCCGCGCGGATAGCGTACCAGAGCCCGTCGCCTGTGCGCGAAGGCGCCGATATGTGGTTGGCGTCGTTCGAAATTCCGCCTCCCGCCACGCTCACGCCCGTGCCCGAGAGCCGTCGGTCGCGTGTCAGCAGGACGGCGCCGCACGCTTCGCCCAGCGTCAGCCCGTCGCGTGCCGCATCGTAGGGACGGCAAAGCGTCGGGCTCACCGACTTGAAGGCGTTGAATCCGCTGACGATGAAATCGCACAGCAGGTCGAATCCCGCGACGAAGACATGGTCGTACTCGCCGCTGCGGATCAGCCGCGACGCGACGACGATGGCCGACACGCCCGAAATGCAGGCGTTCGAGATCACCAGCGGCCGGTTCGCCGCCCCGAAATGCCTTCCGACGACCTCCGCCGTGTCGTTCAGGTCGCATTTCGCCGGATCGCCGTTCAGCAGGCCGATGTTGCCTTTGGTCGTGGAGAGCAGGACGAGCGTCCGTTCGTTCGCGGGCGACACGCCCGATCGGGCGATCACCTCGCCGAGCGTCAGCAGCGCCAGTCGTTCCGCGGGCGTGTATTCCGCCACTGCCCGCTCCGCCGTCAGCTGCGCAAACCGTTCCGGGTCGATCTGGCAGACGGGCGTGCCGTCGTGCCATGCCGAGAGATTCGTCCTCCCGGCGCGCACGGCCTCCATATTCTCCCGCGTGCCGAATCCGAGCGCTGACAGGATGCTGTCAGGTCCCCACCAGACCGCTACTTCACGTCCCATCTCTCCTTCCATTTGCGGTAGAACTCCGGCGCGAGCAGCTGCAGCTCGCCGCGGGCGTCGAGAAACACCTGCGTCGAGCTTCCCTCGGCGACGATTTCGCCGTCGGTGCCGCTGCGGATCGTGTATTCGAAACAGATTTTCGCCGCTTCGGTGGCGATATAGCGGTCTCGACCACGGCCGTGTCGTTTACGCGCAGCGGTTTCCTGTATTGCAGGTGCAACTCGACGATCGGCGCCGTGTAGCCGCTGGCATAGATGTCCATGTAACCCAGCCCTGCGAATTCGCGGCCGAACGCCTCGCGCCCGTCCTCGAAATAACGCACGTATTCGCCGTGCCACACGATCTGCATCGAATCCACTTCGCTGAACCTCACGCGCAGCGATGTCTTGTTCACGAGGCTCGCCTCGCTCTTTTTCCTGCGTACCATCACTCTTCCAGGTATATTTTCATCCGGCACTCGGCGACGGGTTTCCCGTCGCATTCCGTCCGTGCCGAAAGAAGCGTTACGTTCATCACCGTCTGCTCGACCATGTTCTGGGTGACGAGTCTGCTGCCCACCGGCGGCAGTGCGTGGACTTTCAGGTCGTTCACGGCCCCGATATATCCCAGCCGCACCTTTCGCCGCGGCTGCGGTCCATGTAGCCTGCGCGCAGGGCGGCCGACTGGGCGATATGCTCGATCAGGCCGCACTCGCTGAGCGCGCCCTCTTCGACGAAGATGTTGTCTTCGCATACGGTCAGCCCGCTGCGGGCGCATCCGTCTTCGCCGATGCCGTAGAAGGCATCCGCCATGACGATCGGCGGCCGCTGCGGAATGTATTCCACTATTTCGTCCGCTGCAATCAGGGCTTTCTCAGGTACTCCCATAAAGGTCCTTTTATTTCGTTTCAGCCGCAGCGTATCGACCAGCGCGCTCTGCGGGTCGTCGGGGAAAACCCACGCCTTGCCCGTCGCGGCGGCTGCGCTGCGGGCCTCTTCCAAGTCGAAGTCCGGGGCGATGTAATAGTAGCTCGGCGCCATCAGGTCGTCGTCCCGGCCGATGGCACCCTCTTTCGCGGCCAGCTCCGCCAGCCGCGTATGCGGGTAGATGCGCATGCCCGCATAGGGGAACATGACGGTGTACTCCATCCGCCGCGAGTTTTCGATCGTTTCGCGCACGTTTTCGCGCGTGTCGCCGTAGCCGCCCAGGATCAGGAAGTGGGCGTAGTAGACGCCCTCGTCCAGCGCGAGCCGGCTTGCCCGCTCGACGTCGCCGAACGTGAAACGCTTGCCGTAAGCCTCCAGCGTCCGGTCGCAGAATGACTCGGTGCCGAATTCGATGTGCGTAAGCCCCGAAGCCCGGAACAGCCGCATCTGCTCGGCGTCGATGCCCCGCGGCGAGAAGGGCGCCCCGCGACGCGTTCGTCCCGCGCCGGATGAGCGTTTCGGCCAGCCGGACGTTGTATTCCGGGCCGATGTTGAACACCGAGTCGGTGAAAAACAGGTAGCTGATCCCGTAGTCGCGCTTGGCGCGCAGGATATTTTCGGCGATGGCCTCGGGATCCATCGTCCGCACGCACCGCCCGTCGATCGAGGGGTACAAACAATAGATGCAGTCGTAGGGGCACCCCCGCTTGGTCTGTATGTTGAGCATCCCGCTCCGCTTCCAGTAATAGCCCGTCAACTCGGGCTCGAACTCCACTTCGATCGCCGGCAGGTAACTGCGCCGCCCGTTTCCCGTGCGTTGTTTCCGGTGGGGCTGTTGGTGCGTTCGTTTTCCGTGGGTGTGTTTTCCGTGCGTTCGTTTTCCGAGAGACGGTTTTCCGCAGGGCCGTTTCCCATAGGTCCGTTTCCGTGCGGTCGTCGCGGGTGTAGACCGCCGGAATGTTCGCCCCGGTTTCGCCCCCCGCTCAAGCCTCCGATCAGCTCCGCCAGCGGCCCTTCGCCCTCGCCGTGAATGCCGTAATCGGCCCCCAGCTCCCCATGAACGCCTGCGGATAGATCGAGAATCCCGCCCCGCCGATAATCAGGGTGCGTCGCTGGCTGCGCGTATGACGTCGATCAGCGCCTTGTACTCCGGCAGAAACCCCGCCGGTCGAGCGAATTGGCGCCGTCCACGTTGCGCAGCGACACCCGATGTAACGGGTGCAGCGTGCGGATGCGTTCCGCGAGTTGTGCGTCGGAAAGCAGGTTGCAGTCCGCAATATCGACGCGTATCCCGTTTATCGTGCGCTCCAGGTAGGTTTTCAGATACGAAAGTCCGAGCGGATAAACGGGGTAGGGCGAGGTGTGCCGGTTGGCCGATACGAGTAATATGCTGCATGCGCTCACGACCAGAACCGATAGAAGTTGAACCACTGCTGCGGGTAGCGTCTCACCACGGCCTCGAGCGAGCGTACGTAGCTGCCCAGTATGGCCTCCTTCGTGCCGCACCCGTCCTCGTCCGGGATGTCGAAGATGAAGCGGTAACGCCTGCCGCGTTCGCGCATGGCATAGTAGAAGACCACCGGGGCGCGGAATTTCCCGGCGACGGCGAACGGCCCCGCCGGGAACGGCGCTTCGTGCCTCATGAAAGGTAGCGTCACCGTCGGGCTGCCCTCGACGAAGCGGTCGCCCTGGAAGCAGACGTACTCCCTGCTGTCGAGCACCTCCTTGATCCGCAGGATCGACTCGATGCCGCCCTCGTTCACCGCGATCACCTTGTAGCCCTCCTGCCCGCAATGTTTCTCCATGACGCTTTTGATCTGCCGGTATTCGGCGTCGTACATCACCAGGTGCATCTTGCGGGCGTAGTCCCCGAAGAACCCGGCCCCCGTGCCCCAGCATCCGACGTGTGCGCCGATGATCACGGCCCCGCGCCCGCCGTCGAGCACGCGCAGGAAAGCGTCGTAGTTTTCGAATTCGAATTTGTATTTTCGCTCCATGCCGCTGCCGATGGCCACCCGGTCGATGATCGTCTGCCCGAGCGCATAGTAGTGGGCGTAGAGCTTCACCGCCGAGTGCAGCCTGCCGTATCCCAGGATGCGGCGGTTATAGAACCATACGGCCCGCGTGGCGCGGGGTGCGAAGGGGATGAAATAGACGACTACCAGCGAGAGGAAGGCATACGCGCTGCGTATTCCGGCCACCTTCATCAGCAGGATGAAGAAATTGTACCCGAAACCGCCGCCGCGCGAGCGTCCGCTCCACTGTTTGCCGTTATTTCCCATTCGTCCGGCTGATAATCAGGTCGTAGAAGTCCCGGAAGGTCTTCAGCTCCTTGAAATCGGGGCCCGTGAGCGTTACGCCGAAGTTCTTGTCGACGATCACCACGACGTCCACCAGGTCGAGGCTGTCCAGGTCGAGCGTCTCCAGCAGCGGGGCTTCGGGCGTGATGGTCGTCCGGTCGACTTCGAATTCATCGGCCAGTACGGTATCGATCTTTTCTATGAGTTCCTGTTGCTGTCATTTTTAGGAAAGGGTTTATTTGTATTTCTTAACGATCAGGGTCGAGTTGGTGCCGCCGAAGCCGAACGAGTTCGAGAGGAAGCAGTCGAACTCCGTGTCCACCCTGCGGACGGGGATGTTGAGCTTCGAGGTGGCCTCGTCGCCCTCGGTGAAGTTGATGTTCGGGGCGATGAACCCGTGCCGCATCATCAGCATCGAGTAGACCACTTCGCTCGCCCCGGCCATCCACATTTCGTGGCCGGTCATCGACTTGGTCGACGCCACGTAGGGGTTGCACCCGGCGAATACCCCGGCTATCGCCTCCGCCTCGTTGTAGTCGCCCAGCGGCGTCGAGGTGGCGTGCGCATTGACGTAGGGAATCTCTCCGGGCTGCATGCCCGCATCCGCCAGACAGCGCAGCAGCGAGCGGCGCGGTCCGTCCACGTTCGGCACGGAGATATGCTCGCCGTTCGACGAGAATCCGTATCCGGCCACTTCGCCCAGTATCGCCGCGCCCCGGCGCACCGCCGAGTCGTAGCTTTCGAGGATCACGGTCGCCGCGCCTCCACTCGGCACCAGCCCGTCGCGGTCCTTATCGAAGGGGCGCGATGCCGCCGCGGGGTCCGATTCGCGCTTCGAGAAGGCTCCCAGCCCGTCGAAGCTGCCCACCGAGTAGAGGTTCACCTCCTGTGCGCCGCCGCAGACCACGCGCTCCTGCAACCCCTGCCTGATCATCAGGTAACCCATGCCGATGGCGTGCGACCCGCTGGCGCAGGCCGCCGAGAGCGTGAGGTTGATGCCCCGCAGGTTGAAGATCACCGAGAGGTTCATCGTCACGGTCGAGTTCATCGACTGGAAAATATTGCCCGAGCCGACCATCGCCGTGTTCCGCCTGGCGCGGATGATGTCGATCCCCTCGATCACCGGCGCCGCACTGCTGTCGTTGCCGTAGATGATTCCCACCTCGTTCGCCGCCAGGTAGGCCTCGTCCATTCCGGCGTTGCGCATCGCCTCGGCGGTGGCCATGTAGGCATATTCGCCCTGCTGGGGCAGACACAGCCGCTTGCGGCGGTCGAGCACCCCTTTCAGTTCGGGGCGCTTGACGATGCCGGTCAGCGCCGATATGTATCCCAGCTCCCTGCGCTCCGGGTCCAGCCCGATGCCCGAACGCCCTTCGCGCAGCGATTCGGTCACTTCGCCGAGACTGGTGCCGATCGAGGACCAGATGCCCAGTCCGGTGATGACTACTCTGTTTTCCATGGTGTCAGGTGTATAATCCTCCGTTGATCGATATCACCTCCCCGTGATGTAGGAGGCCTTGTCCGAGATGAGGAACATCGCCAGATCGGCGACCTCCTCCGCCTCGCAGAAGCGTCCGGCGGGTATCTGTTTTTGAGTTCCGCTTCGTCGAGGTCGGCGGTCATGTCCGTGCGTACGAATCCCGGCGCGATGGCGTTTACCGTCACGCCTTTCTTGGCCACCTCCTGCGCCAGCGCCTTCGTCGCCGCGATCACGCCGCCCTTGGCCGCGGCGTAATTGGCCTGCCCGGGCAGCCCCTTGATGCCCGAGAGCGAGACGATGTTGACGATGCGCCCGAACCGGTTCACGAGCATCCCCTTGAGCAGCGGCCGCGTGACGTTGTAGAACCCGTCGAGGCTGGTGCCGATCACCGAGTGCCACTGCTGCGGTTCCATCCACATCATCAGCACGTCGTCGCGGATGCCCGCGTTGTTCACCACCACCTCGATGCAGGCGCCTTCGTGCGCTTTCTGCCATGCCTCGATGGCCGCCGTGCTCTCTTCGCCCGAGGCCACGTCGAATTG
>JBKSUH010000013.1:0-23114 GCA_047233565.1 Alistipes sp.
AGCGGATGGGTAAACAAGCCGTCCATTTGGCCGGATGGACTCAGATGCTGTTCGGTATTTACGGAAATCGTTGGCTTCGGGACCAACCTGCCTATGCGAAATTCATCAACGGATATTGGATTCGGCCTTCGGAGTCGGAAAAGCCTAAAGGAGCCGAGAAAGTTGAAGGTGGATGTTATTGGTAACTATGATGACCTCGGCTGACCAAGATTATTGACGAACTGCACTATGAAATACCTCATTTATATATTATTTCTATATTTTATAGGAGCTCTTGAATTTCTTGGGAGCATATCTTTGTTGGTGGGATGTCATTATTTGTTTTTATTGATAGGATTAGGGTCATTTGCTTATTATATAATAGTAAAACGTATTTCTGCCGTTGCTACTTTTATTGGTCTATACTGTGTTATATTTCCTATATATGCTACGTTCCAGAGCCATGGAATATTCGGGCAGCCATATTTTATGGGTTTTGCTTCTTTGCGTTATCTATGGTTCATTTTGTTGGGCTTCTTTTTATATAATATAAAATATGACTATAATTTATTACTCAGACAAATTAACAGGATCAATATAATTGTCGCGGTCATTTCGATTGTTGCTTTTTTCTTTTTTGGAGTGAATCATGTGAATGTCCAGAATTATTTAGTAAATACGAACGCTTTGGAACTGGTGAAGTCAGAAGATTTGGTAAAAGGTTTCAAACTTACAGTGTGTTCTGATTTAATGGTTGTTTCATATGTTTTTTATTTGTTACGTTTTGTAAAAAAGCCTGCAGCAAAGGAGAATTTTCTTCCGCTCCTTGTTTTAATGATTTATTTGTTGTTTGTGAACAAAGGACGGCAACCTGTTGCTTTGTTTTCTGTTATATATGCGATTTATTACATTAGGATGAAAGGGTTATCGTTGAAGCGCTTGGTACTTGGTATTTTACCTCTAATCGGAGCTTTTGTACTCCTTTCGTTTAATAATAAACTTGTCGATTCTTTGGTCGAGGCTACAAAATGGGAAAAAAGTAGCGACTTCTCTACACTTGCACGGGTGAACTCTATTGAGTCCGTTGTTCCCTATATTCAACAAAATCCGATGTTCGGATTTGGTAATTTGTCTGTGCATTTTCGAGATGAGGGATTTCATACGTTTTTTGGCGGGGCATTCTATTTGGCAGATATAGGAATTTGGGGAACTTTGGCGCGTGGGGGAATTGTCCTTGTCCTGATATATTTGGGACTATACTACAGTATATATAAAAAAACTGCTTTAGTTAGAAATAATGATATTCGTAGTTATATGAGATATATGCTTCTATCTTTTCTGATTTTGTTGGTATTCTTGAATAATGATACTTTGTATGCAGAAGGTTGCCTGCGAGTTGCATTGGTATTTTATCCGTTATTCGGACGATTAGACCCTAATATATTTATTAAAAATACGTCTTTATAAATGGATGTATCCATTATCATAGTTAATTATAATACCCTTGGACTGACGTCGGATTGTATCGAAAGTATCGTCGATAAAACCTCGGATCTCGAATATGAGATCATATTGGTGGATAATGCATCGACGGATAGCAGTAAAGCCGTTTTTTCACAGGATCCGCGCGTAAGATATATTTATAGTGACCGGAATTTGGGATTCGGTCGGGCGAATAATCTCGGGATCCGGGAAGCAACGGGGCGTTATCTTTTTTTCCTGAATTCGGATACGATCCTGCTCAATAATGCCGTGAAATATTTTTTCGATTTCTGTGAAAAGAATCCGGAGCATAAAATCGGCGCGTTAGGAGCTGTCCTCAAAGACAGGAACCTACGGAATATACATTCGTATGGGCGGTTTATAACGCCGCTGGGCGAGATCGTAGAAGTGCTGGGTAAGTATTTCCGGTTTCTGAAAAAACGCAACCATCTCTATCCGGCATCGGTTCAACAGCCTAAACAGGTTGATTATATTACCGGTGCCGATCTGTTTGTTCCCCGGACGGTTTATGACGAATTGGGGGCGTTTGATCCTGCATTTTTCATGTATTGCGAGGAGGTTGACTGGCAATTCCGGATGTCGAAAGCCGGTTATGAGAGGCTTCTCATAAACGGGCCAGAGATAATACATCTCGAAGGCGGAAGTGATCCGTCGAATACAAAGTTGTGGTCTTTCAATCGCATTGAGAATATTTTCCGCAGTAAGTTGCTATACATCCGGAAGCATTATAATTATTTCGTTTTCTGGTCTTATAGATTATGCAATGCCGTGTTATGGCTTCCGATCCTGTTAATGCGAAAAGATACCCCGGATCAGCAGAAGAGATTATTGAGAGTTTTATTGTTTACTAATAGGTAGTGTCGGTATGGAAAACTATAAAAGGGCGGATTATAATTCAGACTCAGTCGGTATATAAAAATATTCTGTTTTAGATTTTGCGGGATTTTTCCCATGACCGGCTTTTTTCGTGCGAAGATATATAAGCTTTTAGGCGTTTCTATTGAAAAAGGTGTAGTTCGGATCGGTCGGGTTTCTATTGATACGATTCATCCAGAAGATATTTTTATCGGTAAGGGGACGACAATTACGGATGGATGTATTCTGCTTTCTCATTATTATGATGTCCGGAATTTGAAAGAGCATGCCTATTACCGGGGTGAAATTCATATTGGGCGGAATGTATATATCGGAAGCAATGCCATATTCACAAAACCGGTGACAATCGGTGACGGTGCTGTTATCGGGGCGGGTTCTGTGGTGAACAAGGACATTCCTCCCTGGCAGGTTTGGGCTGGCGTTCCGGTCCGGTTTATCTGTAATAGATATCAAGACGAGTCGGAAATACCTGTCGATACGAATGCTTTCAAACCGAAGTGATTTTTGTGTTGTAAAAGTTTGTGGATAATCCCTGTTTAATTGAATATAGAAATTTCTGATTTTATGATCTCCCCCCTCGGAAAAAGATTACATGGCTGCTGTTATTGCAAGGCTGGGCCATGTTATGGGTAGTTATCGGTCATTCCCGCTCTCTGTTACGGCTTTCGCCTCTTCTTTCGATGCTGATTGTCATGAATGTGCGTTGTTTCTCAAGAAGGTAGCCTATTCTTTTCATATGCCGTTGTTCATTATGATATCCGGCTATCTGTTTTACATTACCCGCATCGACAAAGGGGCGTCGTATAGAAAGACATTGACCGATAAATTCAGAGGCTCGGCATTCCGTATCTATTTTTTACGGTATTCGCATTTTTCTCAAAGTATATGTCGGGGAGTCGAGAGGCCGGTCACCTTATCGTTGAAATCCTTTGTCAGTGCCTTTGTTCGGCCATTCGAGGGCCCGTTGCAAGAGATGTGGTTCGTGGCAGTTGTCCTGCTTTACTTTTCCTTGTTGGAAGTGTATAGGAGATTATTAAAAAGCAACTGGTTGTCCACACTTTGTCTGTGCTGCGCTGTCGGTTTGTTCTTTATCCCCGTGAGCGATATGAGCGGAGTATTTGCATTCAACCGAGCTGTCCATTTTTTCATATTCTTTTTCCTGGGAATATTAATAGCCGCTCATCACCGTTTTGAAAACATAATAAAAAGGAAAGGCAGTATAGTAATCTGTTTGATCCTTTATCTGGCATCGTTCTGGGCGGACATAATAGAAGAGAATGCTATCACGCTTATCATGTCGTTATCCGGTTGCTTGTTATGCTGGGGATTGGCTGGTACGGTCGATCGGAAGGTGTCGGATACTTTATTCGGATCGTTTCGAAATTATACCTACCAGATCTTTTTACTCGGAATTTTTATTCAGATAGGGATAAAACTACTTTATGATAAACTGGGGATGCAAGGGACATATCCGTATTTTTATGTATTGTGCGTCTGTCGGGATTTATATCCCAGTTCTTGTCTCGAAGGTAATCCAGCGCATTGACAATAAGTATTTGAATATGCTCATCGGATTATAAAATGTATCATGAAGGTATATCTTGTCGATTACATCGGAATGCATTGCGGAATGCATTATTACAACGACGCTTTTTGCCGGGTTTGTCTGCGGTTCGGGACTGGATGTTTCGTACTGTCGAATTATGCCGGTGAAAACGATGGCAGGCCCTTTTTTACACCAGTACAGGGAAGCAGGCTGCGCAAAATATGTTGTCTGCTGTGGAACTATTTGATGTTGTTGGGTTTTGTCTTGCGTAACAGAAAGTCCTGTTTCATTTATCTGACTTATGGGAACTCCATTGATCTGCCTTTTATGTATATCGTCTCCCTTGCCGGGAAAAGCATAATCGACATTCATGAAGCGATTGCGCAAAACGTAGATGACAATGCCGATTTGAAGCGACGTTTCAAAAAAATATACTCCGAGCGGATCAAGAGTGTCATCGTACATTCCCAGCGGACGAACGATCTGCTGGATGAGTACGGGTACGGAGGAGTCCGGCTGTTTGTACCGCATTTCAAATATTGTTTCTCGAAAAAATACGATATTCGCCGTGTCGGAGCAGATATCGTTTCCTCAGTTGCAGAAGATAAGGTAAATATCCTGTTTTTCGGGAATATCACCTATGACAAAGGTGTTGACATCCTAATATCAGCGGTCAATATGCTGGAGCCGAAGCTTCGCAGCAAGGCGAACATCATTATTGCTGGAAAGGATTTCGATGGGACTGCGCATCGGGTGCACCCTGTCGGACAAGGCCGCATTTAAGATTGTCCTCAGATATTGAGGACGATGAATTGGTATATCTTTATGAACATACCGATTATGTGGCGCTGCCGTATCGCAAAACATCACAGAGCGGAATTCTCGAAATGGCGTTCTATTTTCGTAAACCGATCCTTGCGAGCGACGTGCCTTATTTCAGGAGAATGCTGACCGAATTTCCCAGCTTCGGCATCCTGTCCGGCAAGGATGTCCCGGCATATGCCGAAACGCTCGCTTCGGTTATCGGGCTGCATTCCTCTGCGGATTATTTTACAGACGAGGATTATTTTCGGTATACCAACCGAAGTGAAATAGAAGCTTTTAAAAAGCAATTCGCTATTTGGATAAAACGGTAATATGAAGAAGGTCGCAATTATCGGAACCGTCGGCGTTCCGGCGAAATACGGAGGTTTTGAAACCCTTGTGGAAAACCTCATCGGAGAGTGTTGTTCCGAAGATGTGGATTATACTGTTTTTGCAGCGGCAAGGCTTATCCGACCAGATTGAAAGCTTATAAAAACGCCCGGCTTGAATACGTGCCGTTGCATGCAAACGGTATGCAAAGTATTCGTATGATATCTGGTCGTTGATCCGGACTGTCGGCCGGGGTACGACGTCGTGCTCATTTTGGGCGTTTCCGGTTGTCTGTTTTTGCCGTTGTATCGGTTGCTGTTCCGCAAGAGGATCGTCGTCAATATCGACGGCGGAGCGCAGGCGGGACAAGTGGGGCAAATGGGCCCGCAAGTTTCTCCGTTTGTCGGAGCGGATCGCTGTCAAGTTTGCCGATGTCGTAATTGCGGACAATAAGGTGATCCGCGACTATGTCACGGAGACTTACCGTAAGCCGTCGGTTCTGATCGCCTATGGCGGGGATCATGCCGTGATCCCGGTCGATCTTTCCCGGCAGCGCGAAATCCTCGCCTCCTTCGGAGTCGGGGCGAAAGCATACGCCTGTACTATCTGCCGGATCGAGCCGGAAAACAATTGTCATCTGATTCTGGAGGCGTTCTCTAAAACGAATATCGCTCGTATTTATCGGTAATTGGAATCTGAGTGCCTACGGCCAGGGGTTGAAAGCCGTATATGGCAAGTTCTGCAATATCCATATTGTCGATCCGGTCTATGACAGGGAACAACTCTTCGTGCTCCGGAAACAGTGCCTGTTTTATATTCACGGACATAGCGCCGGCGGAACCAACCCGTCGCTTGTGGCCATGTCCTGCGGCGCTCCGATTCTGGCGTTCGATGTGGGTTACAATCGGGAGACGACCGGTCATAAAGCCTGTTATTGGAGCACCGGAGGAACTGGCCGCTCTTGCTGCCGAAAGCCGGGAGGATACTTCCGGCAGTATGGAACGGCTGGCTAATGAATGTTACGTGGCGTAAAGTTGTCGGTCAGTATGAAGCGATTTACTGAATTCCCGTTGCCGGAGGCAATCCATGATTTCCTATGACGCTAAATCCTGCCGACCGGGTGTTGCTGCGGTTGCTTGCCGCGGCGATAAATATGCAGGAACCGGCTCGATAAGGCGTTGTCCGATCCGGAATGGAGCCGGGTATATGGGCAGGCGGCGCAGCGGGGGTGCTGGCCGTGGCGTGGGAGAGCGTCCGGCGGTTGTCTCGGATTTGCAGCCGGGCCGGGGATTGAGGTTGCAGTGGGCGTACGGGGCGGAACGGATCGTCTCGCGGTCGAAGAGACAAATGCTGGAAGCAGCCCGTTTTGCGGCTCTTTGTACCGATGCGGGCTGCCGGCTGATCCTGCTCAAGGGATCGGATTGGCCCGTTATTATCCTTTCCCATTGCAGCGCGAATGCGGGGATATCGACATCCTTCTGCCCGAAGGGTTCGAGAAGGGAACGAGATCGCCCGATGCCGGGGATGAAGGTTTCGGGGCTGGATTATAAGCACAACCATATCTGCTCGAACGGCGTCATGTTCGAAAACCATCGTTATCTGACCTCTTTCAAAGGGAAGAGCGATATCAGGCGGTTGGAGCGAATCTTTCAGGACGCCGTAAAGGCGGAGACTTCGTGCCGTTCGGAGAGGACAGATTTCATACATTGTTTCCGGATGGTCAATGCACTGTATATTACCTATCATGGCTTTTTTCACTTCCTGATCGAGGGGATCACCCTGCGGCATCTGCTCGACTGGGCTTTGTTCGTCGGGAAGGAGCAGAATGCGATAGACTGGAATTATTTTTACAGGATCTGCGACGATTTGGGTTTCTCCCGGTTTGCGGATACCATGAATGCCATAGCCGTGGATGTGTGGGGCGTCCCTCTGACGAATCCGGGGTGTCGTTTGACCGCCGCTGCATGGATAGAGTGCTGGCCGATGTGCTGGCGAACAAACGGCATGTCAGCGGATTGCCCGTTTACAAGAGACGGGCGAAGCTGGTTTGCAACATGCTGTCGTCACGCTGGAAATACGACAGCTTTACGGGCGCAGTCTTTTGGGGTGATGGTGCGATCGGTGTTCGGTCTCTTGTTCGATGCTTCGCCGGAATTGAAATGAGCCGCTGTTTATCCGGATTGTCCTGAAAATAGAGAGATATGATATATGTAGTTGTCTGGTCGGTCTTCCTCGTCCTGTTTTATATGCTTTTGTGGTGGCTGATACGCCGGACTCCGGTGACGGGGACGATGACAAAGAGGTGAGCCGTATCTCCCGCCTGCTGAAACGCGTTGGCGATAAGTGGGGCGTAAAATAACACCGCGTAAAATAACACCGAATAGTATGAAGAAAGCCGGAGCGTTGCTCCGGCTTTCTTCGTCGCTGAAATGCGCTGAAAATCCGCATGAATAGGAGTACGTCGGTGCCCGACTGCGGGCCGTGCGGCGTGCGGATTGACTTACCTTTGCGCTTTATCCCCGGTATTGCACGGGGATTTTCCCTTTCGTGGCCGGGGGCCGACGTCCGATCTCCGTTCGGGCGATGATTCTTCGGGGCGCGTTCTTGTCCGGCGCTTGTGCGCCGTCCGGGACTGTCGGGTTTCCGGTCGGCTTTCATTGAAGAAATAGGCTTTCTGCCGCCGTTTCTCCTCCTGCGAACGGGCGACGTAGACTTTTTCATGTGTATAGGGGTTCTCCCCGGTGTAGAACATCACCGACGAGAGGGTCATTGGCGTCGGGGTGAGATCCTGTACCTGTTCGAGGTTGAAATGGAGCTTGCCGAGTACTTTCGCCGACAGCGAGCACATGTCACGTTCGGTGCAGCCCGGGTGTGACGAGATAAAGTAAGGGATCAGTTGGTAGGGCAGCCCCTCGCGGCGGCAGATGCGCTGGAAATCGGCGGTCAGCCGCTCGAAGAGCGCGAACGGCGGTTTGCGCATCAGTTTCAGCACGGCATCCTCGGTGTGTTCGGGCGCGACTTTCAGTCGTCCCGACGTGTGGTATTTCACGACTGTATCGAGATAGGGACTCTCGTCGAACAGGTCGTAACGGATGCCGCTGCCGACAAAGGCCTTTTTGACGCCTTTCACCGCCCGGATCTTTTCGTAAAGCGCCAGCAGCGGGCGGTGGTCGTTGTCCAGATTGGGGCACATCTTCGGATGCAGGCACGACGGGCGGCGGCATTTGCGGCACAACTCCCGGTCGCGTCCGCCCATGCGGTACATGTTGGCCGAAGGTGCACCGACGTCCGAGAGGTAACCCCTGAAGCCGGGCATCGAGGCGATTCGCCGCACCTCGTCGAGGATCGAGCGCTCGCTGCGCGAGTTGATGAATTTGCCCTGGTGAGCCGATATGGTGCAGAACGAACAGCCGCCGAAGCATCCCCGGTGGATGTTGACCGAGTGCTTGATCATCTCCCACGCCGGGATGTCTCCTTTGCCGTTATAGCGCGGGTGCGGTGCCCGTTCGTAAGGCAGGTCGAACGAGTGGTCGAGCTCTTCGGTCGTGAGCGTCGTGTTGGGCGGCGTGACGACCACGTAGCGGTCGCCGACGGCCTCGACCAGCGTCGCTGTCGGTTCCATCAGGTTGCTCTGTGTCTCGATGACCGTGAAATTCTCCCCGAAAGCCCGATTGTCGCGCGCACACTCCTCGTAGGAGTGCAGCCGGATCGTCTCCGCCGGGTCGAGCCGCTCCACGTAATCTTTGCCGGCCATGAACGCCACCTGCCGCAGTTTGCGCAGCAACTTGGCATTGTATCCGTTGCGCAGTGCCCGGGCGACCTGCTGCACGACCCGTTCGCCCATGCCGTAGATCAGCAGGTCGGCGCCGCTTTCGGCCAGCACCGAAGGCTTGAGCGAGTCGTTCCAGTAGTCGTAGTGCGTCAGCCGCCGCAGCGAGGCTTCGATTCCCCCGACCACCACCGGGACGTGCGGGAACAATCGCTTGACGATTTGCGTGTAGACCCTGACGGCATAGTCGGGCCGAAACCCCGCTTTGCCGCCGGGCGTATAGGCGTCGTTGCTCCTGAGGCGGATGTTTGCCGTGTAGTGGTTGACCATCGAATCCATCGACCCGGCGGTAATGCCGAAGAAGAGCCTCGGCGCGCCGAGTTTGGTGAAGTCGCGCAGGTCGTCCCGCCAGTTGGGCTGCGGCACGATTGCCACGCGGTAGCCTTCGGCTTCGAGCAGACGGCCGATTACCGCCGCGCCGAATGCCGGATGGTCGATGTAGGCGTCGCCCGAAAAGAGGATGACGTCCAACTGCTCCCATCCGCGTGCGCGGACCTCTTTTATCGTGGTCGGTAGAAACAAAGCGTGGTCTATTTTCGTAACTGTCTATTTCGTATGGCTTTCCGGCCGCCGCAGGCGCATTTGCAAATCCGTTCCTATTCCCAAACCCTTCCCTCTGGAAGGGCTTTTTGCCGCCCTGCGGCAGCAGGTGAAAGCATGCCGCTGTACTTTCCGGTGCGGCGGGTGTCTTCGGGCTTCTCTGTATGCGATGTCCGCGCGTATGCGGTTGCCGTGTTTTCGGGGACAGGACCGCGGATTTGTGCCGAAAGACCGCTGCCGGACCGCTTATCCGTTATTGCTCTCCTTCGACGCCGCGGCGTAGATGTCCCATTTTCGAGCAGCGCGCGGAAATCGTCGGGCAGTTCGCTCTCGAAATAGACTGCCTCGTGCGTCATGGGTGTACGAACCCGAGTGACCGCGCGTGCAGTGCATGGCGGGACAGCACGGCGAAGCAGTTTTCGACGAATTGCCTGTATTTCGAGAAGGTCGTGCCCTTCAGGATGCGGTCGCCGCCATAGCGTTCGTCGTTGAAGAGCGGATGTCCCTGCCACGACATGTGGACGCGTATCTGGTGCGTGCGGCCCGTTTCGAGCCGGCATTCGACCAGCGTCACATAGCCGTAACGTTTCAGCACCCGCCAGTGGGTCACGGCGTGCTTGCCGTCCGACCCGTCTTCGAATACGAACATCTTCTGCCGGTCGCGGGGGCTGCGGCCGATGTTGCCCGTGATGGTCCCTTCGTCCTCTTCGAAATTGCCCCATACCAGCGCCACGTAACGCCGCCCGATGGTGTGGTCGAAGAACTGTTTGGCAAGCCGCGCGTGCGACTGTTCGTTTTGGCGACCACGAGCAGCCCTGAGGTGTTCTTGTCGATGCGGTGGACCAGTCCCGCGCGCATGTCGCCCTCCTGAAACAGGGGCAGGTTGCGCAGATGGTAGGTTAGCGCGTTGACAGCGTGCCGCTGTAGTTGCCGTGACCGGGATGCACGACCAGCCCCGCCGGTTTGTTGACGATCAGCAGGTCGTCGTCCTCGTAGGGTATTTCGAGCGGAATGTTTTCGGGATGATCTCCACCTCGCGCCGCGGATAGGGCATCACGATCTGGATGCGGTCGAGCGGTTTGACCTTGTAGCTCGACTTGGCGGCCTTGCCGTTCACGAGTATGCTGCCGCTGTCGGCCGCCGCCTGAATGCGGTTGCGCGAGCACTCTCCATGCGTACGGTCAGGAACTTGTCCAGCCGCAGCGGAGCTCTGCCCTTGTCGGCCACCACGGCGAAATGCTCGTAGAGTCCGGCGCCCTCGCCGTCCTCGTCCGCCGTCTGCCCGTCGTCGAGTTCCGGGTCCTCGGTTATGTAGCGTTCGTCGGCCATCAGTCGAAAAATCCGTCGTTATCGGTTGCGGGCGGATTTCGGGCTGTTCTTCCCGGCGGCCCGCCTGTTCGATTCGGCCTGCGCCAGCGAGTCGGCGCGCTCGCGTTCGAGCCGCAGCCGCTCTTCGGCGGCTTCGCGGGCCTGCTTCTCGGCGGTGGCGCGGTGCTGGGCGAGTTTTTCTCGTCGAGCGTCAGTTTGAGATCGACGCGCGAACCCAGCGCGGCGCTCCGCTCGGCCGTCGGAACCTGCACGTAGACGCGGGCATCCTTCTGGTTCAGGAGGTTGATCCCTTCGTCGAAATCCACCTTGCCGACGTTGAGCCCCAGTTCCCACAGGCGGCCCTTGGCCTCCTTGAGCGGGAACCCGACCAGACGCGGTACGACCGTCGTGCCGTAGCCGCCTTCGACACCCACATAGAGCGTCACGCCCGAGCCCAGTTCGGCCTCGATCTTGCTCGTCGCCGCTACGGGGCGGCCGTCGCAGTATTCGTCCAGTACGTAGTTGGTCGCCATGTCGGCGCGGTAGACCAGCTCGTCGATCTCCAGCCCCGCGATCTCCAGCATGTTCTTGGCCTGCCGCAGCGAACGTCCCGCCACGTAGGGCACGGGCACCATCTTCTGGCGGAAGGAGTTGATCGTGATGTAGACCGTGCGGCCGGGCTTGACCTCCACGCCCCCTTCGGGCAGCTGGTCGAGGACGATGCCCCCTTCGTAAGCCGGCACGAACAGCGAGTCGTTGATGTGCAGTTCGAGATCGTATTTGCGGGCCGTGCGCTGCGCGTCGTCGAGCTTCACGCCCGAAAAGTCGGGCACGATGCGGCGGGCGCCGTGGCGCGTGCCGACCTGCATGACGAAATGCGCCGTGACGGCCATCGCCAAAATGATCGCCGCTATCAGCACGAGGTTGTATGCCAGCTTGTTCTGCCGCAGTTTCTTCCAGTAATATGTCAGTTTCTCCATTTTCGCGGGAGTTGTGTTTTGTGTCCGTCTGTTTTCTCCGGGCGGGGCGGACTGTTCCTATCGGTCCGGAAGTTCGTTGTAAAACGTGTCGCGCTCCACGGCGCGGCAGCCTGCCGCCCGTACGATGCGGTGCATCTCCTCGACGCTCATCGAAGGCCGCCGGTCGTCGGCCCCGGCCATCGAATAGATTTTCGTCGTGTCGTCGATCGTGCCGTCTATGTCGTCTGCGCCGAAGGCCAGTGCCAATTCGGTCGTCGCCTTGCCGTACATCACCCAGTAAGCCTTGATATGGGGCACGTTGTCCAGATAGATGCGGCTCATGGCCAGCATCCGCAGGTCTTCGATCACCGATACCTCGCCGATCTCCGACATCGGGTTGCCGAAATTGCGGTATTTGAGCGGGATGAAGGCGTTGAAGCCGCCCGTGCGGTCCTGCAGCTCCCGCAGCCTGCGCAGATGGTCGATGCGGTGTGCCAGCCCCTCGACGTGGCCGTAGAGGATCGTCGCATTGGTCGGGATGCCGAGCCGGTGGGCCGTTTCGTGCACTTCGAGCCATTCGTCCGTCGATCCCTTGTCGGGGCAGATGCGGCTGCGGATCTCTTGGTCGAAAATCTCCGCGCCGCCGCCCGGAATGGCCTCCATTCCGGCCTCTTTGAGCCGCCGCAGACCCTCCTCGACCGAGAGTCCCGCCTTGCGGATCATGTACGATAGTTCGATCGCCGTAAATGCCTTGACGGCCGTCCCGGGCAGTATGGACTTCACGCGGCGGATCATGTCGGTGTAGTAATCCAGCCCGTGGTCGGGGTGTACCCCGCCTACGATATGCACTTCGGTGATGCCTTTTCCCTGCCGTTCGCGGGCGATTTGTTCGATTTCGTCCATCGTATAGTCCCATGCTTCGGGGTCGCCCGCCGGACGCCGGTAGGAGCAGAACCGGCAGTTGAAGACGCAGCGGTTCGTCGGCTCGATGTGGAAATTGCGGTTGTAGTACACCTTGTCGCCGCTTACGCGCCGTTTGGCTGCGGTCGCCAGTTCGCCCAGCAACCACAGCGGAGCCTCGCGCCAGAGCCGTGCGGCTTCGGCGTCGTCGATGCGCTCTGCGCGGCGTACTTCGGCGGCTATGTCGTCGATCTGCTGCATCTTATTTGGGGGCTTTCCGGTAGAGGTAGACGGCGATGAATAGGTAGATGATGTTCGGCAGCCAGACGGCCAGTCCGGGCGGCAGCGTGCCGCTCTTGGCGAACTCCTCGAAGAAACGGTTGAACAGGATGTACGAGAAACAGAGTCCCGTGCCGATGCCGATATGGAGCCCCGTGCCGCCCCGCACCTTGCGCGAGGAGAGCGATACGCCGATCAGCGTCAGGATGAAGGTTGAAAGCGGATAGGCGAAGCGGGCGTGCTTTTCCACCTCGATGATGTTGATCGAATCGGAACCCTTGGCGCGCTGCTGGTCGAGGAACTCGTTCAGTTCCGTGATGTTCATGGTCTGTATCAGGTCGTTGATTTCGCCCAGTTCGGCCACTTCGAGGTTGATGAGTGTATCGAGGTTGCGGAACTGCTCGAATTTCTCGACGCCCAGCGAGTCGAATTCGCGCTTGGTGTAGCGCGGTGCCGTCCAGCGTTTGGTCTCGGGGTTGAATTTCACGTCGGCAGCTTCGAGCGAGCGGGTCATCGTGCCGCTGTAATACTCCTCCAGCGCGAGGAACGACGCCTGCTGCGATGCGTCATTGTAGCCGCGGATGTAGGCGAACGTGCCCGGCTCGATCTGCCGGTAGATATGGCGGTTGAACTTGTTGTTCTGCTTGCGCTTGATGTACTGCGATTCGAAATTGACGATGTGTCGCTGCGAAATGGGGATCAGCCAGAGGTTGAGCGTCAGCGACAGGCTGCCGATGATCAGCGCGCCGAGGAAGTAGGGCCACATCAGGCGGCGGAACGACATGCCGCCCGAAAGCATCGCCACGATTTCGGTCTGGTAGGCCATCTTCGAAGTGAAGAAGATGCAGGCGATGAAGGTGAACAGACCGCTGAACTGGTTGATGAAGAAGGGGATGAAGTTCAGGTAGTAGTCGAAGATGACGTCCCGCAGCGGGGCGTGCAGCTCCGTGAAGTCGTCGATCTTCTCCACATAGTCGAACAGCACCACGACGATGATGATCATCGCGATGGCGAAGAAGTAGGTCGCAAGGAACTTGCCGAGTATGTAGCGGTCTAAGATCTTAAACCCCGGAAATCGCAGTTTCATACGCTTTTATAGTCTTCGTGTCAGTTTTGCGACCATCGCATCCTTCCACGGCTTGAAATCCCCGGCGGCGATATGTTCGCGCGCCATCCCCACCAGCCGCAGGTAAAGGCGATGTTGTGCAGCGAGGCGATCTGCGCCGCCAGCATTTCGCCGCACGTCACCAAATGGTGCAGGTAGGCCTTCGTGTAGAGCGTGTCGACGAACGCCGTGCCCTCGGGGTCGATCGGCGAGAAGTTGTCCTCCCATTTCTTGTTGCGGATGTTGATGACGCCTTCGGCCGTGAACAGCTGCCCGTTGCGGCCGTTGCGCGTCGGCATCACGCAGTCGAACATGTCCACGCCGCGCTCGATCCCTTCGAGGATGTTCACCGGCGTGCCCACGCCCATTAAATAACGGGGACGGTCTTCGGGCAGTATGGCGTTGACCACTTCGATCATCTCGTACATCACGTCGGTCGGCTCTCCGACCGCAAGACCGCCGATGGCGTATCCGTCGGCGTCGTACTGCTTCACGTTCTCGGCCGCGTGCGCCCTCAGGTCGGGATAGGTGCACCCCTGCACGATCGGGAACAGCGCCTGATAATGCCCGTATTTGGGTTCGGTCTGATGGTAGCGGTTGAAACAGCGCTCCAGCCACCGCTCGGTGAGCGCCAGCGACTTGGCGGCGTATTCGCGCGGTGCGTCGCCCGGAGGGCACTCGTCGAAGGCCATCATGATGTCGGCGCCGATCGTGCGCTCGGTGTCCATCACGCTTTCGGGGGTGAAGAGGTGTTTCGATCCGTCGATGTGCGAACGGAAGTGACACCCTCCTCCTTGAGCTTGCGCAGTTTGCCCAGAGAGAAGACCTGGAAGCCGCCGCTGTCGGTGAGCATTGGCCCTTCCCAGGTCGAGAAACGGTGTACGCCCCCCGCCTTTTCGATGATCTCCATGCCGGGGCGCATGTAGAGGTGGTAGGTGTTCGCCAGGATGATCTGCGCCCGGGCCTCGTCGCGCACGTCGCGGTGGAAAATGCCTTTGACCGTGGCGGCTGTACCCACAGGCATGAAAATCGGGGTGCGGATGACGCCGTGGTCTGTCGCCAGTTCGCCCGCGCGGGCTTTGGACGCCGGATCCTTATGCTGTAATGTAAACTTCATGCTCATATATTCGGCAAAAATACATAAAATAATCTGATTTGGGAATTCTGAATTCTGAATTGTTTTGTACCTTTGCACATATTTCGCCTGTATGCAATTTTTTGATACTTTTCTGA
This sequence comes from Alistipes sp., assembly GCA_047233565.1. Lineage (GTDB taxonomy): Bacteria > Bacteroidota > Bacteroidia > Bacteroidales > Rikenellaceae > Alistipes. The sequence continues at coordinate 15,192 of JBKSUH010000013.1, forward strand.
CATGCTACGGCTGGGAAGGCATTGCCCTCGCAGGGGCCGTGCTCGCCATGTTCGGCGTGCAGTTGTACTACTATATTTTCGTTTACGGCCGGATTCCCGGCTACAAGAACAACCGCCGCAGCGCGGTGCTCGACGCCGAACCTCCGGTGTCGGTGGTCGTGCCGCTCTTCTCGGAGGATTATTCGTTCGTCGAGGGCGTCTGCCGCTGATGCTGGCCCAGAGCTACCCCGACTTCGAGGTGGTGATCGTCTACGGCGGCCACGATTCCGATTTCTACGAGGAGCTCGTGCGGCTGAAACAGTCGTTCCCCCAAATCGTGACGACCAAGATTCACCTCGATCCCCGCTTTCCCATCTCGCGCAAGATGGCGCTCAACGTGGGCATCAAGTCGGCGCACTACGAGTGCATGGTCTTCACTTCGACCGATGCCGTCCCCCAGACCGACCGCTGGCTGGCATTGATGGCCAAGGGCTTTACGCGGGGCGAGATCGTTGTGGGTTACTGCGGCGTGGAGCGCAGGAAAGGCTTTGCGAACTACATGATGCGCGCCTGGCGCATGATGCACTGGCCGACTGGATCGCCCGGCCGTGCGGCGCCGCGCCTACCGCGGGACGCTCCACAACTACGGCTTCACCAGAGCCTCTATTTCGGGGCCAACGGCTTCAGCCACCTCAATATGAACATCGGCGAGGATGACCTCTTCATGCAGCGGGTCATGTCGCGCGACAACGTGAGCGTGATCCTCTCCCCGCGCCTCGCTGCGCGAAAAATGGGGTGGCATGGGCTGGTGGATGAGCCAGCTGCGCTATTTCGGCTCGGCGTTCCGCTTCTATCCCCGCGCGGTGAAGACCTTCGTCCGCTGGGAGCTGGGTTCGCGGTGCTCTTTTTCGCCACGGTGGTCTGCGCCTGCGGTCATGCCTCGAGTCAAGCTCGCCGCGCTGCTGCTCGCCGTCATCCGTTATGTCGTCGTGGCGTTCGAGTGCGCCGCCGCGCGGCGGCTGGGCGAGGGCGGCATTACGGGCGTTATTTCATCTACGACCTGCTCGGCCCGCTGTGGGCGTTCCTGCTCGGGGTGCTGCTGCTGCGTCGAGACGACCGCGTATGGAGATAGCTGACTATATCGTCGCCGAAGACCGGCGCCTGGTGGAACTCGTGCTCGAAGGCGACGACAGGGCCTTCGAATACCTGTTCAACCGTTACCGCGATGCGATCCACCGCCTTTTCGTGCAGCGGCTGGGCGGTGTCAACGATGCCGACGACCTGCTGCAGGAGACGTTTATCAAGGTCTACATCAACCTGCACCGTTACAGCACCGACTATACCTTCGGGCAGTGGGTTTACACCATCGCCCGCAATACGTTCATCGACTTCGTGCGGCGCCGCCAGGACGACCTGTCGATCGACGAACGTTTCTCCTCGCCTCCGTCGACGACTCCGACGCCCGAAGAGAGCGTCATCAGCATGCAGCAGCGGACGCAGATCGAGCATTACCTCGAACGCCTCGCCCCGCGCTACCGGACGCTGATCGTCATGCGGTTCTTCGACGAATACTCTTACGAAGAGATCGCCGCCAACCTCAAATTGCCGCTCGGCACCGTCAAGACGCAGATCCACCGCGCCCGCGAGCAGATGTGCAAACTGATCGCGCAGGGCGACGAGCGATGATACGATTTAAGGATTAAAAGTCAAGATTTGGAACTGATTCTCAAATATTTCCCCGGCCTGACGGAATTGCAGCGGCAGCAGTTCGCCGCCCTGTACGGCCTTTACGCCGACTGGAACGCCAAGATCAACGTCGTCTCGCGCAAGGATTTCGACCAGCTCTACCTGCGCCATGTGCTGCATTCGCTCGCCATTGCCAAGGTCTGTACGTTCGATGCCGGTGCCCGTATCCTCGACGTGGGGTGCGGCGGCGGCTTCCCTTCGGTGCCGCTGGCGATCCTCTTTCCCGAGGCGCATTTCACCGCCGCCGATTCCATCCGCAAGAAGATCACGGTCGTCGGGGGCGTCGCCGCCGGGCTCGGACTGCAGAACCTCGATCCCCGCTGCGTGCGTGTCGAGACGCTGCAGGAACGCTACGATTATGTCGTTTCGCGCGCCGTCACGGCCATGTCCGAATTCGTGAACTGGGTCTGGAACCGCCTCGAACGCGGACAGCGCGGCACCCTGCCCAACGGCATTCTCTACCTCAAGGGGGCGATCTGGCCGAAGAGCTGGCGCTGACCGGCAAACGGTGGGATGTCTACGACATTGCGCGCTTCTTCGAAGAGGAGTTCTTCGAGACCAAGAAAGTGGTCTATACGCCCAAGAAATAACGATTGCGGCAATTTGCGGACGCCGCTATTCCTGCGGCTCCTCCGGATAGGTTATCCCCGCGAAAAATTTCTCAAGCGAGATATTGTAAAATTTGCAGAATTTGGCGATAGACTCCAAAGAGGGAATCTTACTTTGTTTTCATAGCCGGAAATACCCAAACCCGTATTGTGCAGAACATACTCTTTCGTATGATTGTGCTGTTCCCGGATTTCCGTTAGTCGCCGGGCAATCAAATCTACCAATATGGGGTTTGTGGGTTTCAAATCATCTGTATTTTAGAAAAAATGATTCACATTTGACAGAAGTAGGATATGGTGCGCTGGCTGTGAATTTCGTATGATTGATTTATTCCTTTGCCGGATAATCTATTGGTGAAAAGAATTCGACGATAGTTATATTGTAGAACTTGCAAAGGATAGCTATTGTCGTCAGCGACGGAAAATCCCGGCCTGTTTCAAGATGCGGAATATCCAAGCCGGTGTATTCATTTACGTATTCTTGCGTATAATGGTGAGTTTCACGTAAATTTTTATACGTTGAATAACCATTTTGAATAATTCTTCGTCGCGGCGTTGCTTTCTTTTGGCCATTTTAACTCATTTTCACAAAAATGAATCTTCACGCCTTTTCATATTCAATACCCTTGAAAAATTCTTCTAAAGTAACGTTATAGAAATTACAGAGTACTGTCAGCAGGACGATTGTAATATTCGTAGTACCAACTTCATACAAACCTACATTCACTTTGGTTCGATCGGTTACTACCTCTTGGGTTAGCCCGCGCTCGATCCGGATTTGTTTCAATCGACTTGCGACTGAACGCAATAATGTATCGTTTGTATGCTTCACTAAGTTATTTTATGCAAATAACAGACGGTATGTATTATTTTTGCTCCTATGAATTCGTAGGAATTAAAATGTTTTTCTATCTTTGTCCTTAGATTTTATTTAATTTTTGACAAAAATTATGCTAATTTTGCATTTGAATAATTCGGCATAGCCGATGGACATACTATAAAGGGTAAACAACTCTTTATGCCTTTCAGTAAACATAGGAAATTTACGAGATCAGGTATAATAGTTGTCAGTCCTTGTTATGTCCTGCCCTTTACGGGCGGGGCAGGCAAGGGCGCAGGACAGCTTACTGATTCGGGTTTTCCACGACCTGCTTAACGGGGCTGCAAATGCGCCCCTTTTTTATTTCTATCCGGGGCGCACTCCCACAATCTCAACCCCGGTATTATGTCACGGCAAATCAATCGAAAAGAGGCGTTTTTGGCATCCGTCGGCCCTTGGTCGGCGGGCATTGCCGTGTCTGCCGGGGGCTTCACAAGGACGGCGGACATGGCCCTGAAATCTGGTAGTAACACGCAAGTAATCCCGTGCCCGGCCGTCCTTTTTATTATGCGGATGCGGGCGGCCGAAACGAATTCTTCAATCTGTGAAGTTGCGTCACTTGATTGTTTCGGCCCCGCATCCGCTTTTATTTGGCAAAGAGGGCGGTTATTCGGAATATTGATTATCTTTGTGTCATGATTAAGACCCTCCATAAATCGGATTCGGTGTTGTAAACGATTCGTACCCGCCGTGCGGATCGTCCTTTCGTTCGCTCCCGGACTCTCTCCGGGGGTAATTTTCATGTAATTGGTTCAGTTTTTTAATCCGCGTACGACGATAAGGGCATTGCCATGCCTTTGCGTGTACGCCGCAATACTTCAAGACAATGAGTAACGAAAATAACGCCATTCACGGATTCGACGTCAATCTGATCTGCGATTTTTTCCTGAATACCGAACGGCAGGGACCGGAAGTCCCGAAGTGACCTCAAGGCGCTGAGTTTCATCGACAACCTGACCGACGAATCCTGATCGCCGACCTCGGCTGCGGGACGGGCGGTCAGACGATGACGCTGGCCCGGCATGCGCCGGGACGTATTACGGGTCTCGACTTCTTTCCGGGATTCATCGACCGGTTCAACGCCGACGCCCGGAGACTGCACTCGCCGACCGGGTGAAGGGCGTCGTCGGTTCGATGGACGCCCTGCCTTTCCGCGCCGGGAGCTGGATCTGATCTGGTCCGAGGGGCGATTTACAACATCGGCTTCGAGCGGGGCCTGAACGAGTGGCGCGAATACCTGAAGCCGGGCGGCTATCTCGCGGTCTCCGAAAGCGTGTGGTTTACCGACGAACGTCCGACGGAAATCCATGATTTCTGGGTAGACGCCTATCCTGAGATAGATACGATTCCCAACAAGGTGGCCCAGATCCATCGGGCGGGGTATCTTCCGGTCGCGGCCTTCGTCCTGCCGGAGACCTGCTGGACGGAACACTATTTCGCGCCGCTGGCCAAGGCGCGGGAGCTGTTCGCGGCGAAATATCCGGGGACAGCACCGCCGAAGGGCTGATGGCGTTCCAGCGTTATGAGGAAGAGCTGTACCGCAAGTACAATGAGTTCTACGGGTACGTCTTTTCATTGCGAGAAAGCCGAATCCGCGCCGGACGCTGTGTCCCGGTCCTATGTCGAATCCCGGTTCGACGTCGTGTCCCGGTCCGGCGGCGGTTACCTGCGCTTCGAGCCGTCGATGATCTTCTGGACGCTCTCCATGAACTCCTTCGGAGCCGATGCGCCTTGTATGCGTCCCAGCAGCTCGCCCTGCGTGTCGAAGACCAGATAGAGCGGAATGGCTCCGCTGCCGTAACGCTTCATCAGCTCCTTGCCCGTGGTTTTGTCCACGTCGTATTTGGCGGCCACGAAATGCTGTTCCATGAAATCCCCCACGTCCTTGCGTGAGAAAACCTCCCGTTCCATCGTGCGGCAGGGCGGACACCACGTGGCGTAGAGGTCGATGAAGACCAGTTTCCCGGTTTTGACCGCCATCTCCCGGACGGCGTCGGTCGATTTTGTTTCGAATTTTACCTGTGCCTGTGCGGCGCCCGCTGCGAGTGCCAGCATCAGTATGAAGATCAGTTTTTTCATGCGGATTCGTTTTCCGTATAACGTGCAAGAACCGTGCGCTATTGCCCGCCTTCGAGCGCCGAGGTGCTCAGCAACCCGCAGGCCGCCTGGATGTCCTCCCCGCGCGAAGCCCGGATCGTGGTTTGTATGCCCTTGGCCGTCAGCGTGTCGCGCAAACGCACCATGGCTGCGTCGTCCGGCGAGAAATAGGGTGACCCGGGGATTTTATGGAACCGGATCAGGTTGATGCGGCACTTGATGCCGTCCAGCAGGCGGCACAGTTCGCGGATATGCCGCGGCGAGTCGTTCAGGCCGCTCATCACGATATATTCGAACGACACGCGCCGCTGGTGGGTGAAGTCGTACCGGCGCAGGATGGCCGCGACTTCGGCGATCGGCCATGCCCGTTCGACCGGCATGATGGCTGCCCGCTCCTCGTGGAAGGGGTTGTGCAGGCTCACGGCCAGGTGTACCTTCGTGCTGTCGAGCAACCGCCGCAACTCGGGGACGACGCCCGCCGTGGAGAGCGTGATGCGCGTGGGCGACCAGCCGAAGCCCCACTCCGCCGTGAGGATGTCGAGCGCCCTGAGCACGTTGTCCGTATTGTCGAGCGGTTCGCCCATGCCCATGAAAACTACGTTCGTCAGCGTGTCGCGTTCGGGCAGGGAAACGATCTGGTTGAGGATTTCGGCCGCCGTAAGCGAGTGTTGCAGCCCCTGCCGCCCCGTAGCGCAGAATTTACATCCCAGGCGGCACCCGGCCTGCGACGAGACGCAGAGCGTGGCCCTGTCGCCGTCGGGAATATAGGCCGATTCGATCCATGCGCCCTGCTGCGTGCGGTAGAGGTACTTTTTCGTTCCGTCGGCCGATTCGGTGATCCGCGCGGGCGGGGTGAATGCGGGGCGGAAGCGTTCGGCCAGCTTCGCGCGGTGCGCCGCGGCGATGTCGCTCATCCGCATCGGGTCCTCGACGTGTTTCGCGTAGAGCCAGCGGGCCAGCTGTTTCGCGGCGAAGCGCGGCATTCCCAACTCGGCGCACACGGCGGCGAGCTGCTCCGGGTCTTCCCGTATAACGTTTCCGAAAGGGCCATTTTTCGTCTCCTGCGAGCTGTTTTCCGGCACAAAAGTAGGCAAAAATTAAAGATTTTCGTGCCGGATGGCGCATTTTTGAATTTTTATCCATATATTTGTGGTGCATAGCATGCCTATGTGCGATTTATCATTGCCGAACAATTTAAATTTAAAATAGATGGAAATCAAGAAATCACCCAAGGCAGACCTTCAGAACAAGCGGGGTCTTTTGCTTGAAATCGGACTTGTCGTAGCCCTTATCCTGGTTATTGCGGCTTTTGCTTACACGCCGAAGGAGTACCGGATCGAAAAGCCGGACTTGAACTACGCTCCGGTAGAAGAAGAAATTACCGAGATTACGCGTCAGGATCAGAAGCCGCCCGAGCCTCCCAAGAAGGTCGAGGTGAAGGTGATTGCCGACCTGTTGCAGGTGGTGACCAACGACACGAAGATCACGACCGAGGTGGATTTCGCCGAGTTCGACGAGAATACCGAAGTGGTTCAGCAGGTCGAAGTGGTCGAAGAAACCATCGAGGACGACCAGCCGTTCCTGATCGCCGAGACAATGCCTTCGTTCCAGGGCGGAGATCTCAATACCTTCCGTACGTGGGTTCAGCAGAACGTCAAGTTCCCGCAGATCGCCCTCGAAAACGGCATTCAGGGGCGTGTGGTTCTTTCGTTCGTGATCGAGAAGGACGGACGCCTGACCAATATCCAGGTGTTGCAGACGCCCGACCGGTCGCTTTCCGAAGAGGCCATCCGCGTGCTGAACAAGTCGCCGAAATGGAGCCCCGGCAAGCAGCGTAACCAGGTTGTACGTGTAAAGTACACCCTGCCCGTTGACTTCCGCGTGCAGAACTAAGCCGGGACGGTAGGGGTTCCGGCGGCAGCGACCCGGAATCCGACGATACATACGCTGCACTGGATTCGCGTACTAACCACCTAATTCTGATTGATATGGAGATTAAAAAATCATTCAAGGCAGATCTTAGGAATAAGAGAGGCCTTTTATTGGAGATTGGTTTGGTCGTGGCATTGTCCCTGGTCATTGTCGCATTTACCTATACGCCGGACGAGTACAGGATCCAGAAAGTCGCAGTGAATGTTATGCCCGTCGATGTCGATATTGTCCCGGTCACGACCGACTCGCCCAAACAGAAACCCCAGAAGGTCGAGATAAAGGCTCTTTCCCAGTTGATCGAAGTCATTCCCAATCACCGGTTCGTGCAGACGGATCTCACCTTCGAGGAGTTCGATCCGGATGCGATTGTCGAAATTGTGCCGCCGGCCAAGGACGAGGATTTCGCGGACGACACGATTTTCATTACTGCCGAGACGATGCCATCGTTCCAGGATGGAGACCTCAATACGTTCCGGGCGTGGGTGATGCAGAATGTCAAGTTCCCGCAGGTTGCCCTTGAGAACCGGATTCAGGGCCGTGTCGTTCTTTCGTTTGTAATTGACAAGGACGGTCGCTTGACCAATATCGAGGTGTTGCAGTCGCCCGACCGGTCGCTTTCCGAAGAAGCCATCCGCGTGCTGAACAAGTCGCCGAAATGGAGCCCCGGCAAGCAGCGTAACC
>JBKSUH010000014.1:0-22733 GCA_047233565.1 Alistipes sp.
GACGGGCAACTCGTACGGAGTGTCGTGCGTATAATTGCGGCAACGCACGACTTGCAGGTCGCAGCTTGCGGCCCAGCCTTCGCCGACGGCCATCCGGGCGATTTCGCCCATCGTCAGGCCATGCAGCACGGGGATCGGCAACGCCCCGACGCCCGATTTGTATTTCATGTCCAGCACGGGGCCATCGACGTGGTGCCCGTTGGGGTTGGGACGGTCGAGCACGATGACGCTGCGGCCGGATTCGGCACAGGCGTCCATCATGCGGAGCATCGTGATATAGTAGGTATAGAACCGCAGACCAACGTCCTGCATGTCGACCACCAGTACGTCGAACGACCGCATGGCTTCGTCCGAAGGGCGCTTCGTATTCCCGTCGTAGAGCGAGCGGATCGGGATCCCGGTCGCGGCATCCACCGAACTGGCGACATGCTCGCCCGCGTCGGCCGTACCGCGGAACCCGTGCTCGGGGGAGAAAATGCCGGTCACGTCGAAACCCCGCCCGTGCAGCAGGTCGACCAGGTGTATCGTCCCGTCGGACGCCGCCCCCGGCAACCGAACCGCAGCGTCCGCCGCAACTCCCGGCGCACCGTCGCCGAACCGCGCGACGGCCGTATGGTTGGCCAGCACCGCCACGCGCCGCCCTTCCAGCTGCGGGAAATAAGCCGTCGTGTCGGTCATACCGACCAATACCTGCGCCGTGGCCGCAGCGCAAAGGAAGATAACGGACAACAGGGAGATGACAAATTTCTTCATACGGCAAAGATAACAATTTATAACGCCCGGGCTTCCTGCCCGCCGGATATCGCCCCCCCGGCAGGGAATCCTCCGGCAGCCTGCCCTGCCTCCGCCCGGCAGCGGGTGCGGCGGGACATAAGGGCCGGCGGCACGGCAGAAGTGGGCTGGGCAATAAGAACCGGGCACCCGATACAATGCGGATCGGCCTGCGGGGAATACCGGCCGTACGCGAACCGGTTGTCGGAACCGGCCGCGGAGGAGCTACGCCTCGGCGCCGTATTCCATCAGGTAGGCCTTGATGAAGGCATCCAGGTCGCCGTCCATCACCGCCTCGACAGCCGAGGTCTGCACGCCCGTGCGATGGTCTTTCACACGCCGGTCGTCGAAGACATAGGAGCGGATCTGCGATCCCCACTCGATCTTCTTCTTCGAAGCCTCGAGCGCCTGCTGCGTGGCCATGCGTTTATCCAGTTCCCGCTGGTAGAGCTTCGAACGGAGGATGCGCATGGCATTCTCGCGGTTCATCAGCTGCGAACGGGTTTCCATATTCTCGATCAGGAACTCCACCGGCTCGCCCGTATCGGCGTCCTTGCCGTGGTAGCGCAGGCGCACGGCTGTCTCGACCTTGTTGACATTCTGCCCCCCAGCGCCGCTCGAACGGAACGTATCCCACTCGATGTCCGACGGGTTGACCGTAACCTCGATCGTATCGTCCACGGCAGGCGACACGAACACCGAGGCGAAAGTCGTCTGGCGTTTGTTATTGGCATTGAAAGGCGAGAGGCGCACCATACGGTGCACGCCGTTTTCGCTCTTGAGGTACCCGTAGGCATACTCGCCCTCGAACTCCAGCGTACAGGATTTCACGCCCACCTCGTCGCCGGCCTGGTAGTCGAGCACCTTGACCTTGTAGCCGTGCGCCTCGCCCCAGCGGGTATACATGCGCAGGAGCATCGACGCCCAATCGAGCGCCTCGGTACCCCCGGCTCCGGCGTTGATGTCCATGATCGCCCCCAGTTTGTCCTCTTCGCGGCGCAGCATGTTGCGCTTTTCGAGCGTCTCGATACGCTCGAGCGTCTGTGCGTAATGGTCGTCCATCTCCGCCTCGCTCATGACCCCTTCCTTCACGAAATCGGGCATCAGCCCCAGGTCTTCGACATCCTTGGCCACGGCATCGTAGTCGTCGACCCACGCCTTGATGGCGGCGACCTTGCGCAACTGCTCGCGCGCCTTGTCGGGCGCGTCCCAGAAATCGGGTTCCTGGGTCTTTTCCTCCTCGTTGCGCAGGTCGATGCGTTTCTGGTCGATGCCCAGACATCGTTCCAAAGCCTCGCGGCGCTGCTCCAACTCCTTTATCTGATCTGCAAGTATCATAAATTTACGGTATTGACAATTAAATCGCCCCGGGTTTCACCCCCAGTTTGCGCTCCACGAACTCCAGCACGAAATCCACCGTGCCGTCGATCCCCAGCACGGACGAATCGACGCAGAGGTGGTAGGTCGAAGCCATGCCCCACGTACCGCTGCTGTAATAGTTGTAGTACGCCGCGCGCCGCGCATCCTCCCTATCCATCCGGGCCTCGGCCTCCCCGGGCGTAATGCCGCACTGGCGGCAGAGCCGCTCGCAACGGTCGGCACGGTCGGCCGCGACAAAGACATTCACCGCCCGCGGATGGTCGCGCAGGATGTAGTCGGCACAGCGGCCGACGAAAACACACGACTCGCGCGCGGCGATGTCGCGGATCACGTCGCTCTGGATCTTGAACAGGGCGTCGTTGCTGAGCACGTTGCTCCCGGCATATTCGCTTCCGACGAACGGCGAGCGCAGGTAGGCGACGAGCGTCGAAAAGAGGTTGCGCGACTCCTTTTCGTCGACCCGTTCGAACACTTCGGGACACAGGCCGCTCTGCTCGGCGGCCAGGTTGATGAGCTGTTTGTCATAGACCCCGATCCCGAGCCTGCGTGCCACGGCCTCGCCGACGGCTTTGCCGCCGCTGCCCAGCTGGCGACCGATGTTGATGACGAATTTATCTTCCATAATCGGCATTATTGGAGGTTCGTTGAACGGGCCGCATCCATCTGCGCCCGGAATTTTCGCAACTGGTATACCAGCATGAAGAAGGCTACGGCCGACGCCATCAGGTCAGACAGCGGCATCGCGCACCACACGCCCCAACTGCCGTCCCAGCGGGTATAGACGTCGAAGATGTGCGGCAGGAAGATCAGCCCCGGCATCAGGAACAGCAGCTGGCGCGAAAGCGACAGGAAGATCGCCTTGCCGGCCATGCCGATGCTCATGAAGAAGTTGGTAGCCACCATCTGGAACCCGATGATCGGGAAACAGATGAAGACGATACGCATTCCCTCGACCGCCAGGCGGATCAGCTCGGGATCGTTCGTAAAGGCCGACACCGCCAGCCGGGGCGCCAGCTCGCCCATCAGGAACCCGGCGCCCGTGACGCACGTGGCACCGATGATCGTCAGCCGCAGCACGCGCAGCACACGGTCGTACTGCCGCGCACCGAAGTTATAACCCGCAATGGGCTGCATCCCCTGGTTGATGCCCATGACGATCATCACGAAGAAGAATGCCAGGCGGTTGACGATGCCGTAGGCCCCGATCATCAGGTCGCCGCCGTATTGCTTGAGCCCCTTGTTTATCAGGATGACGATGAAACACGCCGCCAGGTTCATCAGGAACGGCGACATGCCGATGGCCAGGATGTCGCGCACGATCTTCCGGCGCAGGCGGTAGATGCCGCGCCGGAAATGGAGCAGTTCGCTCTTGTCCGAAAGAATGTGGAACTGCCAGATGAGCGCGATGACCTGCGCCAGCACCGTGGCGATGGCCGCGCCGCGGATACCCCACCCGAAGCCGTAGATGAACAGCGGGTCGAGCGCCGCGTTGATGACCACCGTATAGATGGTGGCGTACATCGACTTGCGCGGATGCCCCGAAGCCCGCAGCACGGAGTTCAGGCCCAGATACATGTGCGTGATGACATTCCCCATGAGAATGATCGACATGTAGTCGCGGGCATAGCCGATCGTCGCCTCGCTCGCCCCGAAGAAGTAGAGGATCGGGTCGAGAAACAACAGCGTCACCAGTCCGAACGAAAGACCGATAATCAGGTTCAGCACCACGACGTTCCCCAGGATGTTCTGCGCCGTCCCGTAATCGCGCTGCCCGAGGCGCATGGACACCAGCGTCGCAGCACCCACACCCACCAGCGAACCGAAAGCCGCGGCGAGGTTCATCAGCGGGAAGGTCAGCGCAAGGCCCGAAATGGCCAATGGCCCTACCCCGTGGCCGATGAAGATACTGTCGACCATGTTGTAGAGCGAAGAAGCCGTCATGGCGATGATCGCCGGCACGGCATATTGCATGAGCAGCTTGCGGATACGCTCCGTCCCGAGCTCCGTCGCCGCCCCTTTTATCGTTGCAGACATAATTTCCTGTTCATATTCCTGTAGAGTGCCGATTTCCCGGAATCGTCCCGGACATGCGGCCCGGCACCGGCCGGCACGGCGGACATCCTGCATACCGCCCGGACACAACCTGACAACTCCCCGGCCACCACCGTCCCCGGACACTGCCGGGGCGGCAAAACCGTGCACCGCACTCCGGCGTCCGTTCCGGCAGGCGGCGCCCGAAAATCGGGAGACAGCTATTCCAGCTCCCAGTCGCTGCCGTCCTTGCGGTCCTGACGCGGATTCCGGCGGCGGCCAGCCCGTCGCGGATACGGTCGGAAGCGGCCCAATCCTTCGCGGCGCGAGCCTTCAGACGTTCATCGAGCAGCATCTCGACCAGCGGCGTCACGTAGTCGCGGCCCGAAGCCGCACCTGCGGCCTTCTCGTCGCGCAGGCCGAGGATATCGAACGTGTAACGGTAAACCGTGGCTTTCAACTCTTCGAGGTCGGCGGCCGTGATGCTTTGCTGCCCGTCGACCAGCTGGTTGATGATGCGCACCCAGTCGAACAGCGCCGAAATGGCCATCGGCGAGTGCAGGTCATCGTCCATCGCCGCGCGGCAACGGTTTTCCAACTCGGAAGGATCGATAGTCGACGTTTCGGCGGGCTTGACCTTCCCGAGCGCTTCGACGCCCTTCATCAGGCGGTCGAGCCCCTTCTCGGCGGCCTGCAGGGCCTCGTTCGAAAAATCGAGCGTCGAGCGGTACTGCGCCTGCAACACGAAGAAGCGGATGGTCATCGGCGAATAGGCCTGCGCCAGCAGTTTGTGGCTGCCGGTGAAAAGCTCTTCGAGGGTGATGAAGTTGCCCAGCGACTTGCCCATCTTCTGGCCGTTGATCGTAATCATGTTGTTGTGCACCCAGTAGCGGGCCGAATCGTGGCCCAGCGCCGCCGTGGACTGCGCGATCTCGCATTCGTGGTGCGGGAACATCAGGTCCATGCCGCCGCCGTGGATGTCGAAACGCTCGCCCAGATAGCGGGTGCTCATGGCCGAGCACTCCATATGCCAGCCGGGGAATCCCTCGCTCCACGGCGAAGGCCAGCGCATGATATGTTCGGGCGACGCCTTCTTCCACAACGCGAAGTCGTACGAATGGCGCTTGTCGCTCTGACCGTCCAGCTCGCGGGTGTTGGCGACGATATCGTCGAGATTGCGGCCGAAAGCCGACCGTAATTGTATTTCCGGTTGTACTTTTCCACGTCGAAGTAGACCGAGCCGTTCGACTCGTAGGCGAACCCGTCGGCCAGAATCTTCTTCACGAACTCGATCTGCTCGATGATATGTCCCGACGCATAGGGTTCGATCGAGGGCGTCTCGACGTTCAGGGCCTCCATCGCACGGTGGTAACGCTCCGTGTAGTAGTGGGCCACCTCCATCGGCTCCAGCTGTTCGAGCCGGGCCTTCTTGGCGATCTTGTCCTCTCCCTCGTCGGCGTCGTGCTCCAGATGTCCCACGTCCGTGATGTTGCGCACGTAACGCACCTTGTAGCCGCAGGACTTCAGGTAGCGGAACATGAGGTCGAACGTCACCGCCGGCCGGGCGTGCCCCAGGTGCGGGTCGCCGTAGACCGTGGGGCCGCAGACATACATGCCCACGCGGCCGGGAGTCAGCGGTTCGAACACCTCCTTGCGGCGGGTGAGCGTATTGTAAAGTACGAGTTTCGATTCCATAAATTGCGAAAAATTATTGTGCAAAAATAAGAAATTTAATCGAGATGCACCAGAATCGCGGAATTAATCGTACCTTTGTGCCAATAATAGTGCGCGTTGGTCTGACGCTTCCCGTTTTTCCCTCCGTATATTATCAACACCGAATTATCCGGCGCACGACGCCGGGACAAAACCGATATGCAATGACATTCCAGGAACTGAACCTGATAGAACCACTCAAGCGTGCCGTGGCCGAAAAAGGCTACACGACCCCCACCCCGATCCAGCAGCAGGCCATCCCGCCCGCACTCGAAGGCCGCGACCTGCTGGGCTGCGCCCAGACCGGGACGGGCAAGACGGCGGCCTTCACGCTGCCGATCCTCCAGCTGCTCTCGGCCGAGCCGCGCACCAAAGGGCGACGCACGATCAAGACGCTGGTGCTCACGCCGACGCGCGAACTGGCGATCCAGATCGACGAATGCTGCCGCGACTATGCCCGCTACACGGACATCCGCCACTGCGTGATCTTCGGCGGCGTCAACCAGCGGCCGCAGGTCGATGCGCTGCAACGCGGCATCGACCTGCTGGTAGCCACGCCGGGACGCCTGCTCGACCTGATCGGCCAGGGTTACGTCTCGCTGTCCGACATCCGCTTTTTCGTCCTCGACGAAGCCGACCGAATGCTCGACATGGGTTTCATCCACGACATCCGGCGAATCCTCCCGCTGCTGCCCGCAAAGCGGCAGACGCTCTTCTTCTCGGCGACGATGCCCGACGACATCGTAAAACTGGCCAATACGATGCTCCGCAACCCGGCGCACGTCACCGTGACGCCCCCGGCCTCGGTGGTCGAGACCATCCGCCAGAGCGTCCTGTTCGCCGAAAAGGCCGAAAAACGGACGCTGCTCATCAGCCTGCTGCGCGAACGCTCCGAGGCTCGGTGCTGGTTTCTCGCGCACCAAGCACGGCGCGGACCGCATCGCCCGCATCCTCACCAAAGCGGGCATCGAGGGCGCGCGCATCCACGGCGACAAGTCGCAGGGCCCGCGAACGGGCCATGAACGATTTCCGGGCGGGCCGCTGCCGCTACGATCGCCACCGACATCGCCGCGCGCGGCATCGACATCAGCGAACTGCCGCTGGTCATCAATACGACCTGCCGGAAGTGGCCGAAACCGTCCACCGCATCGCCGCACGGGACGCGCCGGACACGACGGCACGGCGATAGCCTTTGCTCGGAAGACGAACGCCCGCTGCTGAAAGACATCCAGAAACTGACCGGACTTGTCCTCGATCCCGATTCCGGACGCCTCACTCCGGGCATGCAGACCGACACGAAATCCCCGCGGAAACAGGAATCCTCCCAACGGGTGCACGAAGCAGGCCGCGCAGGCGGTGACGGCCGGACGCCGGCCGGACAAAGCGGAGATGCAAAGGGCCGCGCCGACGCAGGCGAAACGCCCCGAAACGGGAAGGACAAGCCCAGAGCGCACACGCGCCGCAACCGCAAAACGGCGGAGGACAAGCGTCCGAAAACCGCGAACCGGGCCGCCGCAGGCTGCACCGCCGCAGACGCAGCGACCGGAAATCCGAAGGGCAGCGCTCCTGAAAAGCAAAGTGTCCCTGAAAGGAGAAGCGTCCCTGAAAGGAAACGCCGAAAACAGAAACCGGGCCGGACAACCGGCCCTTTGTCATCGGAGGAGTGCGCCGAAAGCAGCCTCCGCGGATCGAAATCAATAACTATACCGGGTCCGGACTTCGGACATCGCCATCGGCTCCTCGTAATGCCACCACTCGCGGCGGTAGGGCACCAGCCCGCTTGGCGCATCACGCTTCCGAGCAGCTGGCGGTTGCGGCGAGGCTTCGGCCGAAATGCGTCCCTCGGCCGCCAGCGCAGGTTCGTTGCCCGTGTGGGCCTCGTCGCCGAAGAAATCGACCGGAGTTCCCATATCGACCGGAGCGCCGGTCTCGTCGAGCAGCGTCACATCGACCGCAACGCCGTAGTTATGACGTCCGCCGCGCGTTCCGTCGGCTACGTAAACCTGATTCGGCGTACCTTTGACCAATTCGTACATCTGCCGCTGCCCTGACCGGACGCGCGGCGTCGCACCAGAGCCGCCATCCGGGACGGCGCTCCGCAGCAGCCGCTGCGCCGCAGCCACCTTGCATGCGAAATGCGGAAGCAGGTAGGCGGTTTCAGATCGCCGTAGACGTCGCGGCGCATGAAATTATCGGGGCCGAGTACATCAGCTTCACCCGCAGCGTCGAATCCACGGCCAGCATCCACCAGCCCCGCCCGGCGCATCTTGGCGTCGCCCTCTTGGCCTGCACGCCCAGCAAATCATAACCGCTGCAAACACCATCCAAACTCTTCTCATAACAACATCTCCATTTTCCAGCTCAAAGATAATCAATTATCTGCAAATCAAAGACACCGCCGGGCGCACGGCAGCCGGACCGTCCGGATCAAAGCCCGGCTCCGGGAACCGCCGCAAACGCCGTGCGCACCGTTCCAAACAAATGAACGCAGCCCGAAGATAGCGCCGTCCATCATCCGACACACGCATATCGACTATTCCGTCAGAACCGAAAATTCCGCGATGCCGGGACGGTCGCCCGCAGCGAGCGACAACGCCTCGAACCGGACGGTACGCCGCGCTGCGGCTCGAATTACGACCTGCTCCACCGGATTGTTGACGACATTCGAAAATTCGCCCTCCGCCGCCGTACGGCCGTCGACCGACACGCGATAGCGGGTCACCACGCCGCTCGCCCAGCGACTTTGGTCGGGCGTGTAGGCAAATCCCTGAAAGTCCGCTCCTCCCCGTATCGGCGGAGAACCCGCAACGCCCGCGGGCAGATAGACGACAGTCGAGACATCGCCGTCGAAAAGCCCGACGGCCTCTTCGTCCGAGCTCCTTCACGCGAAACGCCCACAGGAATATCGAACCCGCGCGAAGCCGCGCGCTCATACGACCGTCCTCCGGGTCCCGGACAAGCGCCTTGACAACGCCCCGGCCCGTCATCGGAAAAGGTTTCGCGTACAGCTCGGAAGAAGGCCCCGGCTCCGTCCCGTCCAGCGTATAGCGGATCTCCGCCTGCGTGTCGCCCGCAGCGAGCGTCACCTCGCCCGCACCGTTGCGCACGATGCGCGGCTCTTCGAGCAGCACGGGCGCATCGTAGGCTTCCACATTGGAGATGCAGAGCGGACCGCGGGCCTGCCCGAAACGGACGCGGAGCGCCGGTCGTGACCCCTGCGAAACGAATGATCCGCTTGTATCCGATCGTCGTCATTTCCTCCGCGGTTTCGACGGGCCGCCACGTATCGCCGTCGAGCCATTCGACGGCAAAGCGTCCGACGCGCTGTCGAGCGGAATATATTCCTGAAGCAAAATGCGGTTCACACGGCGCGGCTGCTCAAACTGCAGCAGAGCGTCGCCGCCGTCACGCCGTCGTCGGTAGCCCAGTAAGTATCGGCCCTGCCGTCGACGGCCTTCGCCGCGGAACCGCGCGCCCGCCCGCACGTTGTCGGCCGTCGCTTGGGCTTCGCCGAAAGGTCGTGCGCGAACTCCGCATCGAGCACACGGCGCCACTCCATGATACCGCGGAATCCGCAGGGCGATGCGGCCGGAGCGATCGACCGGAAAATTGAGCAGCAGATTGGCGTTGCGCCCACGCTTTCATAATAGATGTCGATCAGCCGCGAGAGACTTTTGAGCTG
This sequence comes from Alistipes sp., assembly GCA_047233565.1. Lineage (GTDB taxonomy): Bacteria > Bacteroidota > Bacteroidia > Bacteroidales > Rikenellaceae > Alistipes. The sequence continues at coordinate 9,578 of JBKSUH010000014.1, forward strand.
GTGGTCTTCCGCGGATGATAGAACCAGCCCGGACGTATCGAGACGTCGCACTCGCCCGGCAGCCATGTATCGCCGTCGGACTCGCCGCAGGTGAAATCATTGAGCCGTTCATCGCCGCGGCCCTTTACCATGCTCAATTCGTCTGTCCGGCCCGGCCCTCTTCGTTGCCTATCCAGCGGATGTCGGCGCACGTGCCGCCGAAAATCACCGCTTCGGGCTGCAGTTCGTTGATCGTCCGGCGCGCCCGTTCGTAGCCGTAATAGGTCTTGGCGTCGATGCTGCGCTTCTCGTCCGCACCGCCGTACCAGCCGTCGCCGCCGTTCGCACCGTCGAACCAGTATTCAACGGCCCGTAACCGGTGAGCAGTTCGCGCATCTGGTTGTGGAAATAAGCGACATACTCCTCCCGCCGTATTCCAGATGGTTGCGGTCCCAAGGCGAAAGATAGATGCCGAACTTGAGTCCGTGCCTGCGGCAGGCATCGGACAACTCCGCACCAAATCCCCTTGCCGCCGCGCATGGGGAGTTCTTCACGCTGTACTCGGTATAGGCCGAAGGCGAGACAGAACCCGTCGTGGTGCTTGGCCGTGAGCATCACGCCTTTCATCCCGGCGGCCCGGAACGTCCGCACCCACTGGTCGCAATCCAGATCCGCAGGGTCGAACGTCGAAGCGGGTATCGCCGTACCCCCATTCCATGTCGTTGAACGTATTAAGCCCGTAATGGACGAAGGCGTAGGTTTCCAGCTGCTGCCAAGCGAGCTGGCGGGCATTCGGCACCGGAAAAAGCGGCGCGGGAGCTTCGACGCGGCGCATGCGGCCGCGAAGAGCAGAAAACGAGAGCGTTTTTCATGGAAGGACAATTATTCGTTAAAATTAAACAAAATCGGAACATAACGAAAAATCAGGCGGCAAAAACAACCGGCCGCATTCGCCGCACGGCGGCCCTGCCGCGACCGGGGAATGACGACCGGCGTCCGCCCGCGCAGCACCTGCCGCCTCCGGCAAAGGCCTGAAACAGAAGCTCCGCGCGGCCGCCGAAAAGCCTAAAAATAAAACTTTCCGCCTCGGCGGTAATATTGATTGGATTTCGCCGTTAAATGATTACTTTGCACGAAACAAAGCGAACATACCGAAAACAATATGACATTCTTCAAACGCTGGAACAACATCGTCGGCTGGGCGGTCTTCGCCATCGCCGCCGCGGTCTACCTGATGACGATGGAACCCGTTTCGAGCCTCTGGGACTGCTCGAATTCATTGCAACTTCCTACAAACTCGAAGTCGGACACCCTCCCGGTGCACCGCTGTTCATGATGCTGGCCCGGCTGGCGACCCTGTTCGCCTTCGGCAATCCCGACTACGTGGGAGTGGCCGTAAACGCCATGAACTCCATCGCCAGCGCGTTCTGCATCCTGTTCCTGTTCTGGGCCATCACCCATCTGGCACGGCGTCTGGTGACTCGCGGCGGCGGTGAGCTGACGCAGGCCAACACGCTGGCCGTCCTCGGCGCAGGCATCGTGGGTGCCCTGGCCTACACCTTCACCGATACGTTCTGGTTCTCGGCCATCGAGGGTGAGGTCTACGCCCTCTCGTCGATGTTCACGGCGCTGGTCGTATGGCTGATGCTCAAATGGGAGGAGGAGGCCGACCAGCCCCACTCGTCACGCTGGATCGTACTGATCGCCTACATGATGGGACTGTCGATCGGCGTGCACATCCTCAACCTGCTGACCATCCCGGCGCTGGTGTTCATCTACTATGTCCGCACGACGGAGAAGGTGACTTTCAAGGGCATCGTCTACGCCACGCTGATCGCGGGCGCCATCCTGATCTTCGTCAACAACATCATCATCCCCTACACGGTCTACGTCGGGGCGATGCTCGACCTTTTCTTCGTCAACACGCTGGGGCTGCCCGTCAACTCGGGCATGGTGCTCTTCGCACTGGCGCTGATCGGCGGCATGGGCTGGGCTTCGTGGTACACACACCGCAAAGGCAAGGTCGTGTGGAACATCGTCCTGCTCTCGACGACCATGATCCTCATCGGGTTCTCGTCCTACGCTTCGGTGACGATCCGTGCCGCCGCCAACCCGCCGATGAACAGCAACAACCCCAACAATCCCCACGCACTGATGTCGGTGCTCAACCGCGACCAGTACGGTGACCGGCCGCTGCTGTTCGGCGCTTACTCCGCACCGCCCGAAGGCTACAAGGAAAATCGTTCTACTACCTCGACGAGGACGGCAAATACAAACCGCTTCGGTCATCACGGGTTACACCACGCTCCGAATTCGTACACTCTTCCCCGCATGTGGGATGCCCGCAAAGGCGAAAGGTACAAGGAGTGGGCGCCTACCGCACCGGACCGAGATCATGCGCGACGAAAAGGGCGAAATCGTCCGCGACTCGCAGGGACGCCCCATGCAGGGCGAAGTGCTCGACTTCGGCACCAAGAAGGTATACGACGACGGGTACGAACCGCGCACGATCGTCGAGCCGACGTTCCTCGAGAACCTCAACTATTTCTTCAACTACCAGCTCTCGTACATGTACTGGCGCTATTTCCTGTGGAATTTCGTAGGGCGCCAGAGCGACATACAGCCGACCCGCGTGACGATCACCGACGGCAACTGGCTGTCGGGCATCAAGTGGATCGACGAGAAATACCTCGGGCCGCAGGACGATCTGCCGCGGGAGATCGCCGACAACAAAGGCCGCAACACCTACTATTTCCTGCCGTTCCTGCTGGGGCTGATCGGACTGATCTACCAGCTCAACCGCGACCAGCGGAATTTCTCGATCGTCATGTGGCTCTTCATCATGACGGGTATCGCGCTGGTTTTCTATTTCAACACTTCGCCGGGCGAACCGCGTGAACGCGACTACGTCTACGCAGGGTCGTTCTACGCATTCTGCATATGGATCGGGTTCGGCGTACTGGCCATCCGCGACCTGGTCGCATGGCTCACCAGGCGCAACAACGTCACGGCCGCCGTGGCGGCGACGGTGGTCTGCATGGGCGTGCCGACGATCCTCGCGGCGCAGAACTGGGACGACCACGACCGTTCGCACCGTTACATGGCGCGCGATATCGGCTGGAACTACCTGATGTCGACGCTGCCCAACTCGATCATCCTCAACTACGGCGACAACGACACGTTCCCGCTCTGGAACAACCAGGAGATCTACGGCGTACGCCCCGACGTGCGTATCATGAACACCTCCTACCTGGGCGGCGAATGGTACATCGACGAGATGAAAACCAAGGCCAACGACGCCCCGGGCGTACCCTTCTCGCTGCCCAAGAGCAAGTATACCTTCACCAACGACTGGGTGCCGGTGGACAACCGCTTCGACCGCGCGGTGGACATCAAGGACGTGATCGAATTCGTGCGCAGCGAAGACCCGCGCAGCAAGATCAAGCTCTCGGACGGGACGATGACCGACTACATCCCGACCAAACGCATCGCACTACCAGTGAACAAGGAGAACGCCATCGCCTCGGGCATCGTCGCCGAAAAAGACCGCGCCCAGATGGTCGACACGGTCTACATCAACCTGCGGAAGAACTCGATCGACAAGACGCAGCTCATGATCCTCGACATGCTGGCCAACTTCGACTGGAAGCGCCCGCTCTACATGACGCAGGTCTACATATTGCAGGATTTCGGACTGATGGATTACCTCCAGTTCGACGGCTACGCCTACCGTTTCGTGCCGATCCTCACTCCCGTGCAAAACCCCTGGGAAATCGGGCGCATCGACGCGGATTACGCGGCGCCGCTGCTCAAGGAGACATTCCGCTACGGGAATCTGGCCGACCCGAGGGTATATGCCGATTACTTCATCCAATACAACCTGAGCGCCTCGCACGCCCGCGATGCCTTTGCCCGCGTGGCAAAGGAACTACTGCGGCAGGATCGCGCGCAGGAAGCCGTCGAACTGCTCGACATGGGGCTTGAGAAGCTGCCCCCGTCGCAGATACGCTTTACGGACTCCAACACCTATCCGTTCCTCGAAGCGTACTACGCCGCTTCGGCGATGGGCGTGGAGGATGCGGCCGACAAGGGCGACGCACTGCTGCGCGAATACGCCAGGACGCTGATCGAGTACATCGAATATTACCTGCGTTTCGACGGCGTGCAGGGCGACATGGTGTCGCCTATCATCGACGAGAAACTCGACCAGCTGGGCGACGTCTACTACCTGGCTGTATATGCCGGTCGCAAGGAAATCATCGGCGAGATCAACGCCTATTACCGTTCGCTCGGGGTCGAAGAGGAGAACCTCGTGGATGTGGGCGACAAGCCCCGTCAGGCCGACCGACGCTGATTCCCAAAGGCATGAACGAATAAAGACCCGCAATAGCGAAACGCACACGCCCGGCAATGCAGTTGCCGGGCGTGTGTTTCGCAGGCCGTCCGAAAGCGGACAGACAGCGCGCCGAAGCTTCCGCCTCAGAATCCGAGTGCGACGTTCACCCCTCAGGCGCATTCTCGAACCGCAGCAGGCAGGTGTGCGACTCCTCGTCCCACTCGAAACCGGGATCGGCCACGGGCGTTCCGTCGCTTCGGGTCACGTCCGTCGCAACCGGCTTCCGGGGCAGCAGCACCCGCATGACGTTGGTCGTCTGAGCCGGCCCCTTGACCATGAACGAGTAGCCGTTCCGCCCCACCCGCTCGGTCTCGACGCAGGCGGCGCACGCCAATACCTGCGGCCGGCCGGGATCGGCGACCTTGTCCAGATTGTAAAGCAGCGCCTGCGTACCGGGCAGCACCGCACGGCGCGTCAGTACCGGAAGCGCCGGATCGAACAGGTCGATGAATTTCCCTTCCAGCACGAAAGGCTCCGTATCCGCATTTTCATCGACGACAGCCACGATCTCGTAAGGTCCCCGTTCGAGGTAGAAATGGTTTGATTCGAGCGTCCCGCCTGCTTCCCTTTGCCGTAAAGCCCGCGCCGGCAGCAAGATACTCCGCATCGCCGCCTGCCGTGAGGACGAAATCCTTCGGATCGCGGCGGATCACCGTCGAGTCCACTCGAAGGCCGGCGCGAGATCATGGAAAACCCCGGCGACGAGGGCAATCTCGTGCAGGAAGCCGAGATTCTCAAAGCATTCTCGATCGTCGCGGGCGTCGCTGCGAAGGCCGCAGGCTGACGCTCATGCCCGCCTGCCGTGGTTGTGGGACACGATGGAGTGCGTGGACTGGCCTGTCACCGACGCCGACGGGCGGACGCACCGCATCCGCTTCACCGTCCGCCACGAACGCTGGCTGCGCCGCTGCACGGTCGAACTGGAAGGCATCGGCAGGTTCGAAGGCACGGACATCCGCTTCGGCCCCTTCCCCGTCTGCTGAACAACCCGAAGGGTTACGAAACCGAACTGATCGGAAACGCCTCGTGGATCTGGGTCCGCGGCATCAAAGGCGACAAACGCACGATCACCGTCGAACTCTAACCGCAACAGGCCATGAAAACCTTTTCATCGCGGCATGCTGCTGTCTGGCGTCCGCCGGATTCGCGGCCGAGCCGTTCGAAATCCGCGGCGTGCTGCCGTGGCACAACTTCCTCTGCGGCCCGACAGCTTGGAACAAAGCCGATTACGAGGTTTACCTCGACAACTGCAAAGCCGAAGGCATCAACTTCATCGGTTTTCACAACTACACGGGCGGCGGCGACGCTACGCCACCTACGTCGAACCGATGGTGCGCATCTCCGACCGGGGCATCGTGCCGCAGGCCATGCTCGACAATTCGCTCGGCTGCCGCTGGGCGCACTGCCGCTCCGGCTCAAGGAGTTTGCGTTCGGCTCGCAGCGGGCGCTCGACGTACCGCGCGGCGCCGAAGCCTTCGGCAGCGACTGCTCCCTGATTTCGAAAACACCCGACGAACACTACCGCAACACGCAGCGGCTGATGCGCGACGTACTGCGCATGGCCCACGACCGGGATATCGAAATGGCCATGGGCTTCGAATTCGGCGTCGTGCCGCCCGAATATTTTCGCTCTACGCCGCAGGCAGCTGTTTCTTCTGGCTCGGCGCAGGCAACATGGTCCCCAATCCGTGCCATCCGACCTCGGTCGAACTGCACCGGGCGGCGCTCGACGACCTGCTGGAAAACTATCCCGACATCGACTATGTGTGGCTCTGGCTCAACGAACATTCGTTTCTGGGCGTGGTCGTCGAACAGGCGCTGGGCGACCCGCCTTCGCGGAGGTGTTCCGCCGGGAATCGGCCATTTCGAAGAAGCACAGAGCGACAGCGAACGTTTCGTGGGCGTGTGGTCGCTCGAATACATCCGCCGCACGCTCGATCATCTCCGGCAGAAAGGCTCCCGCGCCAAGCTGATCATCGGCGGCTGGGGCGGCGGTGGCCAACTGCCGGGCATCCTGCGCGGACTGGACCGGGCGCTGCCCGAAGAGGTTGTCTTCAGCTGTCTGAACCCCGATCTGGGACGCACCCGACAGCCCGGATTCCTCGCCGACATCGCCCGCCACCGCAAAGTCTGGGCCGTGCCGTGGCTCGAAGGCGACAACCAGATGTGGCACCAGCAGCCGCGCGTGGGCAAGATGCGAGACCACGTACAGCTGGCCCGCGAACAGGGCTTCAGGGCGTGGCGGCCATTCATTGGCGCACGGCGGAGACCCGCTATAACTTCCGCACGTTCGCCCGCTACGCCCGCACGTCGGACGACGACCGTCGAAACGCTCTACAAGGAGTATTTCGAAGAGATTTCGGCGCGCAGGCCGCCGCCGCACTCGCGCCCCTGATGGCCGCCGTCGATACGGCCAACGCATGGGAGGACCGCAGTCCCGGGTACTTCGCATTCCGCCCCGACTGGGAGTGCTCGACGAAGCGAACGCCGCTTCGCGGCAGGGGATCATCGACGCCATCGACGCCGTGCAGGACAAAGAGCAGACGCCGCAGCAGCCGCAACCTGAAAAGTTTCCGGGCCATGCTCTCGTTCGAGTTGCTGCTGGACAAGGTCGTACGGGCGATGGCTCCGGGCTGGGAGCTGCGCGACAAAACCCTTGCGGAGAACCGTCCGCATCGCGCGAAGCCTGCGCCGCGGCGCTCGCGAGTTGGAATCCGCCCCGTCGAAGAGCTGATCCGCACCTATGTTTCGCGCACCGGGTCACGCGGCGAAATGGGCATCCTGACCTCGATCAACCAGCGGCTATGGAACAATTACCTGCTGCTGAAAACTACCTGCAAGAAAACACGCATTAAAATAACCAACCGATCAACAATTATCCGCCATGACTAAAAACTGCTACCGCTACTGTTGCTGCTGGGCGGCCTGTACGGCGCGGAAAATTCCGCGCAGTCGCAGACCCGGTTCGACCGGCCGTTTGCGCCCCAAGAGGGTTTCGTTGCGACTCCCGAACGTCCCTGCCGGGACGAAATCTGCCTGAACGGCCGCTGGAAGTCCACGCCCCGAACCGATCGTCGAACGCAACATCGCCGAGATCAACGAATGGTGCGCATCACCCGTGAATGCGACCATACGCGCAACTGGATTTCGGGCGACGGCGGGACCAGACCGACACCGACCTGCCGACCGTCATCGGTCATTACTGCAACATGCCGCTGATGCTCGAATGGAAGAGCAAGAGCAAACCGTGGGGCGTCGGCGAGATGGGCATGTGCTACGCCGGAACCCCGGCCCACGTCTCGGTAGTCAACGGCGACCGCGCCGAATCGCAGGAAGGCCGCATGGAGGGACTCGCGGGCGAAGCGTTCGAAACGATCTCCATGCAGCGCGGTCTGGATGCCTGCTACGCCTCGATTTCCAACCTCGCGTGGTACGGCGTGCAGCCGCTCGAAATCGGACTCGACGACATCACCCGTCCCGTGGAAGCGGAGGACGGCATCTGGTTCGGCCCCTACCGGAAGGTTCCGGGCGTCCAGCCGAACGGCTCGCCCTACACCACCACATTCAACCCCGGTTACGATCCCCGGCTTCCGCTGTACCGCCCGTGGGCGTTGTTCGAGGCGTGAAAGCCGCATTCAGCGACACCTATGCCGCCCTGCCCAACAAATGGGCCGTACGCAAACACACCGGGATCAGCGAACCGGTTCCGGCCGCCCGCGACGTCGTGTGGATCTCCGCCGATCCGGAATCGAAGGCCGAAAGGCAGTTCGAAGAGCTGTCCGTGGCATTCCGACCGCTCGACACGCGACGCAACCAGCTCATCCTGCTCGACGGCATCCGCCCGGCGGAAGATCCGGCCCTCGTCGAACGGCTCCGCGCCGCACTCGGCGCCGGAAGCACCCTGCTGGTATGGAACATCTCGCCCGCGGCGCTTCCGCTGGTCGAAAGCTCGGCGGCCACGCCGTGACGCTCCTCCGCGCAATGCCGCCAGCTACATCATACGCGGCAGACACTCGCTGCTCAACGGTCAGGACCTTTCGACGCTCTATTTCAACGAACGGACCAAAGAGCCGGTTTCCAGCTTCGTGATGACCTCCGGCGACGCCTACGCCACCCTGCTCGACCCCTGCAACACGGATTGGAGCAAATGGAACTATCAGGAAGAGAACATCAAAACCGGGCAGGTGCTCCGCAGCGAGCGGAGAGCAAGCCGCTCGGCAGCGTACTGCCCGCAGCGAGGCCGGCCGGGGCGAGCTGCTGCTCTCGGCGATCGACCCTTCGTGCTGGGCAACAAGGGCAGTGCGCTGATCCATGAAATGCTGCACAATCTGGGCGCACGGTTCAACGGCCGCCGCGCCATATCCCGGCGGCGCTCGACCGGAACGGCACGGTCGTACACGCCCTGCTGAGCGGCACCTATGCCGGCGGAAGCATGGACGAGGTCATGGCCCGCGACTACCTCGCCGGAAGATATTGGGGCGCCATGGACAGCAACGAAGAGGGATTCTGGAACTTCGAAACGATGAACCTCAAGGGCGAGCAGAAAGACTGCGCCGTTTACCTGAGTTTCTGGCTGTTCAGCCCCGGTCGCTGGTCAACCTGCTGCTGGAACCCAACATGCCCCGTCTCGATCTGGAATTCGCGGCGGACGACAAACTGGCCGTATACGTCAACGGCAACCTTCGACAACGCGGTCAAACGGCAGGACAACCCCGCCCTGCCGCAGCGCATCGAAGGCATTCCGCTCGAAAGGGCTGGAACCATGTTCTGCTCAAGGTAGGCCAGTTATGGGAGGCTGGAACGGCCGCTTCCGCTTCACCGCCACCGATCCCGCCTACATGCGGCAGCTCGAATCGGTCATCATGCAGTAAAACCCCGGAAGCCATGCGAATCAAACTCCTGAACACGGCGCTCTGCCTGCTCTTCACGGCCGCCGGCTTTCAAAGCCAGAGACCGGGCACCAAAGGTCTCAAAACGCCGAACTGGACCTCTCGGCCCACTATAAGGAGATCGTGCAGACTCGAACCGAACGCGCCGTGCTTCCCGATGCGGAGAGCGTCCCGTTCCTGACCGTCGATGCCGCAGCAGCGACCGGCCGATAGCGAGACCGCAGCAGGCAGGCGAGGACCGCAGCGTGGAAACCGCAGCCCGACAAAAAGGGTTGCAGAAAGCGAAAATACCGCACTCCGAAAAGTGCGGTATTTATTCCACAATATCCGAAGCCCCTATTTGGTTTCGGGCCGTCCGGCAGGGTGCTCCCCGGAGTTCCGGACTCCTTCTTCTTGCTGTAGAGGAAACGCTTGATCTTGTGCGTCGGAGTCTTTGCGAAATCGTCCTTTTCCTCGACCACCTCCGAAATCCGCGAGAAGCGGTTGACCTTGGCATTCACGAAATCCATGATCTCCTTCTTGAGCTGCTCGGTCTTGGCCTCCCAGGCCTCCTTCTTCGTCTCCCACTCCTCGCGCCAGTTGTCGACCATGGCCTCGATCTCATCTCGGTTGAAATGCACCAATGCCACGAGGCGCCCCTCCTGTTCGGTGACGATCGAATCGGCGATATATACGTGCGAATTGAGTACGGTTTCGATATCCTCGGGATAAATGTTCTCGCCGCCGGGGCCTACGATCATATTCTTCAGGCGCCCCTTGATATAAAGCCAGCCGTCCTTGTCGAACTCGCCCAGATCGCCCGTGCGGAACCAGCCGTCATCGGTAAAGACCTCTTTCGTCGCCTCGGGGTTCTTGAAATACCCGAGCATGACGCTGGGCGAGTGCGCCACGATCTCGCCCTGACGGGTATCGGGATTGATATTCTCCAGCCGCAGTTCGACGCCCGGAGCCTGCGGACCGGTCGAACCGAGCCGCACCTGCGAGGCGCGGCACCGGCCAGCAGCGGCGCAGTCTCGGTAAGTCCGTAACCGATGGCGTAAGGCACCTTGGCCTCCAGCAGGAATTTTTCGGCGTCTCCGTCGAGCTTCGCGCCGCCGATTCCGAGGAAACGCAGGCGGCCGCCGAAGAGCTTGAGCAGTTTCTTGCCCGCGACGCGGTGCAGGTAACGGCGCATGAAGCCGATCTTATAGAGCGTGCGCCAGAAACCGTTGGAATTGAATTTGGCCAGCACCTGGTGGCGGTAGATCTTCTCGATGATGAGCGGCACGATCAGCATGACCGAGGGACGCACGGCCCGCAGCGCCGGCATCAGTGCCGAGGCCGTGGGCGGACGGTCGAGGTAAACGACCCTGGCACCCATCGAGAAGGGATAGATCATACCGATGGAACATTCGTAGGTGTGCGAGAGCGGCAGCACCGAGAGGAATACGTCGTCGGGCAGTACGGGAAAGATGCCCGACGAAATCCCGACCTGGGCGCAGAGTGCCGCGTGGGTCAGCATCACCCCCTTGGGCTTCGAGGTCGTACCCGAGGTATAGATGATCACGGCCAGGTCATCGGGCTTCGGCACGGCCATGGTGCCCTCCCCCCTGACCCGCTGAGCAATGACGCCCAGGTTCTTGGTGCGCACCACGACGTTCAGCCGTTCGATGGTCTGTTTCGAGAGTTTGGTAAAGAGCCTGTCGGAAACGAGCAGGGCCTTGGCTTCGGAATGCGCGATGATCATGTCGAGTTCCTCACCCGAAAAATCGGGCAGGATCGGCACGGCGACCATGCCGGCCGAAGTAACGGCGAAATAGCAGACTCCCCAATTGGGCATGTTGCTGCTGAGCAAGGCAACCTTGTCCCCGGCACGGAGCCCCGCACCGGTAAGTATCTCCTGCACTTTTTCGATACGCCGGCCCACCTCGGCATAGGTCACGTCGTCGCCTTCGAACATCGAAAATGCGACTTTCGACGCGAACTTCTCCACGCTGTTGCGGACCAGTTCGTAAAGTGTATTGATGGTCATAATACGTTTCGTTTTAACTACGTTTCAATAACGCGAAAGTTTGGGGCGAAATTACTAATTTCCGGTTAAAAATCACTATTTTTGGGACAAATTTATCACTATGCTCGACTATCAGCACATCAAAAAACTTGCCGCCGACGCAGGATTCGATCTCTGCGGCCTTGCGCCCTGCGGCCACATGGCTCAGAACGAGGCGTGGCTCCGGGCGTGGCTGGGCAAGGGGTATCAGTCGTCGCTGACCTACATGGAACGCAATGTCGAGAAACGCGCCGATCCGCGCAAACTCGTCGAAGGGGCGCGTACGGCGGTGGTCTGCGCCGTAAGTTACAAAAACCGCGCAGGCGAGGGCTACCCTCCCGGACACCGCACGAAAGTAGCTTCCTATGCCTGTGCGGCCGACTACCACACGACGATCAAGGGAATGCTCGGCCGGATGCTCGATGCACTTTGCGCCTCCCGCCCCGATCTGTCGGGGCGGGCGTTCGTCGACACGGCCCCGCTGCTCGAAAAACAACTGGCCGTCGAAGCCGGGCTGGGCTGGATAGGCCGTCAGTCGCTGCTGGTGACACCCCGTTTCGGCACCTATGTCCTGCTGGGCGAACTGCTGCTCACGGACGATGCCGACGCCTACGACCCGCCTTTCGAAGGGTCGCGCTGCGGACGCTGCCACAATTGCATCGAAAGCTGCCCGACGGGCGCTATCGTCGCCCCGAAGGTAATCGACACGGGACGCTGTATCTCCTGCCACACGATCGAGAAAGAGCCCACCGAAGGAATCGGCCTCGACGGCTGGATCTTCGGCTGCGACCGCTGCCAGAGTTGTTGCCCCCACAACCAGAAAGCCCCGATGCACACCAACCCGGCCTTCGACCCCGTGTTCGACCCGCTGGCGATGGACGCCGAGGCATGGCTGGCGATGGACGAAACGGAATTCGAAGCCCGCATGGGCACGACACCGCTGACCCGCAGCGGACTGGCACGCATCCGCGGCAATATCAAAACAGAATAAGCGCTTTCGCCCCGGCGCCAAAGACGTCGCTTCGGCGGTATGGAAATTTACTCCGTCAGCGCGATGATTCGCCCCGGCAATCCGCCCCTCCCCCGACTGCGCAAGAAGCTCCCGGCGGTACGAAAGTCACTCCGCCAGCGCGATGATTCGCCCCGGCAATCCGCCCCCTCCCCCGACTGCGCAAGAAGCCCCGGCAGTCCGAGAAATCGCCCCGACTGCACAAGAAGCCCCTCCCCGACGGCACGAAAAAGCGGATCCCCGCAAAGGGACCCGCTTCGTATCGCATGGATGAATATTCCTATTTCGAAAGCTCCGCGAGGGCAGCCTTGGCATTCTCGGCAGCCGGGCCGTCGGTCACCTGCTTGAAGGCGGCGATTGCCTGCGGCTTCATCTCCTTGGCATTGTAAGCGGCGCCCAGCAGGTAGTACATCAGGCTCTTGTCGGCCGGATCGGTCTGAGCATCGGCAGCAGCCTGTCCCAGTTCGATAACCTTGGCATAGTCCTTCTTGTTGGCATAAGCCTGCAGGCGGACATTTTGCGCCAGTGCGCTCTGGGGATTCTTGGCCAGCAGGTCATCGGCCATCTTGATGATCCCGTCGAAATCGTTGGCAGCCTGCATCTTGGCAACCATATTATTGGTATAGAGCGCCATATCCTCCTTGGCCTTGGCGGCATCTTCGGCATATTTGGGGTGCGTCTTGGCAGCAACGGCCTCGTAGATTTCCATACCCTTCTCGTACTGCGACATGTCGCCGCTGCTCATGGCCATTTCGCAATAGCTCATCGCCAGGTTGAGCGCCATGCCCGTGTTGTCGGGGTCGGCGGCATAGCCCTTGGCGAAGATCTCCGACGCGGTGGCATAGTCCTTATTG
>JBKSUH010000015.1:0-22446 GCA_047233565.1 Alistipes sp.
ATCAGCGCCCCTTCGCTGTGGCCGATCAGTACGACGCGGCGGAAACCTTCGCCGGCGAGGTAGTCGGCCCATGCCGCGGCGTCGCCGATGAAATCCCCCAGTACGGCGTCGGCCATTTTTTCCGGCTCCGTGAACCGGCTCGCACCGATGCCGCGTTTGTCGTAGCGCAGCGAGGCGATGCCTGCCTTTTCGAGCGCCTGCGCCAGGTAGAGATAGCTGTTTACATTGCCGTTGCGCGGAGTGGGCCCCGAACCGGCGATGATGACGGCCACGGTTTCCGTACCTGCATCGGGGGTGAGCAGCGTGCCGTAAAGCGTTCCGAAATCGCGTTCGAGCGAGACGTTCCTTTCGCCGGCGGCTTGTACGGCCAGCAGCAAAGTGCGGACACAATCGTTTCATGGCATTATTATTTAGGCGGTTCTCGTTCGTCGGTGCGGTTTGAGTCGGCGGAAAGGCGCTTTGTCGGCGCAGCGCCCTCTTCGCTCCGGGCTCTCCTTGTTCCGGGTCCTGTCTCGCTCCGGGTCCTGTCTCGCTCGGGGCCTCCTTCACCTTCGGGCCCCTCGTTCCGGCGTTGTGCGGCGGAACGGTCCTGTAGGCGGGGCGACTCTGTGCGCGGGAGGGCCTGCCGGGCGATGTTACAGCTCTTCGAGCGCCTTTCCCAGCCGATGCCGCGTGAACCCTTGACCAGCACAGGCGTTCTCGACCGGACGGCGGCGCAGTTCGGCGATCAGCTCTCGCGCGAGGGGAAGAGGGCGGTGTTGGCGGGCTGCGGCTCCATGCCGGCGCAGGCGCGGGCGATTCTCCGCCCACGAGCATCAGTTCAGCGTCCGGATTCGGGCTGCGAGGGCGACGCGGCGTGTTCCTCCGCCGACCAGGCGCCCAGTCGAGCATGTCGCCCAGGATCAGCAGGCGGCGGGTGCGCATGCCGGGCGGCTCGGCGAGGAAATTCGCGACCGATGCCCGCATACTCGAGGGGTTGGCGTTGTAACAGTCCACGATGAGCGTGTTGCGCCCCGTCTCGGTGCGCTGCGAGCGGTTGTTGTCGGGGACATAGCTGCCGACAGCATGGCGGATACGCTCGTCGGCGACGTCGAAATAACGTCCGACGGCCACGGCTGCGGCGATGTTGAACCGGTTGTAATGCCCTTCGAGGTGGTTTTCGAGGTCCTCGGCCAGCGTGATGCTGTAATACTCCGCGGCCAGCCCGTCGCGTTCGGCGGCCATGTTCGTCAGCATCTCGTCCTCGCGGGGTACGAAGGCGCGGCCGCCGTTCGCGGCCAGGTAGTCGAACAGCTCGCCCTTGCCGCGGCGCACCCCCTCCGGGCCGCCGAAGCCTTCGAGGTGCGCACGGCCGATGTTGGTCAGGATGCCGTAGTTGGGCTCGGCGATCGAGGCCAGCAGGGCGATCTCGCCGCAGGCGCTGGCTCCCATTTCGACCACGCCGAACTGCGTGTCGCGGGTCATGGCGAGCAGCGTGAGCGGCACGCCGATGTGGTTGTTGAGGTTGCCGCGCGTGGCGTAGACCTCGAAGCGTTCGGCCAGCACGCGGCTCACCAGTTCCTTGGTCGTGGTCTTGCCGTTGCTGCCCGATATGGCGAGTATCGGGATCGCCAGCCGGCGGCGGTGTTCGCGTGCCAGCTCCTGCAACGCCCCGAGCGTGTCGCCGACCAGCACCATACGCTCGTCGGTGACGGCTGCCGGGTCGTCCACGACGGCATAGGCCGCGCCTTTGTCCAGCGCCTCCGCCGCGAAGCGGTTGCCGTCGAACGTCGCGCCGCGCAGGGCGAAAAAGATGGAATCAGCCCCGATGTTGCGCGTGTCTGTGGAGATGTGCGGGTGTTCCCGGAAAATATCGTATAGTTCGGACATATGGATGCCGTATATGCGGGCTGCCGGCCCGGATGCGTCAGATGTGTTTGTCTCCGTTGTGGAATTTGACTTCGTCGATGAATTTCTTGATGTTCTGCTCCTCGGAGCGGGGGCAGATCATCAGCACGTCGTCGGTATCCACGACGATATACTCCTTCAGGCCGCTGATGACGGCCACCTTGTCCTTGGGCAGCGAAACGATGCTGCTGCGCGTGTCGTAGACATAGCACCCCTCTTCGGGGACGGCGTTGGCGTAGCGGTCTTTGCGGGCGTGCTGGTAGACCGAGCCCCATGTGCCGACGTCGCTCCACCCGAAGTCGCCGCAGCGGACATAGACGTTGTCGGCCTTTTCCATGATGCCGTAGTCGATCGAGATGGCGCGGCACTCCGAGAAGACGATCTCCACGGTGGTCTTCTCGGCATCGGTGCCCAGCGCCTTCATCACGCCGCTGAACATGGCATGGTGCTCGGGCAGGTATTTGCGGAAGGCCTCGACGATGGCCTGCACCTTCCAGATGAAGATACCCGAATTCCAGTAGAACTCGCCGGTCTGGAGGAAGGTCTGCGCCAGCTCGAGATCGGGCTTTTCGGTGAAGCACTTGACTTTGCTGATGGTGTGGTCGTCCGAAACCTGGATGTAGCCGTAACCCGTATCGGGGCGTGTGGGTTTGATGCCCACGGTCAGCAGTGCGTCGTGCCGGTCGGCGAATTCGAGGCACTCGCCGATGATCGTGCGGAAATCGTCCTCGTTGAGGATCAGGTGATCCGACGGCGTGACGATCATTTCGGCGTCGGGGTTCTCCCTGAGCAGCGTATAGGCCGCATAGGCGATGCAGGGGGCCGTATTGCGGCCGATCGGCTCGCAGAGCACCTGTTTCTCCCCGATTTCGGGGATGTGCTGCAATACCAGATCCTTGTATTTGTGGTTCGTCACGACGAGGAAATTCCCGGCGGGGACGATTTTTGCAAAGCGCTCGTAGGTGTGGCGGATAAACGATTTCCCGGTTCCGAGGATGTCGAGGAACTGTTTTGGCATCGACTGCCGGCTCTTGGGCCAGAAACGCGATCCGATGCCGCCGGCCATGATGACACAATATTTATTGCTTGCCATAAGTTATAATATGGAATTAAGTGAGACAAAGATAAAAATATTTTGTAACTTTGCCGCCTATTGCAGGAATAATATTTTTGTACTCCCGATGAAGATAAGACTGTTCACCATACCCAACCTGCTGACCCTTGCGAGCCTGCTTTGCGGCTCGTTCGCGGTGGTTTCGGCACTGGTTTACGGCGATCTGGCGCTGGCTTTCTGGCTCACGATCGCCGCCGGTGTTTTCGACTATTCCGACGGTTTCGTGGCCCGGCTGCTCAAATGCCCTTCCGCCATCGGCGTACAACTGGACTCGTTGTCCGACATGGTCTCGTTCGGCTTCGCCCCGTCGGCCGTGCTTTTCGTCTTGTGGAACGACGCGCTTGCGGCCGATGCCGAACCGTGGATGCGCTACGGCGGCAGCGTGCTCTGCTTCGTGGTGGCGGCCTTTTCGGCGCTGCGGCTGGCCAAGTTCAATATCGACGAAACGCAGCACACCGAATTCTGCGGCCTGCCCACTCCGGCCAATGCGCTGTTCTTCGCTGCACTGGGCTGGATGAACGCCGAGACGGGCTTCAGTCTGGGCGTCTGGGTGCTCCTGCTGATGCCGGTCATGTCGTGGCTGCTCATATCGCCGGTGAGAATGTTCGCTTTCAAGTTCCGGAGTTTTTCTTTTAAAGGCAACGAGATCCGCTATCTCTTTATTGCGCTGTCCGTTGTCCTGTTGGTCGCTTTGGGTGTTCGGGCCGTCCCTGTCATTATTCTGCTCTACATCGTCGTTTCGGCGGTAAAGTGGATTGTGACGCTAAAGAGCCGTGATTCAGCGGCTTGCCCGGAGAATAATTGCATATTTAAATTTTTAAATTACCTTTGCCGCGGATTCCCGTTCTATGTCGAGATTGACGAAAGAATATTGCTGACAGCTTTGCTCGGTCTGTTTCTGACAGTACCCGGCATCGTCCGTTCGCAGGGTTTCGACGCCAAGACGCTAATGCGTGCGCAGCAGCGCGGACAGACCGGCAGCCTGTACGGCAACAATCCCTTCGAACAGCCTGCGGAAGAGGGCGAGGAGGGCGAACAGCAGCCGCAGGATACGACCAAGAAGGAGCGCAAGATCCGCAAGCCGCTCGAATCCTATTTTTTCAGCGATTCGATCCGCGCCCTGAACAATTTTCGCTGGAGCGTCAAGCGCGACTACAACCGCGTGGAGATAAGCCCGCTCGACACGACGCTCACCGACTGGCGCATCGACTACCCCTTCTTCCGCGAGGAGGTGGGCGACATCGCGCAGGGCGCCCTCGGGCAGACATCGCTGCCGATGAACTATTTCCGGCGGCCGCAGTTCTTTGATTTCAGTTTTGCGAGCCCCTACTATGCGTATACGTACGACATGGAGAACGTTCCGTTCTACAATACGAAGAAGCCCATCATCCGCATGACGTACCTCGAGTCGGGGCAGAAGCGTTTCCGGGAGGAGAACTTCAATATCATGCACGCGCAGAATATTTCGCCCACGACCGGGTTCAACGTCGACTACAAGGCACGGGGAACGCGCGGACAATATGTCTGGTCACGGACGAAGAACCACAACCTGTCGGTGGCGTTCAACCATACGGGCAAACGCTATTCGGTGCATGCGGCCTATTACAACAACCACATCGAGCAGCAGGAAAACGGCGGCGTGGTCGGCACGTGGGCCATTGCCGATACGACGTTCCAGATGCCGTCGGGCGTGCCGATGAAGCTGGCCGACGCCGAGGCGCAGAATACCTACCGCAACAACGCCTTTTTCATCACGCAGTCCTACGCCCTGCCGTTGCAACGCGTGACGGAGAACGACTTTTCGCTCGCCGACCTGTCGGCGGTCTATATCGGCCATTCGTTCCAGTACAGTTCGTGGAGCAAGGTCTATTCGGACAAATATGCGCGGTATATCGACGAAAGGGCGCACCGGGACGAACAGGGCAATTTCGTGCCCGATACGCTGGACTACTACCAGAACTGGTATATCAACCCCGACCAGACGCGCGACTCGATCTACGAGCGTGTGATTTCGAACCGCTTCTTCGTGCAGGCACAGCCTTGGGATCGTAACGGCGTGGTAGGCACGATTGATGCAGGCATCGGTATCGACATGCATACCTACTCGCACTTCGAAATGAGGGATTACCAGACGGGAAAGTATACGAAGGTCAACAAGACCAGCTATTTCGCATACGGTTCCGTCGGAGGAAAGATAAAGAAATATGTCGACTGGGACGCGAACCTCAAGTTCTACCCGTCGGGATACAGAGGCGGAGACCTCACCATCGGCGCCCACCTGGCGCTGACGGGATATCTCCGCGGACACCCCCTGATTCTCGAAGGCCGGTTCACGATGGATCGGCGTTCGCCCAACTACTGGCAGGAGAATCTGTTCTCGAACCACTACGTGTGGTCCACTCCTTTGAATAAGGAGAATGAAACTCGGTTCGAGGTGAAGTTTTCAGTCCCCGATTATGCGTTTGAAGCGGGGGCATGGCAAGGTGTGGTCGGCAACAAGATCTTTTACGACAAGGAGAGCCAGATCGCCCAAAGCAGTGACAACGTAAGCCTCACGAGTGTGTACGCTCGCAAAGATTTCCGCTTAGGCGGACTTCATTTGGACAACAGGGTATTGTTGCAGTGGAGTACGAATCAAGAAGTTGCACCCGTTCCGCTTTTGAGCGCGTTCCTTTCGTATTATTACGAGTTCTGGGTCGTGCGCAACGTATTACGCCTTCAGATCGGTTTGGACGGACGCTATAACACGCGTTATTATGCGCCCAGTTACAACCCTGCGCTGTCGGCCTATTACAACCAACGGGACGTCGAAGTAGGCAATTACCCCTACATGGACGCCTTCGTCATGGGAAAGTGGAAGAGAATGCGGATATTCCTCAAATATCAGCATGTGAACAAGGGACTGTTCGGAAACGGGGAGTATTTCTCCGCGGCGGGTTACCCGCTCAATCCGGGCATGTTTAAAATCGGTATCTCATGGGGTTTCTATGATTAGCGTATTGTTCTGCGCGGTGTGAACTGCCCGCAAAACAATCTTTTATGTTAAAAAGACAGTTTTAACGTTTGCGTTCTTAACAATTCTTACGACATTTTACGGCTTTAACGCCAAGTTCAGCACACCCGTGACGGACGACATGCTGAACGACGATGCGGCCGATTTCGGCAATTCGCTGCTCGGTGAGGGCGACTATGTGATCTCGGCTTATGACAATGTCATTCGCAACATCAGCGAAAAAGAGGGCCACGACTGGCGCCTGATGAGCGCCATCGCCTACCATGAATCGCGGTTCACGCCCGACATCACCTCGCGCAGCGGGGCCCGCGGGCTGATGCAGATCATGCCCTCGGTGGCACGCCAGTTCGACGTCCCGACCGAGCAGGTCTCCAATCCCGAGACCAACATATGGTTGGCCAACAAGCTGATGTCGAAGATTATGAACACGCTCCGTTTCCCCGAGGGGACTCCCGAGAAGGATCGGATGAGCATCATCCTGGCCTCGTACAACAGCGGTATAGGCCATGTGAACGATGCACGGCGTCTGGCGCGTGTCAGCGGGGAAGATCCCAATTCGTGGGAGGTGGTAGCCCGGTACCTGCAGCTCAAGGCGCAGCCCGAATACTACGAGAACGAAGTGGTCAAGTGCGGCCGTTTCACCGGCAGCCGGCAGACGCTGGCTTACGTGAACGACGTGATAGGCCGTTATGACAAATATTGCCGGGTCGCCGTGAGGTGATTTCCGCCCGGCGGAACGTAAGCCTGAGTGCGATAACGAAGCGGCAGAACCATCGGTTCTGCCGCTTCTGTTTTTTGTTCAGAGAGGGGCGGCGGCGAAGGAGTGGGAACAGCAGCGAGCGATTGAGACTGCGGTGAGGGATTGGAGACTGCGGTGAGGGGGCAGCGGTGCGGAACAGGGACCTGAGTGCCCGTAATCAAAAGGCTGGGACGCGTCGGCGTCCCAGCCTTTTTCGTTGCGTTTCCGGTTTTAACGCTCCCGGCTTAATAAACCCATTCGAAGTCGTCGACGTACATCGTGTTCGTCGTGCAGCCGACCATGAAGTCGCCGTAGGCGCTGGTCGAGCAGGAGATGACGATGCTGTATTTGCCCGTGGACGGGCCTGCGTGTCGTAGAAATCGAGCGGCAGCGTGATTTCGGTCATCCGGTCGCCTGCGGTCGAACGGTCGATGAACAGCGAACCGCAGGCGATGATCTTGCCCTCGTCCGTTGCCGTGGTTTCCGTCGGGTCCCAAGTGCCGGTCGGGGCGTCCGTTCCCGAAGCTACCCGGTGACGGGCATTCCAGTCTACGATTGCCACGAAGATCCGGGCCTTGTCCTGATCGCCCTTGCCGATCGGCGCTCCGCTGTGTTTTGCCTGATTGACGATGCCGACCGTCGCATGGTATTTTACTTTCATGCCGGAGGGGCGTGCCGTCCATGTGTAGGGCTGCCCGAATTCCACGACGCCGGTCGTCAGACCGTCTTTGTAGAAGATGCCGGACATCAGGTTGCCCGCGGCCAGTCCCACGATCGGGGAGCCGAGGCTTTCAGCAGGGCGCAGCGGCTGCCGCCCATTCCGTCGAAAGCGGCCGATGTGCAGAGTTCCTTAGCGAAGCCGTTGTTGCCGCTGGCCCAGAATTCCGCATTCTGATTCTCTTGTGTGAAGCACGAAAGCCCCGGATTTTCCATGTTGCCGTCGGGTATGACGTCGCCCGCGGGGACGGTGTATTCGGACGTTTCGGTCGCTTCTCCGTTGACGAGCAGCCGCAACTCGTAGGTCTGACCCGCATAGACGCCCTTGGTCCGCACCAGACGTTTGACGGGAGCCCGGCGGCGTTGGTCGAGTTCGTCCATTCGGGGGTGACAGCGGCCGTGAAGAGTCCGGTTTCGTCCCGCTCGCCCTTTTGCGTCGCCTGCCACTCGTCGGTGCCTTTCACACGGTATTGGATCACGGCGTCGGGATACTCCTCTTCCGTTGCCATGGCGGTTATGACGCCCGTGTTGTTCCATAGGTCCGTCTCCCGGAAGGCGATTTTCAGGTCGGTGTGCTCGACATGGAGCGTCCAGCGTTCGGTCGTTCCGTGATAGGTCGCATCGACGAAACGCATCGTTTCGAAGCCCGAAGCCGAGAGTTCTTCCGCCGTGGGAGAGTAGGTCGTGATGTCGGCAGGACCCAGTTTGAGCCGGGTGACCGTAATGTCGCCGAGGTTCGTCCCCTTGGCCACATAGGCCGTCGCCGTACGTTTCTGGGCGTCTATTACCGTCGCGCCGATCTGGCCTGCGACCGTAAAGGCGCGCTCGATCGGCTGTTCGGCCACGATCGTCCATTCGTAATCCTGATAGAGCGAGAGGGTGACGTACAGCGGCGAACGCAGATCGAATTCTCCGCTGAGGGGCCGCGACGTTTTGATCTGGCCGATGAAAGATTCCGTGTCGGTCATCATCGGATTGGAGGTCGCGGCGTCGAACGTAACCTTGTCGATGCCGACTTTGCGTATGTCGGTTTTCTCATCCAGCGTAAGCGTCACGGTGCGGTTGGCGATGCTGATGCCCGACACGGTGAAGCCGCTGCCTTCGACGCCTGCGATCCTGAGTTCGACGACGGGATAAGGCACGTCGTTCTCGATGCACGACGCTGCCAGCAGGAGCGCCGCCGCCGAAAAGAGTATGCGTAGGTATTTCATAGTTTACTGCTTTTTCTTGTCCCACAAATGTATCGTCATACCGAAGTTGATGGCCGCGATATTGAGCCGGAAACGCATGTTCGAAGCCTTGCGTGAACCGATCTTGTTGCCGTCGGCATCCTTCTGGGTGATGCTCGTATACTGTATGCCGCCCAGCCCGAACGAAATCGTCGCACAGACGTTGGGGAAGATGTATACGGCAGCTCCCGGGTTGAACGCCAGCTTTACCTGCGTTTTGTCGTTGTAGGTGCGGTTGGGTGCGCCTCCTTCGTTATGATCCGGGTCGTATGCGAAGCTCGAATGTCCCGTCGAGAGCGCCAGCTCGAACTCGGCGAAGAGTCCGAAGCGTCCTTTGGGGTCGAGCCCCGCATAAGAACGGTGGAAAATGCCGAATGAGTATTCGTCGCTCGAAAGATCGACGTAGGGGAGCTGCCCCGAGAGGTCGTTGCCCTCGCCCGCATCGAAATAGGTGTTGTCGAGCGTGCCGCCCATGTGGCTGTATCCGAAACGGATGCCGATGCAGTTGTTATCGCGGTAGAAATAACCGACGAAGGGTTTTACCGTTGCGATCGTGGCATCCGCATCGATGTTGTCGAAGATGAGCATGAGGTCGGTGTCGTCGCTCGAAACCGTACCGTAGGAGGCCGTAAGACCCATCATCACTTCGCCCTTGTAGGCGAATTTGAGTTTGTTGATCTCGCGGTCGATGCGGCGGCGCGTGGGCAGGAAGCGCTGTTCCTGGGGACGTTCTGCTTTTCGGCGGCATGGGCGACGGTACGGGCGTCGCAAATGTCTCTGCGATCTGCAGGTTTTCGGATGTCTGCGCCGCGGCGGGCGTTGCTGTCTGCGCCGCGGGGCTGCGGCGGATTCGGCCGTGACCGAAGGCGTTTCAGCGTCGGCAGCGGTTTCGGACTGCTGCATTGCGGGACGGGCTTGTTCTGTCTCCGCTGCGGCGCCGAGCGTAATGAATACCGAGAAGATGGAAAGTATGATTCGTTTCATGTGCTTGCCGATTTTAGAGATAGAATGCCATACCGAGTCCGATCGAGAAGATGTTGACCTTGAAGTTCATCATGCTGGCGTCGCGCTTGCCGACCGTAACCTGATTGTGTACCTGCTTGGTGTGCGTATAGGTGATACCCATTACGCCGACGTTTACTTCGACGGCCATGTTGTTCGTCGCGAAGGCCACGATGCCGGGCGAAATGCCGAGCGAGAAGGTATAGCCGGTTTCGTAGGTGCCCTTCACCGGGGAATCCTTGGCGAAGCGTGCCTGCGTACCGCCGCCCGAGAGCTGCATCTCGTTGAAGAGCGCGAAACGCTTGTTGCGGCCCAGCGGGATGTACTGGCGCCAGATCATGGCCACCGAATAGCTCTGTTGCAGCGAATAGCAGTCGTTCAGTTCGAAATTCAGGTCGGAGTCCTCGCCGCCCAAGTTGAGGTCGGCCTTGTCCAGCTTGAGCAGCGAGCGCGAATAGATGAAACGGCCTCCGAGTGCCATGTTGTCGCGGAAGGCATAGGCGATCATCGGGCTGACCTTGAAGGTGTAGCCCTTCGATTCGATGCCTTCGACGACCAGAAACCGGTAGGTTTCGTTCGAGTGGGTCGAGTAGGAGGCCGTTCCTCCGAAGATCCATTGCCCGCGCGGGACGAAGAGGTTGTGTTTTTCGGTAAGGCCGCGCTGGCGCCGCATTTCGTTGACGGTCTGAGGACGTTCCTCGTGCTGCATGCAGCTCGTGCTGTCGGCCTGCGGGGCGAGGGACGCCGCGGCGTTCGTCTGTTGTGCACGGCTCTCCGGCGCCGTGCCTGCCAGGAGCAGGAGTGCCAGGAGCGTACTGGTGGTTATCTTGCGCATTGTTGTGCGTTTACGTTTAATCGTTAATATACCCATTCGAAATCGTCGACGTACATCACGTTTTTCGAGCAACCGGTGAAATAATCGCCGTAAGCGTTGCAGGCCATGAGATCACGAGCGAATACTTCCCTTCGGCAGGGCGCGTCTCGTGGTCGTACCATACGATGTCTAATTCGGCGTCCTGCATATCCTCGCCATCCGTCGATTGCGTGATCCAGAGCGATCCGTATCCCAGGATTTTGCCTTCCGATACGTTGTCGATGCCTTTCTCCGGGTCCCAAGCGCCTTTGGTAGTGGTCATGGCTGATACTACCTGATGCGGGGCGTTCCAATCGACGATGGCAACGAAAATCCGCGCCATGTCCGGATCGCCTTTCTTGATGTAGGGACAAATATCGCCGGAGGTGCGTACTTTATCTACCGTGCCGACCTTGGCGTGGTATTTAACCTTTAACGCCGAGGGGCGCACCGTGAAGTCATAAGGCTGGCCGAACTGCACGGTGCCGGTGAAGCTTTTGTAAGCGAATGTTCCCGTGAAAAGGTTGCCGGCGGCCAGAACGAGCATATTGGTGCTGGTGAGTTTGGCTGCCGGTGCCGCCTTGCCGAATTTTACGTCGGTGGAGGTGCAGAGCGTTTTTGTCATAGTGTTGTTGCCGCTGCTCCAGAATGCCCCTCCCTCCGCATTGGGGAATGCGAAACCGCTGGTCATGCTCCACCCCGACATGTCGGCATTGGGAATCGTTTGCGCCGCTCCGGCCGTGAACGAACCGCTTTTTCAGTTCCGTCGATGGTGACTTTGTACTCGTAGCCGTATGTTGCGACGACTCCGGTGCCCGCCTCTCGCGTGTAGACCGTATGGCCGTTGGCATTGGTCGATTCCTGCCACTGCGGTGCGAACGTCGCCGAGATGAAATCGTCGCCCTGCGACGTGCCGGTCAGGTATTTCCATTGGCCGTCGCTGCCGCACAGACCGAACGTTACGTTTGCCGACCGGGTGAAATCCACGACCTGCAGCGTTACGGTATTGGCCCAGAGGTCGTAGCTTTTTCCGTAACCGGAACCAGTCCCTGCAGACGGTAGGTCGTCGAAATCTCGTTGCTGCCGCCGTTGGCGTCTTCCACATGGATCGTCACGGCGTGGTCGCCGCCCGCTAGTCCTGCGAAGAAGGCGTCGGACAACGTCAGTTCGGTGTTGTATTTATCGGTAGGCGAGAATGAAATGCCTTCGTGCGTGCCGGTGAGCAGGTCGTAGCTGTCGTCGCCGACCGAGACCGTGAATTTTTTCAGTTCCGCGAAAGCCATGATCCGGTATTTCTTCTCGCCGGACGTATATTTCTGCAGTTCGTCGTTGTCGAATCCCTCGGTGAGAAGGGCCGGATCGGGACTGAAAATAATCTCGTCGTCCTTGTCTTCCGTCTCGGTATCGACGCGGATCAGCAGGGCGTCGATATAACCCGGCAGGTCGGGGAGTAGCGGAAGGTGAAGACGTATTTGCCGCCGGCCTTGACCTCGGTCAGCGTGTTTTCCATCTCGACCTCCTTGCCCGACGTATGCGTGCCGCGGAACATCCATGCCAGCGAAGTCGTACCTGCGGGCAGGGTGTAATAGCCCGTGCCTTCGTCCGTGAATTTGAGCGCAGGAACCGCACCCGACTCGGCTTCCGCCTCGTCGAATTTGTCCGTACCGGCTATCCATACGAAGTAGCCCGGATCGAGATTCTCGACGATCGAAGCGTCGAATTTGACTTCGACGACGGTGTTCGCGATCTTGCAAACTACCTCCGCATGGGTCGTTTCGCCGGGTTTGACGGTGAATGTCTCCTCGCCTTTGTAGAAGCGTTTCGAGAAATCCGCGGGGACCTGTTCGCCCGCCTCGACCGCTACGCGGTAAGTGCCGGAGAGCAGCTCCAGCCGTTCGGGAATGTCGTCTTTCGCGGCGTATTTGCGGAGCAGCCCGCCCTCGCTGTTATAGATATACACTTTCTGGTATTGCAGCGGATCGTATTCGCCGTTGTCTTCCGCCCGCGAGGTCGAAATCGTCATCGCCATGACGCCCGTGCGATTGTCGCTGCCCGCGGCGGAGTCGTCTTTCGAGCAGGCCGCGCCGAGGAGCACCGCGAGCAGTACGGCAAAATATGAGATATATCGTTTCATTATCGGTCGGCTTTAGTGGACGATGAGTTTGACAGTCTTGTGTGTCAGTACATTATCGTTGTCCGTCACGTCGAGGACGAAATTATGCTCGCCCGGGATTTTCAGCAGTATCTCGACGAATTTGGTGATCGAGAAGGTCACCGACGTTCGGTTCTTTACCTGCTCGTTGATCGGGAACCCGAATTCGCCGTGCAGGACTTCGACCAGTTCGTCGGGGATGTCGCAGATGTCGAATTTCTCCGGCAGGTTGATGACCGGAAGCAGATCTTTCAGTGCCTCGGAGTCGATCGTAACCCAGAACGACTTGATGCCTGCAGTTGCAGTCACGTCGATGTCGATGACCATGTCTTTCTGCACTTCGTACTGCTGGTCGATATCATAGCCTCTCCAGACGATTGCAGGACCCTCCTGACCCGCGCTTTTGTCCACGACGAGCGTCAGCGCGGCGGCGGTCGAGACGCCTTTGGCGTCGGTCATGTCGAACGAGAAGGTGTGCGTGCCGTCGAATTCGTAGAGCGCCTTGATCTGCCCTGCGATGTTGAAGCTCTTGGCCTGCTGGCCCTTGAGTTCGCCGCCTACAGGGTAGCCGAATCCTTTGAGTATGATGCCTGCCGGCGACGACGCGTCGAGTGCGCAGAGGTCGAATGTTTCGGGCAACTGGATGGCGGCCATCGACGCCAGGAACTGGCTGTTGGTGGAGCCGACGGTCACTTGCAGCGATTCGATGCCGTTGGGCGAGGAGAGGTCGAATGCGAACGGTTCGATGCAGTTCCCTTCCGCGTCGAACATGGCGTCGGTTAGCGTGAAGGGCTGCGTCATGTCGTGCCCGGGCCAGGTGAGTGCCGGGGCGTTGGGGTCTTCGAGGAGCTCTTCCCCGAGGTTTTCCGTACCGTCGACGACGAACTTGTTGTCCTGGAGGATGCTGTTGTCGACTTTGACCGAGAAGAGGATGTTGCCCTTGTCGGCGTAGCCGATTACGACCGAAACCTTGCGCCATTGCCCGGCCTTGACCCCGGTGATCTGCTTGCTGAATGTAGCGGGGACATCGGTGTCGGCGAAAGTGCCGTCGAAGTTGAAATCCAGCGTATTTTCGATGTCCAGCGATTTGAAGTAGGCCGCGCGCGTTTCGGTTTTGGGAAACTCCTGACTGGTCTGGCCCAGCGATATGGTCGCTTTGCTGGTGCCGGCCAGCATGCCGGCCAGTTCGGACGAATAATCCACCGTGACCTTGATATTCTGCAATGTGCAGACCACCTCTTCGAGCTGGGTCGTCTGCGCCTTTGAAATCGTGAAGCTGCTCGTCGCGCCGTAGACCGGGTGCTCCCACGCTACGTCCGGAGTGCTCTCCTTCGAGCGCACCTCCATGCGGTAGGCGCCCACCGGAAGTTCCATCGGCTCGGCGAGCTGCTGTTTGAGTTCGGCATAGGTTTTTTGAATACCTGCGCGTTGTCGGCGTCGAGAATCTCTACGATAAAACCGTCCACGTCGGGTTGTTCGGCGCGGGTGCCGGATACGGCCTGCGGGCTTTGCGTTTGGTCCGAAGTGTCGTCGGGACGAACGTCCGTCTCGTCATAGACCACCCGCATCGAAAGGCCGCTTACCGACAGGAAGCCCGTCGCGTCGCCCGGCGTCGGTTTGGGTTCCTCCTTGTAGGGAGGCTCTTCGTTCACACAGCCTGCCGCAACGAACGCTGCAACCGCCAACATCGTAAAAGTCTGGTAAATGTCTTCATATCTTTTGCTGTTTTTATTCCTTATTTGGTATCGTCGATAGCGCCCTCGTTGACCTCGCAGTCGATCGGCCGGGTTTCGGTGTAGTCGTCGCTGAGCGTGACGGTCAGCGTGACGCTGCCCGCATCCTTGGCGTCGAAGGTGAGAACGTGGCAGGTGCGCGGCGAAGTGGCTTCGAGCGTTTGCTCGGAGAAGGTGACCTTAGGCCCCTCGTCGGTTCCGGTCTGGCTCTGGCGGCGTGCCGTGCCGGTTACCTTGAGCGTCGTGGCGCTTTTGACGAATACCGGCTCGTCGGCGGGCGTGCTGCCGGGCGTGAAGTCGAACTGGTTGCCCGATGCCGTCGTTACGGTAAACTGCGCGTCGTGGAAATAGTTGAGGAACTGTTCCGTGGCGCGGACCACCGTCTGCGAGTTGGCGATCGTAGCGGTCATCTCCACCGTTGCAGCGCGGCGGGGCAGCACCTCGACGCTCTTCTCCGCGGCATAATAGGGTTTGTCGATTCCCTCCGCATCGGGGTCGCCGTGTGCGACGGAGACGGCGTAGGTTCCCATTCGGAACACGGCGTCGCTCTGCTCGAATTCCGTGAGCGTATCCCACTGCTGCGTCCCCGATTCTCCGGTGACCGTAAGCGTGAAATCGCCGGCTTGGGGACGGAGGGCGCAGCCGGCATCCGGGAAGTGTCGTCCGATGCGGCGACGATCGAACCGTCGGCGGTGCAGCTGACCTTCAGCGTGCCGTATTCCGTGCCTTCGGCCTTGTTTTCCGTGGAGCATCCGGCCGCCAGAGGGCCGCCGATGCCATTAAGTATATGAGTTGTCTTTTCATGGTATTCCGGCCGTTCAATGGTGAGTGTTGTCGGTCGTGCCGTTTGCGGACGGCGCTGCCGGTTCGGCAGCCGTATCTGCCGCTTTGACTGTCCCGGTCGGGGCGCCTTTATACGAAACGTCCCGAAGCGTCTGTTTGGGCGGATGTCCGGGTTTTTGTTCGCATGGATGCAGTCTTTTGTTGACAATATGCAAAAATAGGCATGTGCCGCGGATTTGTAAAATAAATTCAACGAACAGCGCATTTTTCATCACGAACACTCGACGCGCCGCACTCCGACGGACCGGATTCTCCTCTCTTCGGATGTCTTTCCGCAGCCGGGAAATGGCTTGCGCGCCCTTCTTTCGCGGTGCGGGCGGTGCCTAATAAAGAACCTCCCTGCAATCGCAGGAGGTCGGGGTGAAGGCCGCGGGCCTTCGGGTTTGTTATCGGGGGATTAGTATACCCATTGAATATCGTCGATATGGAGGAAGTTACTTGTGCAGCCATTCATATAATCGCCATATGCATTTGCTGCACATGAAATTATTAGAGAGTAATTTCCTCTGTAGGTTTTGTCGCCTTATCGTACCATTGAATTTGTATATCAGCATTTTGCCAATCGGTTTCTGCTGATTCAGTGAGCCATAGAGAGCCATAACCGATAATCTTGCCTTCGCCGGGATTTGTTGTTGTTTCCGGATCCCAGCCACCAACGCAACCATTGTTTGATCCTCCCAGAGAATAGGTAGATGAAACAGTATGCTGTGATGTCCAATTAATGATTGCGACAAAAATGCGTGCTTTGTCCTGTTCCTTTTTGCTAACGGACCATTCAATACATTCATATCAACTGCATTGATTTTTGCGCGATACTTTACTTGAAGTGCGGAAGGACGGGCTGTATATGTATATTTTTGTCCGAAATTGACAGCTCCTGTCCCTCCTAATCTTGCGCTCGTATATTTAAAAGTTCCGGTAAACAGGTTGCCTGCTGCCAATACAATGACTGCTTTTTTGACTGTAATACTGCATATTTATTACCCTCGGTTGTGATTTGTGTACACAAGGACGGAGTTTGGTCATTATTACCGCTACCCCAAAATGTGGAAGATTCACTTCCATTTTGTGTGAAACATGGAAGATTTGTATTTTCCATATTCCCGTCGGGAATTACATCGCCGTTGCCTGTCTTAAACTGCCCTTTGTATTCCGTTCCGTCTACGGTCAATTTGTAATCGTACGTATTATTTGCAAAAACGCCGGTTCCTTCCGTAATGCGCCAAAACGGTTGTACGCTGTTGGGGTAGTCCAGTCCGCCGCCGTAAATTGCGTGCCCCAGTCGGGTTTTATTTCCGCTTTTGTATTGTTTCCGGTAATTTCGGCGGTCTGCCATTTCGTATCCGAAGCGGTCGATTTCTTATATTGCACGGAAACGGATGTCGCATCGGCCGGAATATTTGAAAGCGTAAACGATGCTGTATTGGCCCAAAGGTCTGCGTCGTTGTTGTAAGTGATGGGGAAACGACTGTTTTTACGTATTTCAGCGTGATGACTGTTTTTTGTCCGGCATTGTCCGTGACGGTGAACTTGAAATCGGAGTTCGTCGTTTCGGTCACCTCGGCGCAGACCATGGCGAGCATGTCTATCAGACCGCCGATCTGGAAATCACATGCTGCTGGTTGAGCAGTTGTGCCGGAGTCGGAAAACCGAATCCGGCTAAAGCGGCTGCCATGTCATTATTGGCGGGATTGGTCAGTTCCATCGAAGGGGCGAGTTTTACCGCCTCCAGCAAATTTTGTTCGCTTCCCTCCATAGGAGTTGTCAGTACCGACGAGGTGATATCCACCTGCATCGACTTGATGCCGCCCGGTGCGCTGACCGGATATTGGCGCTGTTGCCGCTTTCGAGCAGTTCGGTGGGTGTCGTAAGGTCTTCGTGGCCGATCCACTTGACGGTCGGGGCTGCGGCTTTGGTGAATGATGCGGTCCGCTCCACCGTGTAGACCCAGTTGGCGACGACGGGTGTCGTTCGGGTGATCGTGAAGCTTGCTGCGTTGCCTTTGTCGGTGCAGGCCGAGAAGGTCAGGTCGCCGTAGCTGTCATCAGGGAGCACGTTGAAAAAGGTCTCGCTGTAATCGGCCGAAGGAGCCGTGCCGTCGGCGTAGGTGACGGTGATGTGCTCCGAGTTGATCGAGATGGGAGAGCCCGTTGCGGAGGTGCCTTGGGCGACCAGCGTCGGGTTGATAGCCGACGGATCGTATGCGGCGTTCGGGTCCGACGGAACGGTGAAGGTCAGCTTTTCGAGGCGATCGGTTTTTCGACGTCAGCATGACGGAGGCTATTTTCTCCGACGCAGCGCCGCCTTGCAGTTTGAGCGCGAGGATCGAGGTGATGCGGTGAAGATTGAACTTTACGGCATTCCCTTCCGGCGTTTTGCCCGGATCGGCGTTGTTGTGGGTGATGGCGTCGGCGGCCATGATGTCGAATTCGCTGTTGTATTTGTTACCGTTCTGGGTGCGCAGGGCGCTGAAAGGAACCGTTACGGTCGTGCCGGAAACGGTGGCGTTTCCGTTGTGAGGGTAGAAGGCGCGGTACGCCCAAGTGCCTTCGGAGCCGGAGAGCGAGCCTGTAAAAGCCTTGCTGTCTGTGGTGTACGTAAATTGCAGGAGCTTCGAGAAGTCATTGGCGAGGACGCCGAGTTTGTCTTCGCTGTTCCATGTGCCGGTAAGGCCGGTTTCGAAATCGACGTTGATGTCGGCGCGGCTTTGTTCGCGGGGAGCGATATCGGCGAAAACCGACGGCAGTTGCTCCGTCGCCGGATGTTGCGGGAACTTCCTCGTAGGTGCTGCACGCGCCGAGGAGAAGCGCTGCGGTCAGCGTTAAAAGAGAGACTTGTTTTTCATGGCTGCCGGTTTTTTATTCGTTTTCGCCCAAATAAAAATCGTCGTAGCAGCTCAGGGGCTGATTCCGTCGGAGGAAGGGACGTCTCCGGACGTGGCAAATCCTTTTTCCGCGGCGACCTCAATCGTCTCGATCATCGGGGCGGAGTATTGCCCCCTTTCGTGGTTGATACAATTTCCATGGTATGCAATAGTTTAAAATGGTATGCAATAGTTTAAAGTGACCTAACAAAAATAGGCGGAAAGCGGATCATCTGAAAATAAATTCAATGAACGGGCAGTGTTTCATCACGAAAAGGCATGTTTGCCTTGTGGAACCGGAATCGATTGCGGCAATATTGCAAGGCGGTGGAAATCAACAAAAACCTCCCTGCAGGCGCAGGAGGTCGGGGTGAAGGCCGCGGGGCCTTCGGGTTTGTTATCGGGAGATCAGTATACCCACTCGAAATCGTCTACCCAGAGTTTGTTCGCGTCGCATCCGGTCAGGTAGTCGCCCAGATAGCTGGTCGCGGTCGAGATGACCAGCGTGTAGTTGCCCGTCGGAGGTGTGTCCGTCTTTTCGTAATAGACGATCGGAAGCGCCAGATCCTTCATGCTGCCGGTGTGAGACTCCGTGATGTAGGCGGGACCGTAGCCGATGATTTTGCCTTCGTTCAGGCTCGATACGGTTTCGGGGTCCCAGAACGTCGTCTTGTCCACCGTGGTGCCCGATTGCACCGCATGGCGGTCGCTCCATTCGACGATACAGACGAAGATGCGTCCTTTGTCGATGCCGGTGCTTACGGGCGGATCGTTCTTGACCCGGTTGATTTCGCCTATCTCGGCGGCGTATTTCAGTTTGAGGGCGGCGGGACGTGCCGAATAGGTGTACGGCTGTCCGAATTGTGCGTAACCGACTGTGCCGTCCATCACGAAATCTCCGGTGTAGAGGTTGCCCGCAGCGAATGCGATGCCTGCATACTTCGCGGCGAGTTGCGCGCAATAATCACCGACCATGCCGGGATATGTTGCCTGAGTGCATAATTTGTCGGTTCCCGAACTGGTCATATAGGCGTTCGGATAGGGTGCGTTGGCAGAGCCTGAGAACATCTTTTTCATCGATTTCGTGCTCCAGCTCTCCATGCCTGCATTGGGAATGACGTCGCCGAGGTTGTTTTTGGGCGTGAATTCGCCCGAAGCGACTGTTGCGCCGTCGGCGAGCAGTCGGTATTCGTAGCTCTTGCGGGCGAAGATGCCGGTCTTGGGATCGACGCTATGGATCGTCAGCCTCGCTTCGTTGGTGCCGGTGGTCCAGTCGGGGCTGATCAGGGCCGTGCGGCTGCCGTCGTCGTTCGGCCCGGAGACGCTGGCGGCGTTCCATGCGCTTTCGCCTTTGATGCGGTACTCCGGCACGACGCTGCCGGCGTCGGCGAACTGATTGCTGATCGTCAGCGAGGCGGTGTTTTTCCAAAGGTCCGTTTGATCTACCCGCACGAGCGCCGGGGCCGTGAAGGTCAGCGATTGCTCGGTCACCTGCCCCGCGAGATCGGTCACCTTGACGTCGAAGACGTGTTCGCTGCCGGGGTCGGGACCCAGCAGGAGGATCATCGGCACGAGTGCCGTGATGTCGAAAACGCACTCTTTTTATATTGTATTTCGGTCTGGCAGCTGAGTCCGAGATCTGCGAAGGAGATTTCCTCGATGACGTCGGAATCGTTGAACAGGTCGAGTTTCGAAATGCCCAGCATGCTCAGTACGGGCGACGAAACATCGACTTCCAGACCGGCGATGCCTCCCGGTACATGGATGTTGATGGCGGCGGAGTAGGTGAGTTGGTTGTTGTCGTCCACGGTGATTTCGTGCGCTTGGTCGATCTCATGTCCCCGGCCAGTCGAACGACGGAGCTTCGAGCGGAGCGAAGACGGGCGTTTCGGCGCGCTTGTAGAGCTTGCCTGCGGCAAACGGTTTGTCTGCCCCGCGTTCGATGGCGACCGTACCGATCCGGGGTGCCGTAATCACGTCTACAGTCAGTTTGTCGTAGCTCCCCGGCATGATGTTGAAGAAGGCGTTGATGTCGTTGGCGTCGGGAGCCGTGCCCTGCTCGAAGCCCAGCGCGATGACGTTCGACGGAGCGGTTTGGCTGAATGCGAGTCCGGAGCCCATGTCTGAAATGTCGAAGTCGATGCTCGCGGCCGAGAGCGTCTGGGTTTCGTTTTCCGAAGTCAGCAGCAGGTAGCGGACCTTGTCGGCATTGTCTCCGCCTTTACCTCCAGATTGAGAATCGAGGTCAGGCGGTTGAGGGTGAATCGGACCGGATCGCCTTCGTCGGTTTTGCCCGGTTCGGCATTGGCGAAGTTCAGGCACGGGGCCACCAGTGCGTCGGATGCGCAGTTGAAAGCGTTGCCGCTTTGGGTGCGCAGGTTGCCGAACGGAATGCTGGCTTTGGTGCCGTTTACGGTCGCATGGGGATAGAAAGCCATGTATTGCCACGCACCGCTCTGCGTCGGCAGCTCTCCTTCGAATGCGAAGTCGTTGTTGTTGTAGGTGAACGGCCGAAGTTCGGGAGTTGAGCCGGGGCGGTGAAAAGAATCCCCATGGCGTCGTTCTCTTCCCAATAGCCGGTAAATGTGCTTTCCCCGACGGAGATGCCGGCACGGGTTTCGGCGTCGTCGGCGACATCGGCAAGGGCTTTACGGACGTATTGCCGGCGCGCGCCGGATCGTTCGTCTCGTCGTAACTGCTGCAGCCCGCAAACAGTGCGGCCGCAGCGAGGATTGACAGAGCTTTATGGAAGTTTTCATAGCTGCGCCGTTTTTTATTCGTTATCCAAATAGAAATCGTCGTAGCTTGCGCCGGTCGGCTCTACGCCGCCGCCGGGGAAAGAGTTGGCAAATCCTTTTCGGGCTGCACGTCGATCTGTTCGAGCAGGGGTGTGACATAGCACAGCTTCCCGCCCGGTGGGTGGTTACATTCTTCATAGTCAAAATCTGTTAATTGCGTCGGAAGCAAATGTAGGAAGGTCCTGACTGAGATGAAAATAAATTCAACGAACCGGCGGATTCTTCCAATGAACCGGTAGATTTGGCGGACGGCGGACGGGCTGAAATGGTTTAAGAAAGAGCGAAAAGGTGTGATTGGCGAACGATAAAGGCCGCCCGACGATTCGGACGGCCTTCATATCGAGCCTTTCGGACGGTTATTTCACGTATTTGTCGAGCCAACCGAAGAATTCGCGGTTCCAGACGAGCGAGTTCTGGGGTCTGAAGACCTGGTGTGCCTCGTTTTCGAATTCCACCAGCCGCGCCGGGATGCCGCGCACGCGGGCGGCCGTGAAGGCTTCGAGCGACTGCGTGTAGGGGATCCGGAAATCGTATTCACCCGTGAAGATCAGGATCGGCGTATCCCATTTGTCGACGAATTTGTGCGGCGAATTGGCGTAGGAGCGCTGTGCGACCTGGTTCGACCGATCCCAGTAGGGACCTCCGTAATCGTTGTTGATGAAGAACAGCTCCTCGGTTTGGCCGTACATCGACTCGAAGTTGAAGATGCCGCAGTGCGAGATGAAGGCTTTGAACCGTTTCTCGTGGCATCCGGCGAGGAAATAGACCGAATATCCGCCGTACGATGCGCCGACGCATCCCATGCGGTTTTCGTCGGCCCAAGGCTCCTTCGCCACGTCGTCGATGGCCGAGAGGTAGTCGCGGATGTTCTGGCCCGAATAGTCGCCCGAAATCTGGTCGAGCCACTCCTGTCCGAACGAGGGCAGGCCGCGGCGATTGGGCGCAACGACGACGTAACCCTGCGCCGCCATCAGCTGGAAATTCCAGCGGTAGCTCCAGAACTGCGAAACGACGCTCTGCGGACCGCCCTGACAGTAGAGCAGCGTGGGGTATTTCTTGGCGGGATCGAAGTCGGGCGGCAGGATCACCCACGTCAGCATCTGTTTGCCGTCGGTGGTCCTGACCCAGCGTTTCTGCACCTCGCCCATTCTGATATTGTCGTAGACGGGTTTGTTGATGGCCGAAATCTGCGTCAGCGTGCCGTCGGCGGGATTCACGTCGAAGAACTCGGTGGCCATCGAGATCGTGCACATTTCGGCGACGATCCTATCGCCGGCCATCGAGAAGGCGTTGATGTCGTGGTCGCCGCGGGTTACCACCTCTACCTCGCCTACGGAGGGTGAGATGCGGCAGATCTGGTGTGTCGCCTCGATCGGTGCGATGAACCAGATGCGGTCGTTGCCCTCCCAGACGACGTTCATGGCGTTGTAGTCGAAATCCTCCGTCAGATCCTGCATCTCGCCCGTCCGGCAGTCGTAGAGGAACAGGCGTGCCTTGTCCGAC
>JBKSUH010000016.1:0-22444 GCA_047233565.1 Alistipes sp.
CGCCAAGCACCGTAGAACCGTTCTTTCGTCGGCATAAGCGAATCATGCCAGATAACCTCGCCGTTCACACCATGCAGGATGAAGTTGCAGACCGTCATAAGGGCACAAGTTCGGTCGATGTCCTCTCCACAACAATAATTACCGGGAAATTTCGCATGGGCGGCAATCAGGAACCGACCGCTACCGCAGGACGGATCTCCGAAATTCAAGCCTTTTCCAGTTAACTCCCGCCCTTCGCCATTGATGGAAACCATCAAGTCAACGATATGCTCCGGAGTAAAAAATTGGCCGGCATTTGCACGTCTGGCATGTGAGGCAATTTGAGTTTGGTAGAGGTTTCCGAAAGGGTCATACCACTCTCTGTCGTCGCAGATCTTCTTGTTCATCAAGAGTACGATCTCCTGAAAAAGTTCGAAGAAACGCTTGCGGATCTCCGGGTCTTTATATCGGCCGTGAGGCTCCCAGGGATTATCGAAGCTGAACAGGTCGACAATGTAGGCCAGCATATCGTCGAAAACCCGGCTGGCATCCTGCCCGTAGGCAAGCGCATCGAATTTTTCGCTAAAGCCCTTGAACTCCGCGGGCAGTTGAATTTTAGCCATGACACACCTCCTTTCCTGCCAATCTGACTTCGCCGCGTTCTACGAACCGGCCGTCACACCACAGCTCGACGGGGCCGAGTTCGAAGCCCTGATGTAAGATCCAGTTTTCGATGTATGCCCTGTATTCCTGACCTGTGAAATTCTTGCCGGTGATATTCTGGAAGATCATCGGAATACTTGTCCACTCCTCGCCTTCGGCCCAAAGGAGCGGTTCACCATTTTGTCTGATCTCGTCTCTCATAGCTCCCGATTTTTATAGTTATCGGCAATGAACAGGTCATCGTTGCTTCGGTACACCTCGATCGTCGGTTTGCCATGATTATCTGTGATAGGCAGAGGTTCCACCGTCTCAAGGAGTGTTTCATCCTCGAAGACACAATAGACGGTCTCTCCGGGTTCCGCATCCGGATCAAAACACAGAGGCGTATCCTTGCATTGCGCGGCGATCATGTCGGCTTCTTCCTGATTTTGGGCCGTGACAGTGAAGTGTCTGCGTTCCCAGCTTGTGCATAGCACATCCTGATAAAATTTGTAAATTGGCATAAAATGATTTGCAGTGTTTATCCTCCTGCGCCAGAGTTCTAATGCTGCCGAAACACTCGGAACAGCGATGCGGCTCAAGCCGATCACGGCGACTGCCCGAAGGCAAGGACACAGAAGGAAATATTTACCGACGGCGCGGCCGGAGGGCGAAGCGGATCAATATTTCCGCACTGGGCCCACGGGCGGCCGGCCTGAACAGGACGGGCGATCCTTGCCGCTGTCGACGCGATGTCGGCTAACTTTGCATCAATGTTGTGAGTGAGAATACCGCTCTCCCCCGGCCGCCGAGTTCGCTTGTCGATCGACGGCGGACGCGAGCGTGACGGGCGGCATCGTCGCCCGGAGGCGCGAGTTCAGGGGGTTCGGATGCCGTGCAGTAAGATCGAAGATCCGCACGGCGATATAGCCGGGGATCTTCCGGCAGCCGGCTATGGCCGGATCCGAATTCATTTAAGATTGATTT
The DNA here is from genome assembly GCA_047233565.1 of Alistipes sp. GTDB lineage: Bacteria > Bacteroidota > Bacteroidia > Bacteroidales > Rikenellaceae > Alistipes. The sequence goes on from JBKSUH010000016.1 coordinate 1,609, forward strand.
GATAAAGGTGCCCCGAAGAATTTCGGGGCACCCAAAATAAGGTTAATTAACAATTACTCTTTTTTGCGCCGATATTGACCATCGACAAACTCGAAATACGTCTCAAGGCCAAGCAAGCTAATCGCAAGTCCTAACCCTTGTTGGGAACCAGACATTTCAATAAAATGAATTTGTTCCCCAGATTTATACGAGTAGGAACCAACATTGTTCCCGACATCTTCATCGGCATATTCAACCTCAAAAGTGACGTCGGGATACTTTACAGACAACGCTTTAATTATCGGCTCCGGAGTACTCCACGCAGTACCGAAAATAATATTACCACTCTTTGAAGCATTGCAGGCATTCCATTTCGTACCCCAATTTTGAGTACGCCACTCATACCAAGTCGGAAAGCCGTACCGCATCGTATTGGTAAAATACTTTGCTCCGAACAAAAGGCGATTATCCTTTTCTTCTTGTGTTAGGCTGTCCCAAGTCTTGCAGACTTCTTCTCTCGATTCTGATTTAGATAAACCAATAATATATTCAAGTCCTTGGTGTCCACGCGAACCGCTTTCAACATTCAAATCCGCGGGCATCGGAATAATATTATTAAAGTCGATAGGGCTCCGTGAGATCGCATCTGTTTTTTCTTTTTCAGCAATCGCCGATAATATTTGTTCGATTTGGTTGTCTGTTCCTCGAATGGACAACTTATTTGTTACCCAGTTTGGCATAAAATAGAATTTTGAAGAGGGGCGGGTTTTCGCCCCTCGATAAGACTTAAAGAATTGATAAGAAATTTTCGGGACGGAAGCACCGCCAATCTTCGCGCTCAAGGTCGAAATAAACGATGCAACCTGTACTGCGTCGTTTTTGGCCGGATTGCATCTTCGCCGAAAGCGTCGATAACACACTCGGCTTCATAGTTCCGATAGCTTCCCGTACAGAACCGTCCGTCTTTTGTAACTGAACCGTACAATCCGGTTTTGCAACGCATTTATAAATTCATCCAATCCGTCAGTCTGCCGCATAGCTCTATGTACGGCATCACACACTTTCGCCTGAATCTGCCAAAAGGGCAAATCGGTAAATGATGTCAATTCATCAGTCAGAATTCTGACCAAATAGTTTTCTGTCATAAAAAATGCAGACTTTATCCTCCTGCACCGGAGTTTTTAATTGTGAATTGATAGACGCGGGAATATACCCGCTGTTATTAGCTCCTCAAGTACGTCAAAGAACTCTGGGTAAGGTAAGGTTAGGTTACCTCCCTCTCCCTGGTACAAAACATATAGGGCCAGTCTAACAGTTCGAAGAAATGTGGTGACTAAAGCGAGTGGAGAAGCAGTTGTTTGAAAAAATTACTTCAGGACGCCCCGGTGAAAACGGGGTTAATTTTTTCAAAGAAGTGCGCCGAAAGGAGATGTGTCAAGACTGGCACTATTAGCTTTGTACCAGGGAGAGGGCTTCGAGTGCCGTGATAAAAACTAATGAGAAAGACCGCGCAAAGGATAGAAGATCCGCGCGGGAAATAGCCGGCCTATTGGCCGGCCGCCGCTTCATGGAGCGGTTCCGCTTTAAAGCGAATAGATCCTGAAGAATCTATCATCAATTTACGATAGAAAACGCAAATTATCGAGAAGTTTGTTCCGCAAGAATAATGTTTAAGCATAAAAAAACATGCGTATAGGTGGCTATACGCACGTTTTTTCGTTTATTGGTATATCTTAATAAAATATCATTATTCTTGTCCTGGGCACTTGGTGATCCCCGTAATCTTACGATTACGGGGATTTTTGTTTGTGTGAAATCCCCGCCGGCAGCCGGACTCCAATATGTCCGAAACAACAATCCCGGCCTGTTCCGGCCGCTCTCGGCGTATTCACACGAAAAATGCGCATCCGCCGACAAACAAGCGGGATGCGCATTCCTATCCGAACGGCCGAAGGGCTTATCCTCAAATCGTCACCTGCTCCAGACCACCACGGCGCAGCGATCCGCTCCGACCGTGACCTGCGCCCCTTAACCGAGGCATCCCCGTAGATCACGCGCGGAACGCCGTATCGACCCGTACGCAGCCGTATGGCCGCGCTTTCCGGACGCTTGTTGACAATCACGGTCGTCAAAACGCCCTCTTTACGCATGGTGCGCATCAGCACGTCCGGTTCGGGCGTGCGGAACGAACCGGAGCCGCGTCTATGGCATCGCGGCACTCCCGCCCGTAGAAAGCCGTCAGCGGAGCCATATCGCGGTGATATCCGCCCAATTCGATCGGGGAGGGCACCCACACGACCTCGCCGCGGCCATAGCGGTTGCGCACGGCCGCGACATCGCCGCCGTCCGTCATCATCGTCTCGCCCGAAGCAGGCACCAAGATCCCCGCCACAGATGCGCAGGCAGCTCCTCGCCCAGCGTGAAATACTCCCCGGCGACTTTGAATTCGCTGACCTCGGCTCCGAAACACGATTTCAGCGGGAAGCCGTTCATAAACAGACATCGCATGTCTTCATCGTAGAATCCCGACAATCCCGTAACGATCAGCTTGCCGCCGTTGCGGACGAACGACTCGATGCGGGGCCGGAATTCGGAAGGCAGCGCCACCATATGCGGGATCACGGCCGTACGGCCCGCCGCGTCGTCCCAGTCGAAGGTCGCCATATCGGCCACTTCGGGCGTAACGCCCCATGCCGAGACGGCCTCATAGGCGGCGGCCAGCGATTTCATGCAGGCCGAAGCCTGCCGTCCCTCCTCACCGGATGCGAGCGTTTCGGCATTGCGCCGCTGAATGCGCAGGGAAGCGATGTTATAGAGGAGCGTCACCGGAGCAGGCGCAGGCTTCAACTCCCGGAACTCTTCACCGTGACGCTGCAATACCGATGCGACCTTCGCGGCTTCGAGCATACGGTCCGAGGGCCTGCGCAGGAAGTCGAGCAGCCCCCACTCCCCGCCTCCATGACGGCCGCCCGCTGATTGAGCGACCAGAAGATCACCCTTCGGCGCCGGAAGCGATCGCCGTCCAGAGATACTGCGCCGTATGCGCCGCCGTGGGACAGTAGGGAACATTGCCGCTGGCGGTGACGTTTCCGCCCTGCAGTTCGGTGATCCAGAACGGATTGCCGAGTGCGTTGTGACGGATGATATCCGACATCAGGGAGACGCCGAGCGGATATTCGCGCTGGCTGAACATGCCGAAATGCCAGCTCAGGTGCAGCGACGCGCCGACCGAGGTGAGGAATTTCGAGTAGGCCGGAAAGTCGTAATCGGGCAGCGTGCCCAGAATCTGGTGCGGATTGATATGTCGCCCGCGCTGCGGATCGAGCCGTTCGACCAGCTGCGCGATATGGTTCAGATACCACGTCGTATAGTAGGTCAGGAACTTCTCCTGCGTGAAATCGGCTTTCAGATAACCCTCCCGCGCTCTTCCGGCGGGAAGTCCGCCAGCCAGCGGTCATAGACCTCCCTTGCGAGGTCGGTCATGGCGACGCGCGTCCCGCCGCTGCCGGGTTCGTTCTGCAGCACCCATGTCCACAGCGATTCATACTGCCGGAAATGCGACACCACGGCCGTGATATAATCGTCGATTTCGCGCAGGTGCGCCTTCGAACGGGGAATTTGAAACCGCCCACGTCGTTCAGCTCGTCGGTGACGGGAAACAGCGTGGCGAAAAGCCGGACGCCGTATTTGTCCGCCGCACGGAACGCCTCGTCGTAAAGCGAGAAATCCCACTCCCCGCCGCGGTACATGTGCGCCCCGAACATCCGGATACGGGCCACCTTCATCCCGTTATCGTGCAACAGGCGGAAAAATCCGTCGATATCCTCCGGCGTCTGTCCCGGCTCTACAAAAACCTGAGCGCCGATCTGCGGCACATCGCATTGCTGGGCGCGCACCCCGGCCGTTCCGGCCAGCAGTAGAACGCCATCAACCACTTTCTCATCGTTTATTCATTTTTATACGCCACCCGGCGGCTCGTCCGCGCCGCATCGGCCGGAGTTCCCGCAGGAGCAATTACAAATTCATATCCGTAGTGCTTCTCAAAAGCCGGTACGCCTCCGAAGGACGCGATTTCACGCTCCACGAGTCGGTGCCGCCCACGCCGGCCTGCGCACAATCGACATTCACCAGCCATGCGTCGTCCAGCCGCACGATCTCGTGCGTATGCTCCACCGCATCCAGCGCCTCCTGCGTGCAGGGCCAGACCGAGACGCACAGAGGCTGCCGGCCGGCGAAAACTACTCCGCCGCCTTTGCCCCCAAGCTGGAGATAGTGGACGTCGCAGCGGTTGCCGCACTCCTGCGGATAGATATAGGCGGGACTGAAATCGGCCGTACTGCCGGAGTAGACCCCGAACAGGGAGCCTTCCTTCCGGTCGGCATAATTCTCTCCGGGACCGCGGCCGCAGTAGACATAGCGGTCCAGCTCCCCGCTCCACAGAGCCTGCAGACCGATGCGCAGCGGTTCGGGAAGCGTGTCTGCGATCCGCAGGTCGTACGAAACGGCCAGCTCCCCGTCCGCCGCAAGCCGATAGCGCAAAGCCAGCCTGACGCCCCCGCCGCACACGACGGCCGTCACCGCACCGTCGGCCGCATTCAGGCTTTCGAGTTTCAGCCGCTCAGGCATCGTGCGCCATGCGCCCATGCGCTCCCGCGTACGCCAGCCCCGGCGGTCGTTGTCGGTGGATGCCCGCCAGAAATTCGGTACGAGCGGACTCCGCATCAGCTCGCAGCCCGCACCGCATATCCCGACAGATATCCCGTCGCCGCATCGACCGTCGCGGTCACACTCCCGGCAGTCAGCGTCACCGAACGTTCCGTACGGCTGACGACGGCACTGCGGGCGGCCGCAGCGCGCACGGGCGCCGCAGCGGGCAGTGCGAACTGGTAACGGCCCGCCTCGAATCCCCGCAGGGCATAGGGTTTATCCTCTTTCAGGCGGTAAACGATATCCAGCCAATAATCGACGCCGGATTCGGGACGGGGCGCCTTGTACCCACGCGGCACTCCGTGCAGGCTCCGCTTCCGTGCGCGGCACTTCGAAAGTCCCGCTTCCCAGCGTCGCGCCCATGCTGGACGTAATGCGCCATTCGAAAACATACTCATCGGTCGAAACGAAGAAATTGCGGTTCCGGATCGTGAAAAATCCTCTCCGGGCCGCGGCTGCGCGTTTCGAGCGGCTGGAAGACATGCTTCGCCTCCGCCGCGGCCGGCTTGAGACTCCGGTCGGGATTGATGATTCCGTTGATATTGAAGTTGGCGTCATGGTTCTCGCGGCTTCCGAAATCGCCGCCGTAGGCCCAGAAACGCCTTGCCCTGCATATAGGCCGGAGGTTCGATGCCGGCGAGCGAGAGTACGGTGGGCGCCAGATCGGGAACCCGATCAGCCGGTCGGTCCGGCCGGACTGACCGTTGGCCAGATGTCTCCATTTGGGAGGCAGGTAGACGATGAACGGCACGTGGGTCCCGGTCTCATAGACGAACCCCTTGCCGCGGGGCAGGCATCCTCCATGGTCGCTGAAGAAAAAGACGATCGTATTTTCATCGAGCCGCTGCCGCCTGAGATCGTCGAGAAACATCCTGACCCATGCGTCGATGTCCTGCGACCCTCCATATGAAACGCGAAGTCAGACCGGATTTCCGGAATGTCGGGCACGTGCGGCGGCAGTTCCAGCCGCGCCGGATCGAGCCCTTCGAGGGCGAAATCCGCCGCTGGTCGGTATGATAGGAACGGATGCGCCCCATATGGGTGGCCATCGAGTTGAATACGGCAAAAAACGGCTGGTCCTTCTTCCGCGCCGGGTTGTTGTATGTCGCCGCCGGACCGCAGCTGTCCCACATGGCCTTATTGTCACACAGCGTATTGTAGTCGGTTTTGGATTTGTTGGTGCAGTAATATCCCGCCGCACGCATATAGTCGGGCAGAAAAACAGTCTCCGGCGTGGCAAACCGGCAGCGGTGCCACTCCATGCCGAAAGTCGAGGCGTAACATCCGGTGATGATGCACGACCGGGAAGGCGAGCTTTGGGTGCCGACCGAATGGACCCGCATATATTGGATGCCGGCTCCGGCCAGACTGTCGATCGTGGGCGTGGCGACATGCCCGTTGCCGTAACAGCCGAAATCATAAGGACTCGTGTCTTCGATCGTAAGCCATAATATGTTCGGCCGTTGCTGCGCATACGAATTCCCGCCGCCGAACACCAGTCCCGCGGTGGTCAAAAGTCCTGAAAGATGTGTTGTTTTCATACCTGCATACGTTTTGTCCCGACGGCAATATTACGAAATTCCGGGCAGCTCACGAAGCACGGATTCATCCAAAACTAACAGAAAAGCCGAAAGCGCGTTTTCAGCGTCGGAAAATTACCGCATCAGGGCGGTGTGTTATTTTTGACGGATCGCTGACCATCATTTCCGGCCGTTTGAGTTATGTTTGCGACAACCCAACCCGACAAACGATGAAAAGACTTCTCCTGATCCTATGGCTTCTGACCGCCGCGGCGGAAGCCGGATTTCGGCCGCCGGCCGCACCGAACTGAACCAAGGATGGAAATTCCGGCAATACGGACTCGGCGAATGGCTCCCGGCCGCAGTCCCCGGAACCGTGCATACCGACCTGCTGGCAAACGGGCAGATCCCCGATCCGTTCTACGGCAGCAGCCAGAGCGATCTGCAATGGATCGACAAGACCGACTGGGAGTACTGCTGCACGTTCGACGCACCCGAATTGGCGTCGTACGACAACGTGCGGCTCGTCTTCGAAGGAGTGGACTGCTATGCCGACATCAGGCTGAACGGCGAACTGCTTCACCGCACGGGCAACATGTTCCGCACATGGAAAAGCGACGTCAAGGGATTGCTGAAATCCCGGAACAACCGCCTGCACGTCGTTTTTCACTCCCCGGTCATGCAGGGGCTCAAAAACATGGCGGCCTACGGCAGCCGCCTCACCGCCAACAACGACCTCGGCGCATTGGGCGGACTGGGCCCCAACAAGGTAAGCGTTTTCACCCGCAAGTCGGGCTACCAGTACGGCTGGGACTTGGCGCCGCGCTATGTCACCTCCGGACTGTGGCGTCCGGTCGCGCTCGAAGCGTGGAACGAAGCCCGCGTGGAGGATTTCCACGTGCGCACCCGCTCGACAGGGCCGCGAAAGGCGCAGATGAGCGCATCGGCCGCATTACGGACGGATGCGGCCGGCAGCTACCGCATCCGGATACTGTTGAACGGCAAGAGCATCCTCACGGCAGACAAGACGCTGGATGCCGGGACGCATTCAATCGAAGAGCCGTTCGAGATTCCCTCCCGCGGTTGTGGTATCCCAACGGAATGGGCGAGCCTTACCTCTACGACGTGGAGCTGGTGCTGGAAAAAGAGGGAGGGAGCTTGACCGCACGGCCGTCAGATGCGGCGTACGAACCGTATCGCTCCGCTGCCGCGACGATGCGGACGGCCGCGGCCGCGGTTTCGGCTTCGAGATCAACGGCATCCCGGTATTCTGCAAAGGCTCCAACTATGTGCCGGCCGACGCGTTTTTGCCCCGGATTTCGCGGGAGAAAACGGAATTTCTCGTACGGAGCGCCGCCCAAGCCAATATGAACATGCTGCGCGTCTGGGGCGGCGGCACGTACGAGTCGGACGATTTCTACGAAATGTGCGACCGGTACGGCATCATGGTGTGGCAGGATTTCGTCTTCGCCTGCAACATGTATCCCGGATCGGCGCAGATCTACGCCGACATCGGGCCGAAGCCGAAGACAACATACGCCGGCTGCGCAACCACCCGTCGCTCGTCCTCTGGTGCGGCAACAACGAAATAGACGTAGCATGGAAACCCCACGACAAACGCAACAGCCGGTTCCGCAAATTCTATACGGAAGAAGAGGCCGAACAGTTCGACCGCGTAAACGAAACCATCTTCCGGAATATCCTGCCCGGCGTGGTGGACAGCCTTTGCGGCGGCACCGTACCCTACTGGCACTCGTCGCCCTCGCCGGGCTGGGGCTCGATACGGCAGACCGCTGGCGCTACGGCGACGTACACAACTGGGACGTCTGGCACAAAGGCGACCCCATATCGGCCTACAACACCCAAATCGCCCGTTTCATCTCGGAATACGGACTCCAATCCTACCCCGAACTCTCCTCGGTCGAGCGTTTCATCCCCGAAGAGCGCCGCCTCGCCTCTCCGTCCATGACGTCGCATCAGGGCGACCGAAAAAGGAGACGCCCGGATGCTGGAATATGTCGACCGGTCATACCTGCGCGACGGCGATTTCGCACGCACGCTGTACCTCAGCCAATTGATGCAGGCCGAAGGGATGAAGACGGCGATGGAGGCGCATCGGCGCAACATGCCCTACTGCATGGGGTCGCTCATCTGGCAGCTCAACGACGTATGGCCCTGCGCCAGCTGGTCGGGAATCGACTATTACGGCCGGTGGAAAGCCATGCACTACTTTGTAAGGAAAGCGTGCGAACCGGTCGTCGTCTCCCCTTACATCCAAGGCGATACGCTCGACATTTTCGTCGTCTCCGACCTGCGGAAGCCGCTCCGGGGAGTAATGAAACTCACGCTGACGGATTTTTCAGGCAACGAGCTGAAAAGCAGCTCCCACCCCGTGACCGTCGGAGCCGCCGCATCGCAGCGTGCGCTCCGGTACGGCGTACGCGATTATCTGGACGGTGCAGACCCCGGCAACGCGGTGCTGGTCTGCGAATTCCGGTCCGACAAGACCGCGTACCGGGCTTTGCAATATTTCGAGACGATGAAAAACGCCGCACTCCCGGCCGCGGCGGTCCGCATCCGCGCCGAGAAGCCCGACGCAGCGACCTGCCGGATTACGGTGAGCAGCGACAAACTGGCGAAGAATCTCACCCTGCATTACAAGGGTACGGCGGGAATCTTCTCCGACAACTATTTCGACCTACTGCCGGGCGAAAGCCGGAGCGTCACGCTTACGGCGCCGGAAGATGCCGCAGAGATCCTGCGACACATCGAATGTATGGCACTCAATCCTGAAACCACAATCATAAAGCTATGATGCACCTGAAACGAATCACGCTGCCCGCAGGCTTCGCAGCCCTCGCCATTTCGCAGGCGGCAGCCAGACCGGCCGCTCCGGTCCCGGTCGCCCGCAACGGCGAAAAACCGCGCAACGTCATCTTCATCCTCAGCGACGACCACCGCTACGACTTCATGGGGTTCACGGGAGCCGTTCCGTGGCTGCAGACCCCGGCGCTCGACCGCATGGCCCGCGAAGGCGCCTGCATGAAAAATGCGTTCGTGACCACATCGCTCTCCTCGCCGAGCCGGGCCTCCATCCTCACCGGTCTGTTTACGCACACCCATACCGTCGTGGACAATCAGGCACCGAAGCCCGACGATCTGGTCTTTTTCCCGCAGTACCTCCAGCAGAACGGATACCGCACCGCCTTCTTCGGCAAATGGCACATGGGCAATCAGGACGACATGCCCCAGCCCGGATTCGACCATTGGGAGGATTCCGCGGACAGGGGACCTACTACAACACGGTGCTCAACATCAACGGCGAGCGCGTAAAGTTCGATCCGGAACTCTACTCCACCGACATACTGACCGACCACGCCATCGACTTCGTACGCGACAACGAAGAGGGTCCGTTCTTCATCTACCTCTCCTACAAATCGGTACACTCCGGATTCCAGCCTTCACCCTCCCGCAAAGGGATGTACAAGGACGAAAAAGCGGTCTATCCGCCGTCGTTCAACGTGCCGGAGTACGGAATCCCCGACTGCCCGGCAAGGATGCGGACGGCAGGCCGCTCGCAGGACGGGGCTGGTACGGCGAGAGCCGGCTCCCCGACTGGGTAAAGAACCAGCGGGAAAGCTGGCACGGCGTCGATTACCAGTATCACGGCGCACTGCCGTACGAGGAGGACTTCCGCAATTACTGCGAGACGGTGACCAGCATGGACGACGCCATCGGGCGGCTGCTGGATTTTCTGCAGGCCGAAGGGCTGGGCGAATCGACTCTGGTGATCTATATGGGCGACAACGGCTTCACGTGGGGCGAACACGGACTGATCGACAAACGCAACTTCTACGAACCCTCCGTGCGCGTGCCGATGCTGGCCTACTGTCCCGAACTCATTCCGGCGGGCCGCACGGTGGAGGAGATGGTGCAGAACATCGACGTCGCCCCCACGATCATGGCCGCCTGCGGACTCGCCAAAGCGCCGCAGATGTGCGGCGAGTCGTTCCTGCCGCTGCTCAAGGGCGGCACGGCAGCCGACTGGCGCAAGCGCATCTATTACGAATATTATTGGGAATATGCGTTCCCCCAGACTCCGACCGTTTTCGGAGTGCGCACCGACCGCTACAAATACATCCGTTACCACGGCATCTGGGACACCAACGAGTTCTTCGACCTGCAGGAAGACCCCTACGAGACGGTGAACCTGATCGACCATCCGGAGCTGCAGGATACGATCCGCTCGCTGGCCAACGACCTCTACGACTGGCTCGAAACGACCGGCGGCATGCAGATTCCGCTCAAACGGAGCGTTTATTACCGGCACGGCGACCATCGCAATGCGAAAACTTATTAAATTTGTATTCTAAAACCTCACCGATGAACCGACTTCTGGCAATTCTCCTCTGCGGAACGACCCTCTGCACCGCCGCAGCCGCTTCCGAACGGAACGCTCCGGCCGACCAATTCGTCAACGCCCTGCGAAGGCTTCCCGCACGAGCCACCTCCTACTCTTACAGCTCCGAACAGGACGCCCTTGCGGGCGACCGCACGCTGTCGCGCATCAATCGCTCGACGGCGTGTGGAAATTCCGTTTCGCCGAAGACGTCTCCCGAAGCCCCGCGGATTTCTGGCGCCCCGGAGCCGACCTGACCGGCTGGGACGAAATACCCGTCCCTTCGTGCTGGGAGATGCAGGGCTACGGCTACCCGATCTATACCAACGTCGTCTATCCCTTCGAATTCAAGCCGCCCTACATCACGCGCGACAATCCCACGGGCTGTTACGTCCGCACCTTTCGGTGCCGGAAGCGTGGAGCGGCAACCGTGTGACCCTGCACTTCGGGGAGTCTATTCCGGATTCTACGTCTGGGTAAACGGCGCCTTGGCCGGATATGCGGAAGACAGCTGCCTGCCCAGCGAATTCGACATCACCGGACTTTTACAGCCGGGAGAGAACAGACTGGCCGTCCAAGTATTCAAATGGACCGACGGAAGCTATCTCGAAGACGCCGACCACTGGCGCATGGCGGGCATTCACCGGGAGGTCTTCCTCTCGGCCAAGCCCGATGCCGCGATCGGCGATTTCGGCGTCAGGACGATCTTCGACGCCGACATGCGCGACGCGCTGCTGCAAATCCGTCCGGCAATAGATTTGCGCGAAGGGGCCTCCGCCGCAGGCTGGCAACTCGGCGCACGGCTTTACGCACCCGACGGAACCCCTTCCGGGCGTGAACTGACGCTGCCCGTCGAAGAGATTCTTGCGGAAGCCTATCCCCAGCGCGACAACGTCTATTTCGCCCTGCTGGAAGAGCGTATCACCGCACCCGAAAAGTGGAGCGCCGAGAATCCCGCACTCTACACGCTGGTGCTGACTCTCCGCGACGCCGCCGGAAAACTCGCCGAAGCCCGCAGCTGCAAGGTCGGATTCCGCGACGTCCGCCTGCGCGGCCGCGAAATGCTCGTCAACGGCGTGCCGGTAAAGCTCTGCGGCGTGAACCGGCACGACCACGACCAATATGGCGGCAAAACCGTTTCGCGCGAATCGATGGAGGAGGACGTCCGCCTTATGAAACGGCTCAACATCAACTCCGTACGCACGTCGCACTACCCCAACGACCCCTATTTCTACGAACTCTGCGACCGTTACGGCCTTTATGTCGTCGATGAAGCCAACATCGAAACGCACGGCAAAGGCGGACTGCTCTCGAACGATCCGCAATGGATTACGCCTTTTCTCGAACGCGTGAGCCGGATGGTCGTCCGCGACCGCAACCACCCCTCCATCGTCATGTGGTCGCTGGGTAACGAATCAGGATGCGGCCCGGCGCACGCGGCGGCAGCCGGCTGGGCCAAGGATTACGACCCCACGCGCCTGATCCACTACGAAGGGGCACAGGGACAACCTGCGAGCCCGCTTTACGTACCCCTCAGGCGCACTTCGGCGGCCGTATTCACTAGTGCCGCCCCCGCAGACGGGAAGCCGGGCACCCCGCAACAGCCGCAGGACGGCGGCAATCCGACCGACCCCGCCTACGTGGATATCGTGAGCCGCATGTATCCCACGGTCGGGGAGCTGGAGCGCATGGCCCTCAACCCGCGGATCGACCGCCCCGTGCTGATGTGCGAATACGCTCACTCGATGGGAAATTCGACCGGCGGGCTGAACGACTACTGGACGGTCATCCGCAGCCATGAGGGACTGCTGGGCGGCCATATCTGGGACTGGGCAGAGCAGGGGCTGGTCAAAAAAGACACCTGCCAACGCACCTATTGGGCCTACGGCGGGGATTTCGAACCGGCGGGGGAGCATCACGACGCGGCCTTCTGCTGCAACGGCATCGTCAACCCCGACCGTACGCTGAAGCCCGCGGCACTGGAGTGCAAATATGTATTCCAGCCCATCGGGTTCACGGCGGACGACCTTGCTGCCGGAAGGGTTGTCGTACACAACCGTAATTTCTTCTCCCCGACCGACCGCTACGACTTCACTTGGGAAATATCGACCGACAAGGGCGTATTGCAGCGCGGCAGTTTCGACGTGCCGACGACGCCCGCGGGCAAGAGCGCCCCGGCCACCGTCGGGTTCCGCCCCTTCGAGCCCGAACCCGGCGCCGAATATCTGCTCCGCGTACAGGCCCGGGAAAAACGGGCGACCCCTTACGCCGGGGCCGGGCACATCGCTGCGCAAGAGCAGTTCGGACTGCCTTTCTACAAGGCTCCCGCGCATAAACCCGCCGCAGGCAGGGCGGCCGTCTCACAGGACGGGGAGCGCATCGTGCTGAGCGCCGCGGGTGTCCGGGCGGAAATCGACCGCAGAAGCGGCTACCTGGTCTGCTATACGGCACACGGGAAGGCATTGGTATGCGACACCCTGCGACCGAACTTCTGGCGGGCGTCGACCGACAACGACTGGCGCGGATGGCGCGTCGGGCAGATCGCCGGATGCTGGAAAGAGATGCCCGGAAGGTTACGGACGGAAGGCATCCGCATCGACGAAGCCGCAGGGACGGTGCGTGTCGAAAAGGGGGTTCCCGACAGCGTGCGGCTGACGCTGGTTTATACACTCGACGGTACGGGGGCGCTGGCCGTGGATTACAACCTCGACATCTCCGACCGGATGCCCGAGCCGCTGCGCGTCGGACTGCAAACCTGCGTTCCCAACACGCTGGAGCGAATCGCCTATTTCGGAAAAGGTCCGCAGGAAAATTACCGACCGCTGCGAAGGCGCCTTTCTGGGACTTTACCGCAGCACGCCCGAAAATTCATGCACAGTTACATCACCCCGCAGGAAACGGCAACCGCTGCGACGTCCGCTGGCTCTCGCTGACAGCTTCCGACGGCCGGGGCGTTCAGTTCGTCGGGGCCGAACCGCTGAGCGTATCGGTATGGAATTGCACGCAGGAGAGTCTGGACAAGGCGCGCCACAGCAACGAAGTCGAACCTTTGGCCGATGCTCTGACCGTCAATATCGACCGTACGCAGACGGTGTCGGCGGCACGGACACTTGGAGTCTCAAGGCCCGGCCTTCGGATCAGTACCGGCTGCTGGAGAAACACTACGCCTGCCGGTTCACGATCATCCCCTGCAACGGCGAAGCCGAAACGATACGCAACGGCCGCAGCCTGTTCAGGAACCAATAAGTCCCTGCAATTTCCGCCGTCCAGACACGAGCGGCAGAAAGTCACGGAACACATTACGCCCGGCCGAAATTCGGCCGGGCGTAATGTCAATACCACCGGAGATCCGGCAAAAGTATCGGGTGTAAAAAGATCAAAATCGGCCGATTCGTACAATGTACGGATTTTTGCTACCTTTGTTAAGTCACCTAACTCCGAAAGTCCCGTCCATCGATGAATCCCGTCCGCCCGCGGAACGGCGGCTGCGGTCTCCGGCTGCAAATTCCTGCCGCGCCCCTCATGCAATTCCCGCGTCCCTGCAACCGACAATGCAGGGCCGTCACTTATTTATCCTAACCTCAAAATCATGATGAAAAAATTCGCCCTTTGGAGCCTCGCGCTCCTGCTGACGTTCGCCGCCGCATGCAGCGACTACGACGACACCGACCTGTGGAACAGCGTGAACGACATCAAAAACGCGTCGAAGCGCTCGAAACCGCCGTCGCCAAACTCAACTCCGACGTTTCGGCCATGCAGACGCTGATCGAAAAACTCAACGAAAAGGTCTACGTCTCGAAGGTCGAAACCAACGCCGACGGCTCCTACACGATCTACTTCACCGACCCCGAAAACACCAAAATCACGATCACCGACGGAAAAGACGGCGCCGCGGCACCCGTAATCGGCGTTGCGAAGGATACGGACGAGATCTACTACTGGACCCTGACATCGGGAGAGGGAGAGCCTGAATGGCTGCTGGCCGACGGCAAAAATCCCCGTCACGGCCGCCGCCGTCGTGCCCCTGCTGAAGATCGACGACAAGGGATTCTGGATCATCAGCTGCGACAAGGGCGCGACGTGGAACTACATCACCGACGACAAGGACCAGCCGGTTTCGGCGCTGGGTCAGGGCGGCGTGAGCGACTCGTTCTTCAAGGAGGTGACGCAGGACGGCGCATACGCCTATTTCACGCTCATGGACGGCACGACGATCACCGTAGCCATGCGTTCGGATTTCTACCTGCTCGTCAAAATGGCCCCGGCGCTTGGCACCCATGCGCCTACGGCGAGACCAAAACCTATGAGACCGAAAGCGTGGGCGTGAACGACGTCGTGCTGACCAAGCCCACCGGCTGGGTCGTTTCGTACGCCGACGAGGTGCTTACGATCAAAGCCCCCGCCGAAGAGGCCGTCTGCGAAACGGAAGGCGAAATCGCCGTCATCTACTTCGGCGACAACGACCGCAGCTCGCTGGTAAAGATGAAGGTCAAGATCGACAAGGATTACACGGGCGTAACCGAAGGCGACAACTTCACGCTCGAAATCACCGAAGTCGGGGACACCCGCGTCAGGGCTGCCATCACGCCGAAAGATCCCGAAATGTCCTATTACGTCTATCCCTACGATCCGGCCAAGAGCGACGAGGCATGTATCACCCAGCTCCAGAAGCGTTTCAAAGCCGACATCGTCGACGGACCGGAATATGTGGATTACTTCTTCAAAGGCGCCAAAACCGACTACAGATACAGCGGCCTGACGCCCGGCGAGAGCTACGACCTCTCGGTGGTCGGCGTAAAATACGACCTGACGGCCAAGACGCTCGACATCGTCACGCCGCTCATGCGGGTTCCCTTCAGCACCAAAGCCCCGAAATCATCAACACCGCCTATCTGATGACCCTCTCCGACATTTCGTGGTACGGGGCGAAGTGCGCCGTCCATCCTTCGGACGACCTGCCCTACTTCTGCACGTTCGTCAAGAAATCGACTTTCGACATGGCCTATGACGACGCCGATTTCGCACAGACCTATATCGACGACCGCTACCTGTGGCCCTATTACGGCGAGCTGAGCGACGGCATCCTGCTCTGGAGCGACTTCACCGCAACGGGCGACCTCGCATTCTCCTCGCCGGGATTCATGCGGCGCGATCCGCTCTATATCTCGGAGGACATTTACCCGCTGGAGGCCAATACCGATTATTACGCCGTGGCGTTCGGCTGCAACGAAAACGGCGAATTCTCGAACAGCCGCGTCTCGCGCAAGCTTTTCCATACCAAAGCCTTCACGCCGACCGAAGCGTGCACCTTCACCATCGACGTAACCGTGGACAAGCAGGATCTCGCGATCAAGGTGATCCCTTCGGACAAAAACACGAGCTACATCACGTTCATCGACGAGCGGGACACCTACCGCGACAATTTCGCCACGCCGCGGCAATATCCGCCCTACGACCTCTACTGGCGCATGCAGGACTGGAAGCGGGACAGACGATCGGGGACGACGACTGCTTCTACACGGGCGACGCGCGGCTTACAACGTCGTAAGCCTGAAAGCCGCATCGGCCTACATCGTCTTCGCGTACGGATGCTCCGCCGACGGCGAGAATCACGACCGAGCCGGAGATCGTCGAGGTCCATACCAAAGGAACGGTGGACCAGCCCGACCTGAACTCGGCCGCCAAGCACCGCCGCACGGTCAGCGCACGGCCCGCATACCGTGTGATCCGCTGACGGGGATTGCAGACATAAGGAAACCGGGGACCGATTGTCCCCGGCTTCTTTCGTTCAGTCTCCTCTATTTCATAATCCGGCAGTCGAACAGCGGCCCGGCCACGGCGTCATCGCGGATGGCGCGCAGCGTCACAGTCACCAGCTCTTTGCCGGCCGTCAGCTCCGCCGGAATCCGGTAGCTGCGCTCGACGTACTGCGGGCCCCAGTTATGGATGTTCTCGAAACCGACCTTCCGACCGTCGATCTCGATGTCGAACGAGTGGTTGTAGAAGCGGTTGCCCCAATAGGTGGTAGAGCGTGTTGGGCACGTCGGGGGCCACGGCCATGTCGAACGAGAACCAGCCGCCGAGCGTCTCGCGGTATTTGCGACCTTCGAATTCATGGGGCGCGGTCTTCTCGCCCCGGAGATTGTGGTCGCGTTCGGCTGCATCTCGCCGGGTGTAAACTGCGACACGGTGCGTTCACGCAGCCACTCCTCGCGGTGCTCCCGCAGGCGCATGTCGGCGAGTTGTTCCTTCCACGTCGTCTCCGGAAAATGCTGGAAGTAAACCATCATGCGCCGTCCGCCCACTTCGTAATAGGGAATCAGCTCCTTCTGCACGGGCTGCGCGGTCAGCGTTTCGAAACGCAGCCGCTTCTTATCGGTGCATTTCACCAACGCCGATACATCGGTCACGTCGTCGGCGACAATAACGGGAATCTCCTCTTTGTCTTCGAGCACGGAGCTGAGCACGACGGGACCGTAGAAATAAGCCCGCAGCGTGGAGTCGCCCGGAATCGGTTCCGAGTGCAGCGACTGTCGCAGTACGAAGCGCACCTCGTCGCCCGAACGCCACTTGCGGTTTACGGAGATATAGCTTCCCGGCTTGGCCTTCTGTTTCACCGGCCGGCCGTTTACCGTCAGTTCGTAACCCTCGGCCGCCCATTCGGGGTAACGCAGATTCAGCACGAACCGCTGCGCCCCGGACATTTCGACGCGCAGCCGCACCTCGTCCGAACAGGAAAGTCGGTAAGCTGTTCAACCTTCACCCCGCGCGATTTCCAGTCGAGCGTCGAAGGGATATAAAGATTGACATACAGGTTTTCGCGCGCGTCGGTAAAGTAGATGAATTCGCCGTAACGGGCGTGATTCTCCATACCGGAGCCGACGCAGCACCAGAACGAATCGAGGGCAGGCAGAATCCCTTGCGGTGTCCCGACCCCATAGGCGACATATAGCACACCATTCCGTCGTCGGGATTCTGCGATGCGAGAATCTGGTTGTAAAGCGCCCGCTCGTAATAATCGGCCCGCCTGACCGTAGGATCGAGCTGATACAGGTGCTTGGTCAGCTTGAGCATGTTGTAGGTATTGCAGGTCTCGCAGGTTCCGTCCGAAAGCCGGTTTGCCAGCATGCCCGGTGCGCCGAAATGCTCGTATTCGCTGTTGCCGCCGATCGCATAGCTGTGGAATCCGACCACGCGGTGCCAGAAATAGTCGGCGATACGCCGGTAACGCTCATCCCCGGAACACTCGTACTCACGGACGGCGCCGACGATCTTAGGTATCTGCGTATTGGCATGCTTGCCCGGCAGCGAATCCACCCCGGCGGCCAGCGGACGCAGAATCTCGCGGTGGTCGAAACGTCGTGCAAGCTCCAAGTATTTACGCTCCCCGTCAGGACATAGATGTCGGCCAGCGATTCCGTGATTCCGCCGTGTTCGCAAATCAGGATTTTGTCCATCTGTTCGTCCGAAAGCTTCGCCACCAGTCCGTCGAGCCAGTCGGCAAAGCGCACCAGCACGGTCAAAGCCTTGGCATTGGGCGTATAGCGGCAGACATCGACCAGCCCGGCATACATTTTATGCAGGGTGTAGAACGGCACCCAGCCGCCGTTAAGGTCGAATCCCTGCGAGCGGATATCGCCCCGCTCCAGCTCGGCGAAGAGCGCGCGGCTGCGTTCGAACCCGGCCAGCAGTCCCGTTCCTCCTTCTGCTGACACTCGGCAAGGCCGTCGATCGAGTAATTGATCTTATCGAGCAGCGCCCGATCGCCGGTCGCGGCGTACATCATCGCGGCCGCCGACAGAAAATGCCCGAACCCGTGGCCCGAACATCCGGCGCTCTCCCAGCCGCCGTAGCGGGCGCTTTGGGTTCGAGCCCCGCCTCGGAGCGGAAGCCCGAAAGGTAACGGTCGGGGTCCATCGAATCGAGCCAGCGACGGTCCATCTCCTGCGCATGCAGAAACGGACCGCCCGTAATGCGCACGTCGTTCAGCGGAACGGGATAACGCTGCGGCTGCACCGCCGCATGTCTCTCGCGGGTCCGGGGCACGGCCGCCGAAATCGAGACCGACCGGTTCCCAGCACCACGGCCGCCAGCAGCATATTCAGGGAAAAGATCGCCATTTCATATCAAGCAGTTTTAGGATTAGAATTCGTCTCAAAGTTCCGCCTTTTTTGACAACCGATCTTCGGGAAAATTTGCAGATTATTGTGGTATTTTTATGCTTCCCGGCCCAAAATCCCCGTCGCGGCGATACTGCCGGCGAACTGCCTTCCCGCGGCGACGCCACGCCGACTCAGGATGCCACGAGCCGACAACCGGGGCAGCCAGCCAAAGTCCGAACCCATCGGAAGGCCCCCATAGGCCCGAAACAGCCCCTCGGAAAGCCCGGCGCGGCACCCAGCGCAAAGCCCTTCGCACCCGCAAGAAACCGCAAGAAACCGCAGGCGGCGGTCAGCGGCAGCTGAAGGCGACGCTTGCCGCGCCCCGTGTTCGTCGATAACGGTCAGCCGGTGCGCACCGGGAGCGGGACGGACGGATATCTTGTGTTCGAGGGTCGTCGCACCGATATAATTGTCGTCGATATGCCAGTATAACACGGCGTTGCGGTCGCGGTGTATGGCCGTGAAGACCAGACTCTGCGCCTCGCCTTCGAGCGATTTGGGCGCCACCAGCACGCGCCCCGGCTGGGGTAGACGATGTCGATCGGATTGCCGCCCGCCCCGCTGCCCGAAAGTCCCGGATGCAAAGGCGGCAGCGGACGGTAGTCGGGATGCTGCTTCCTGTAATACCACTTGCGCGGGCGGCAGGATAAACATCGGCATCCGGACGATCTGCGCCGGGTCGTAACAGTCCGCGGTCACCCGGTAGCGGAGGTCGCGGCTCAGATTCACGATCCGGTGATAGGGGCAGACTTCGCCGGCGGCAGCCGGCGGGGAATCATCAGCGTATCGCGGTCGGGACATATGTGCGAAGCCAGACAGCCGCTCTGCCGGCAGACGACGGCCGCTTCCAGATCGCCGTGAGGCTCCGCGAACCACTCCCCGCCGGGCAGCAGCCCGAATACGTCGAAGAGCAGCGGCGCGGCATACCCCACCCGGTCATCAGCGGACGGCCTTCGCCCGAACAGTTGCCCACCCAGACGCCGACGGCATAGTCGGGCGTCACCCCGACGGCCCACGCATCGCGGTTGCCGTAGCTGGTACCCGTCTTCCAGCCGATCTTCTTCGACGACGAGAAATACTGCCATTCGCCCTCCTCCTCGGGACGGGCCACATGGCTGATCGAATTGGCCATCAGCCATATCGCGCCCCGTGAGAGGGGAATATCCCCGGCATCGACCGCCGTGCCGCCGCCGGGGTCGTAATGCGGGGTGCGTATCGTCTGCCGGCCGTTGAGTTTGGCCGCCAATTTCATGTAGGCCGACGTGAGATCCCACAACGAAATCTCTGCGCCGCCCAGAATCAGCGAAAGCCCGTAATGGGCGGCGCTCCGGTCGATCGTCCCGAAGCCCAGGGCACGCACCAGCGCAAGGAAGTTCTCCTTCCCGTACTTGTCGAGCATTCTCACCGAAGGGACGTTGAGCGAACGCTCGACCACCCGGTCGGCAGGCACCGCCCCGTGAAGTCGTGGTTGAAGTTCTGGGGCGTAAAGTCCTTGTAATAAGTCGGAACATCCGGAAACAGCATCGTGGGCAGGGCCGTCCCGTTGTCCAGCATCGCGGCGTAAAGCAGGGTTTGAGCACGCTTCCGCTGCTGCGGGCGCGCGGACGACATCGACGCTCGGTACCCTCGGTCGGTCGGCGGGGTCGTAGACGTTCCCTACATAGGCCAGCACTTCGCCGCTTTCCACGTCCATGACGACGATGGCCATGTTGTTGATCTTATTACCCCGGTAACGCTTGTTGTAGCGCCGGGCAAGGTCGTTGACTCGGCTTTGCAGGTCGTAGTCGAGCGTCGAGCGGAGCGACCCCTCGCGCATTTTGCCCAGCAGGTACATCGCCTCCATCGGCATCGGTTCGGGGGCGTCGGGCAGATGCTCCTGTTTTGCGAGGGCGCATGTCAGCGAGTCGATACGGCCGTCGTGCCAAATCCGGTCGAGCAGCCCGTCGCGTTTCTCCCGCAGCCGTTCGCGGTTGCGGCGGATATGGATCAGCGAAGGGGAGTTGGGCAACACGGCGAGCATGACGCATTCGGCCCACGAAAGCTGTGCCGCACTGCGGCCGAAATAGTAC
>JBKSUH010000017.1:0-21803 GCA_047233565.1 Alistipes sp.
GAAATTGTCACCCAACCCGGCTTTGTCCGCAGCGATGGCGATGGCCGTCTTCAGGCCTCCGTACGTGTCGATCAGGCCGATGCCGAGGGCGTTGTCGCCCGACCAGACACGGCCGCCGGCGATGTCGAGCACCTTCTCGACAGGCAGGTTGCGCCCCTGCGCCACGAGGTTCGTGAACGTAGTGTACACCTTATCCACGCCGCGCATGATCGAAGCCCTTTCGGCAGGCGTCAGAGGCGAGGTCATGCCCATGCCTGCCGAGGTGTTGCTCTTCACGGCGTCGAACGTGATGCCTAGTTTGTTCTTCAGGGCGTCGATGGTATTGAGGTACATGCCGAAGACGCCGATGGAACCCGTCAGGGTCAGTTTGTCGGCCACAATGACATCGGCCGGGCACGAGATATAGTATCCGCCGCTGGCCGCATAGGAACCCATCGAGACGATGACGGGTTTCTCGGCCTTGAGCAGCTCCATTTCGCGCCAGATGACATCCGAAGCCAATGCGCTGCCGCCCGGGGAATTCACGCGCAGCACCACGGCTTTGACCTTTTCGTCGGCACGCACACCGGCCAGCGTCGCAGCCAGCGTATTGCCGTAAATCTCGCGGCCGAAGCCCTCGCCGTCGACGATCGCACCGTTGGCGTATACGATAGCAACCTGGTCGGCCGAAATATTCTTGAGGTCGGCACTGACCTGCAACGCATATTCGCCCAGGGTGACGAAATTGTATTGGCCGTCGGAATCGGACTGCACGCCCAGCTCGGCAAAGACGTCGTTCATCTGATCTTCGTAGAGCAGGCTATCCACGAACCCGTGTTCGAGGGCATCCTCGGGCAGCGAGACCTCCAGTTTGTCGGTGATCCGGTTCAGGGTTTCCAGGTCGATACCGCGTGCCTCGGCCACCGAACCGGCGATGGTATTCCACATCGAATTGACCAGTTCCTGCATCTGTTCGCGGTTAGCGTCCGACATTTTGGGAAGTATATAGGGCTCGACGGCGCTCTTGTACTTGCAGGCCGTGGGGCGGAAAACCTCGGCCTTGACGTCGAGCTTGTCGAGCAACCCCTTGTAGAACATCAGGTTGAACGCGAGACCCGACCAGTCCATGGCGCCTTCGGGCTGCATGTAGATCTTGTCGGCCGCCGAAGCGAGGTAATATTTCCCCTGCGAATAGGTCTCGTCGTAAGCGACGACGAATTTGCCGCTCTGCTTGAAATCGACGACCGCTTCACGAAGCTCTTCCAGCAGGGCCGCGCCCATCACGCCGCCGTTGCCGTTCATCCGCAGGTAAATACCCTTGATCCGCGGATCGTCCTTCGCCGCCTCAAGCGCACGCAGTGCCTTCATCAGCGGAAGCATACGCGTGGACTGGAGCGTCGCGAAATCGAAGCCGGCGAAAGGATCGCTCGACGGGGCATCGGTCAACACCTCCGAAAAGTCGAGCTTGAGGATCGACTCGGGGTGTACGGCCACGCTTTTCTCCATCGAACCGGCAATGCCGAGCAGGATGAAAATCCAAAGGAAGACTACCAGTACCGACCCCACGACAAACGCGAGGATGGCAGCCAGGAAAGTTTTGATAAAATTCATAACGAAGTTATTTTTTGTTTGTCCTAATTTTGTTCCGATTCCGGTTTTCTTTCGCAAATATACAGAAATTATATGAAAAACAAATAAAATTTATCGTTTTTCGATAAAAAAGAAGGGTAACATATATTTATTCTGTAAAATATACGTTATCTTTGCAAGGAAAGTCACTACACAAATATGGAAGAAAAAATCAGACATCTGCTCGCGTCGCTCGTTCATCCCGAAACGGGGCAGGATATCGTCAGCAGCGGTTTTATCGAGCATATCGCCTCAGCGGCCGGAAAAATCACCGTCGTACTCCGCTTCGCCAAGGCCCGCGACCCGTTCGCAGTGAAAATCAAAAACCAGGCTGAGGAACTGCTCAAACGCGAATTCCCCGATCAAACGGTACTGGTAGTCATCAAGGAGGGCGGCGCTGCCCCGCGCCCCGAACCCAAGCTGAAGACGACCACGGGCGGCATCGCCAAGGTCATTGCTGTCGCATCGGGAAAGGGCGGGGTAGGTAAATCGACCGTCACGGCCAACCTCGCGGTCGCCCTGCGAAACATGGGATTCCGCGTAGGCATCCTCGACGCCGACATATACGGGCCTTCGCAGCCCAAGATGTTCGGAGTGGAAGGCTACCTGCCCGACGCCGTGCAGGAAGAGGGCGCAGACCACATCGTCCCTGCCGAGTCGATGGATATCCGGCTGATGTCGATCGGGTTCTTCATCAAACCTACCGACGCCCTGCTATGGCGCGGCGCCATGGCCGTCAGCGCCCTGAAACAGATGATCCACCAGACCAAATGGGGGACGCTCGACTTCCTGCTGGCCGACCTGCCCCCCGGAACGGGCGACGTACACCTCTCTATTATAGGCGAACTGAAAATCGACGCCGCGGTGATCGTCTCGACGCCCCAGCAGGTCGCCGTGGCCGACGTCGTGCGCGGCGTGGAGATGTTCCGCAACGAAAACGTCAACATTCCCGTGGCGGGAATCATCGAAAACATGGCCTGGTTCACCCCCGAGGAACTGCCCGAAAACCGCTACTACCTCTTCGGCAAAGGCGGTGCACGCCGGTTCGCCGAAGAGCACGGCGTGGATTTCCTGGGGGAAATACCTATCGTACAGTCGATCATGGAAGGATCCGACGAAGGGAGGCCTGCTGCGGGAATAGATCCGCGCGTCGAAAAATGGTACTGCGGAATCGCGGAAAAGATTGTCGAAAAGGTGATGAAATCGTGTTAGGAAACGTGTTGATAAACTACGATAACTAATGATAACTTTCCGGCCGGAAGAGTTGCAAATCCCGAAAAGGGCGGGCATATACAAGATTTTCCGGAAACCAAAAAAAGTTATGGGAAATTATAGTCAGCCCCGAACCCCGGAAAACGGAACAGATTGTTCACAACAAACGGCTGTCGAAATGTTGACAACGGTTTTTGACAATTGTTGATTATAATTTCATATCTTTGAATACGAACCGGTTGTAACGAAGAATAGGTAAAAGCATGGGAATAAAATGTTGAAAGATATTTTCCAGGGAAACTTGTGAACAGTATCAACAGCTATTATTTCTATTCTTATTTCTTATTAAATTTAAATTAAAAAGTAAAAATAAAAAATGAAGGTTGATAACTCCGCGCAAATCCGGAATCGGATCGAGGAACTGAAACGCGGGAAACATGCCGTCATACTGGCCCATTACTATACGCTGCCCGAAGTACAGGAGGTGGCAGACTTCCTGGGCGATTCGCTCGCGCTGTCGGTCAGGGCGCAGTCGGTCGATGCGGAAATCATCCTGTTCGCCGGCGTGCATTTCATGGCCGAGACCGCCAAGGTGCTATGCCCCGGCAAAAAGGTGCTCATACCTTGTCCCGAGGCGGGGTGCTCGCTGGCCGAATCGTGCGACGCCCGCGACTTTGCGGCCTTCAAGGCGAAATATCCCGGCCATACGGTCGTTTCGTACGTCAATACCACGGTCGGGGTCAAGGCGCTGACCGATATCTGCTGCACTTCGTCGAATGCCCTGAAAGTCGTGGAGTCGATCCCGGCCGACCGCCCCGTCATCTTCGCGCCCGACCGCAACCTGGGCGCTTACATCAGGAAGCTGACCGGCCGCGAGAATATGGTGATCTGGGACGGGGCGTGCCATGTTCACGAGGAGTTTTCGCTCGAAAAACTGCTCCGGCTCAAAAAGGAGCACCCCGCAGCCCGGGTCGTCGTGCATCCCGAATGCCGGGCCTATATCGTCGAAGTGGCCGACTTCGTAGGCTCCACGGCGGCGATCCTCGACTACTGCGGCCGCTGCGGCACCGACGAGTTCATCGTGGTGACCGAATCGGGCATCCTTGCCGAGATGAAGAAGCGTTACCCCGGCAAGACGTTTATCCCGGCGCCCCCGGACGACGAGACGTGCGGCTGCAACAACTGCAAGTACATGAAGATGGTGACGCTGGAAAACATCTGCGAATGCCTCGAGCGGGAGGCCCCGGAGATCGTCCTCGACGAAGAGGTGCGCCGCAAGGCCGAGCGTTCGATCCTGAACATGATCAACATCAAATAATCGTTTATATATATGAAGAAACTGTTTTTACTGATTGCAGCGGCTTGCGTGTCGCTGACTGCTGTGGCCGACGAAGGCATGTGGATGCTGCCTTATCTGCAGAAAATGAATATCAAGGAGATGAAGGCCCGCGGGTGCAAGCTTTCGGCCGAGGAGATTTACAGCGTCAACAAATCCTCGCTCAAGGACGCCATCGTGATCTTCGGTCCCGGATGTACGGGCGAGATCGTTTCGGCCGACGGCTTGCTGTTCACCAACCACCACTGCGGCTACGGGTCGATACAATCCCTGTCGTCGGTCGAACACGACTACCTGAAGAACGGCTTTTGGGCCATGTCGCGCCAGGAGGAGATTCCTGCCCCGGGGCTCAAGGTGCGTTTCATCCGTTCGATC
The DNA here is from genome assembly GCA_047233565.1 of Alistipes sp. Lineage (GTDB taxonomy): Bacteria > Bacteroidota > Bacteroidia > Bacteroidales > Rikenellaceae > Alistipes. Next base: position 4,532 of record JBKSUH010000017.1, read on the forward strand.
AGCGACGTGACTGCGGATATTCTGGGCAATGTGCCTTCCACGGCCGGGCAGCAGGAGTACGAACGGATCACCTCGGAGAATATCGCCAGCCTGACCGCTTCGCTGCAGGAGGCCAACCCCGGCATGGTGGTCGAGGTCAAGCCCTTCTTCGAAGGGAACCAGTATTTTGCCTTTGTGATCGAGGTCTATACCGACGTGCGCCTGGTGGGAACGCCCCCTACGTCGATCGGCAAGTTCGGCGGAGATACCGACAATTGGATGTGGCCGCGCCATACAGGCGATTTCTCGGTGTTTCGCGTCTATGCCGGACAGGATAACAGGCCGGCGGATTATTCGCCCGAAAACCGTCCTTACAAGGCTGAGAAGTTCCTCAAGATTTCGCTCGACGGTTACAAGGAGGGGGATTTCGCCATGATCATGGGGTTCCCGGGTTCCACGCAGCGTTATATGACTTCGTATGAGATCGACGACATGCTGAACGTTTCGAATCCCAACCGGATCTTTATCCGCGGCGAGCGCCAGGCGATCCTGAAGGAGGACATGGCTGCCAGCGACAAGGTACGTATCCAGTATGCTTCGAAATACGCCACGTCGTCGAACTACTGGAAGAATTCGATCGGCAAGTCTCGCGGCATCCTCAAACTGGGTGTTAAGGAGCGCAAGCAGCAGCAGGAAGCTGCCTTCCAGGCGTGGGCCGAGAAGAATACGCTGCCCGAGGAAGGGTATATTGACGCGCTGACCGATCCGCGAAGCGGTGGAAGGCAACGCTTCCGCTTTTGCGGCCGAGCAGGTGCTCAGGAGGCGCTTTACCGTGCCGTGGAGATTCTGACGCCGGCGCGTTCGTTCCTCGCCGTGGAGAAGATCACCGACCCGGCGCGTTCGAAGGAGGCCATGAGGGCCTTCTACAAGGATTACAACCCGGCGACGGACCGACGTGTAGCCAAGCGCATGATGCAGATCGTCAAGGAGAAATGCGGAGACCTTCCGACGGTGTTCGCCGAAGTGATCGACAAGCGGTTCGGCGGCGATACGGATGCTTATGTCGATTATCTGTACGATAACTCGATTTTGCCACCGAGGAAGGCACGCTGGCCTTCGTGGATGATTTTCGGTGGAAAAACGCGATGCCGATCCGGCGGTCGTATTCGTGCGTTCGCTCGATGCGAAACTGCTCGAACTGGCGGATGCCCAGCGGGAGAATAACGCAGGTTCAAGGACGGGCACCGTCTCTACATCGCCGGTCTGATGCGTATGCAGCCCGACAAGGCGTGGGCTTCGGATGCCAACTTCACGCTGCGGCTCACCTATGGCCGCGTGCTGCCCTATTCGCCTGCCGACGGCATCGAATACAACTACTATACGACGCTCAAGGGCGTGATGGAGAAGGAAAACCCGCAGAACCCCACGGAGTTCACCGTGCCCGAAAAACTCAAGGAACTTTATGCGGCGCGCGATTTCGGCCGTTATGCCAATGCCGGAGGCGAACTTCCGGTGGCGTTCCTTGCCGACTGCGATATTACGGGCGGCAATTCGGGTTCGCCCGTGATGAATGCCAGGGGTGCACTGCTCGGGCTGGCTTTCGACGGCAACTGGGAAGCCATGTCGGGCGATGTGGCTTTCGAGCCCGATCTGCAGCGTACGATATCGGTCGATATCCGCTACGTGCTGTTCATCATCGACAAGTTCGCGGGTGCAGGATGGCTGCTCGACGAGCTGGTGATCGAATAGCGTTTTCGGCCGCCGATGATTAGGAAATATGCCCCGGTATAAGCCGGGGTATATTTTTACCCCGTAGCCGGGGGCAGACCGATTCGCTCCCGTGGTTTCCGTTTTGTTTTCTTGCGGCAGGGTGTCCTTGTAGTTTGTAAACAAATAATGGAGCTTTGCTTTTTCTTTCCCTAAAAATTACTAATTTTGACAGAAATTAGTAATACTGTATATCTCAATATGGCAAAAGAGTTCAAGCGTTACCTCGTTACATCGGCTCTCCCCTATGCAAACGGCCCGGTGCATATCGGCCATCTGGCGGGAGTTTATATACCTTCGGATATTTACACGCGTTACCTGCGGCTGAAGGGCTGCGACGTGATTTCGGTCTGCGGATCGGACGAGCACGGCGTACCTATCACCATCAAGGCCCGCAAGGAGGGGGTGACCCCGCAGCAGATCGTGGATCGTTACCATAACCTGATCAAAAAGTCGTTCGAGGGGTTGGGAATGTCGTTCGACATCTATTCGCGGACATCGTCGGCGACCCATGCTGCGACCGCTTCGGAATTTTTCCGCAAACTCTACGACGAGGGGAAATTCATCGAGAAGACCTCCATGCAGTATTACGACGAGGAGGCGCAGACGTTCCTTGCCGACCGTTATATCGTCGGCACTTGTCCCAAATGCGGGAACGACCGTGCCTACGGCGACCAGTGCGAGAAATGCGGGTCTACCCTCTCGCCCGACGAGCTGATCGACCCGCATAGCGCCGTGTCGGGTTCGGTTCCTGTCAAAAGGGAGACGAAGCACTGGTATCTCCCGCTGGATCAATACGAAGGCTTCCTCCGCGAGTGGATACTCGATGGGCATAAGGAGTGGAAGACGAATGTTTACGGACAGTGCAAGAGCTGGCTCGACGGCGGATTGCAGCCCCGTGCCGTGAGCCGTGACCTCGACTGGGGCATCCCCGTGCCCGTGGAGGGTGCTGAAGGGAAGGTGCTCTATGTGTGGTTCGACGCTCCGATCGGTTACATATCCGCCACGAAAGACCTTACCCCCGATTGGGAAAAGTACTGGAAGTCGGAAGACACCAAGATGGTGCATTTCATCGGCAAGGACAATATCGTGTTCCACTGCATCGTCTTCCCCTCGATGCTCAAGGCGCACGGGGGTTATATACTGCCCGAGAACGTGCCGGCCAACGAGTTCCTAAACCTCGAGGGCGATAAGATTTCGACCTCACGCAACTGGGCGGTATGGCTGCATGAATACCTCGAAGAGTTTCCGGGCAAGGAGGATGTGCTTCGTTACGTACTCTGCGCCAATGCGCCCGAAACCAAGGACAACGACTTTACGTGGAAGGATTTTCAGGCCCGCAACAACAACGAGCTGGTTGCTGTTCTGGGCAATTTCGTGAATCGCGCGCTGGTGCTGACCCGGAAATATTATGACGGGAGGTTCCGGCCTGCGGCGAGCTGAATGACTATGACCGCCAGACTGTCGGCGAGGTGGCTGCGGTGAAGGCGTCGCTGGAGTCCAATATCGAACATTACCATTTCCGCGAAGCGCTGAAAGACGCCATGAATATCGCCCGCATCGGTAACAAATACCTTGCGGACACCGAGCCGTGGAAAGTCATCAAGACCGATTCCGGGCGCGTGAAAACGATTCTCAACATTGCGTTGCAGATTACGGCCAATACGGCGATTGCCATCGAGCCTTTCATGCCTTTCTCGGCGTCGAAGATCCTGAAGATGCTCGCCGTGGAGAAATTCGGATGGGAGCGCCTCGGGGCTATGGATCTGATCGCTGCCGGGCATAAGATCGGCGAGGCGTCGTTGCTCTTCGAGAAGATCGAGGACGACGTGATCCAGCGCCAGTTGGACAAGCTTGCGGCGACGAAAGAGGCTAATCTGGCTGCTGAAAATTTGCAAAATATTGAATCTCAGAAAGATACGATACAATTCGACGATTTCCAGAAAATGGATATCCGGGTTTCTACGATCCTTGCGGCGGAAAAGGTCGCCAAGACGAAGAAATTGCTTAAATTGACGGTGGACACGGGGATCGACCAGCGGACGATCATTTCGGGAATAGCGGAATATTTTACGCCCGAAGAGCTGATAGGGCGCAAGGCGCTGGTTCTTGTAAATCTCGCTCCCCGCGAACTGAAAGGGATCGTGTCGCAGGGCATGATCCTGATGGCCGAAGATGCTTCGGGGAAACTGCTGCTGCTGGGCCCCAACGGAAATACGAATAATGGTGCTATCGTAGGATAATGCGAGGAAAGGATCGGTTCAAGGTTTGTTTTTGCCCGGTTTACTTTACTGTGGGGATAATTTAGAAAAACCTTTAAATTTTACTATAATGGAAAATATAGATTGGAGCGCCTTGGGGTTCGACTATCACAAGACCGACGTCAACGTCCGTTATTATTTTACGGATGGTAAATGGAGTGATATGGAGGTTACGAGCGACGAGTACATCAAGATGCACATGTCGGCTTCGTGCCTGCATTATGGCATCGAACTTTTCGAGGGTCTCAAGGCCTTTCGTGGAGTCGATGGGAAAGTCCGCCTGTTCCGTGTCGAGGACAATGCCCGCCGCCTCCGGTCTTCGGCCGAACGTCTTTGCCTTCCGCTGCCGACCGTCGAAATGGTCGTTAATGCCTGCGTCGAAGTGGTAAAACGCAATGAAAAATATATTCCTCCCTATGGTACCGGCGCATCGCTCTATCTGCGTCCGGTGATGTTCGGCACGACGGCCGGCCTGGGGGTCAAACCTGCAAAGGATGCTTTGCTGATTGTCTACTGTTCACCTGTGGGTGCTTATTTCAAGCAGGGAATCAAGCCGATCCTGGTTGCCATTGACCGAGAGCAGGATCGTGCTGCTCCACGTGGAACAGGCGATGTGAAAGTCGGCGGAAATTATGCGGCCAGCCTTTTGTCGGGTGAAAAAGGGCATAAAATGGGCTATTCGAATATCATGTATCTCGACGCTGCGGAGCATAAATACATCGAAGAGTGCGGTGCATGCAATTTCTTCGGCATCAAGGATGGCAAATATATCACTCCGAAATCCTCTTCGGTGCTTCCGTCGATCACCAATATGAGCCTCCGCCAGCTGGCCCGCGATATGGGGCTTGAGGTAGAAGACCGAAAAATTCCGGTCGAAGAACTTGCCTCTTTCGAGGAGTGCGGAGGTTGCGGAACGGCTGCCGTGATCTCCCCTATCGGATATATTTACGATATGCAGACCGAAAAATCGTATGATACGGCGACGAGGTCGGAAGAATTGTATGGAACTCTATACGCGCTTCAGGATATTCAGTATGGTCGTGCGGAGGATAAATACGACTGGTGTACGGTTGTGTTGAAAATAGCAAATATTGATATTAAAAGCCACTCCCGAAGTGGCTTTTAATATTAGTTGTTTGTGGGTATCCATGTGTTTTTCTTGCCTTGTTCCACGTGGAACATTATACCCTATCTTCCGAATTTTACCAAGAGAACATTTACGTCTGCGGGAGAAACTCCGGGTATGCGAGAGGCTTGCCCGATGTTTTTAGGCCGAATTCGGGATAGTTTTTGCCGGGCCTCGATAGTCAGGGAATTCATCGAGTGAAAGTCGAAATCCGCGGGAATTCGTATGTTTTCGAGCCGATGTAGCTTTTCTGCAATGAATTTTTCGCGCTCAATATACCCTTTATATTTGATTTGGATTTCTGCCTCTTCGATCACCTCTTCCTCCATCCGGTTCGTTTCGATGAATTTTCGGAGCTTCGGCAGGACGGCTTGCAGCGAATCGAACGAAACATTATTCCGCATTAGTATGTCGTAAAGCTTCCTTCCCTGTGATAAAGGTTCGGAATTTATTGCTTTTAAATAGTCGTTAATTTCGGCTGCTTTGATGCTCTGTTGGCGAGTGAAAGAAATAAGCGATTCTACGAGCGTATTTTTTTTGACGAAATAGTCATATCTTTTTTGGGTAATAAGCCCGATTTTATATCCGATAGGAGTAAGCCGGATGTCCGCATTGTCCTGCCGGAGCAGGATGCGGTATTCTGCACGCGAGGTGAACATGCGGTAGGGCTCGTCCACCCCTTTGGTCACAAGGTCGTCTATCAACACTCCGATATAGGCTTCGTCGCGCTGCAATACGACGGCCTCCTCCCCTTTCAGCATCCGGTGTGCATTGATCCCTGCCATCAACCCCTGGGCTGCGGCCTCTTCGTATCCGGTCGTCCCGTTGACCTGCCCGGCGAAATAAAGGGCGGAAACGAGTTTTGTTTCGAGCGAATGGTGCAGTTGCGTGGGTGGAAAATAGTCGTATTCGATGGCATAGCCCGGGCGATAGATGTGCAGGTCTTCGAATCCCCGGATTTTATGCAGTGCTTCCAACTGTATTTCCCAGGGCAGCGACGAAGAAAAGCCGTTGAGGTAGTATTCGTTGGTGCTGCGTCCTTCGGGTTCCAGGAAGAGCTGGTGCTGGTCTTTGTCGGCAAAGGTGCGGAGTTTGTCCTCGATCGACGGGCAGTAGCGCGGACCGATGCCGCAGATCGTCCCGTTGAACAGCGGCGAGCGGTCGAACCCTGTGCGCAGGATGTCGTGCACCTCGGCCGACGTGTAGACCAAAAAACAAGGGAGTTGGTTTTTAACCGGTTGTGTGTCAGGTGAAAAGGAGAATTTGGCCGGGTTTTCGTCTCCGTATTGCGGTTCGAGTATTTCGAAGTCGATCGTGCGGGCATCGAGGCGTGCGGGTGTCCCGGTTTTCATACGCCCGGTTTCGAATCCGATTGCGCGCAGGGATTCCGTGATCCCGTGCGAAGCGGCGTCCCCTGCCCTGCCGCCCTCGGCGTGCGAGGCCCGCAGTGCATCACCCTCCGAGGAATGTGCCGGAGGTGAGTATGACTTTCCGGCAGGAAAATTCGACGCCCATGGGGTCGAACGCCCCGGATGGCGAGTTTTCCGGCGGCCGACGGTGCATTTCGGAGTGTCGGATCTGAATCCGCATCCGATTCGGCTGCCGAAGAAATCGTGCCGGGCGCGGAATTGAACGACGTTGTGGTTTCGTCGGGCAGATTGTCCGACGGCGCCGCGTTTGTTTCCGGAGCCGGGCGAACAGCAGTTCGGTGGCGGCGTCCTGCCAGATGTAAAGGTTCAGCGTGTTTTCGAGCGTATGGCGCCACTCCTCCGAGAAACGGGTTTTGTCACATTGTGCACGGGGACTCCACATGGCCGCACCCTTCGAACGGTTGAGCATCCGAAATTGGATAGCGGTGAGGTCGGTAATGCGTCCCATCTGTCCTCCCAAAGCATCTATCTCTCTGACTATCTGTCCCTTGGCTACTCCACCGACAGCCGGGTTGCACGACATGGAGGCCATTTTGGACATGTCCATCGTGAGCAGCAGCGTGCGCGACCCCAGGCGTGCGGAAGCCGAGGCCGCTTCACAGCCGGCATGTCCGCCGCCGATGACGATTATATCGTATTCGAGTGTCATTGTGCCGTCTCCCAGAATTTGAGGTATTTATCCTCCTTGCGGTGCATCTGCGCATTGGTGCGGGGCGTCTTGTCACCCTGCCCGCAGAGGTGCAGCACGCCGTGTACGATGACTCTGCGCATTTCCTGGAGTGTCGTGCAGCCGTATTGCCGGGCATTGTCGGCTACGGTCTCGACGTCGATGAAAATGTCGCCCGAAACGATGCGTTCGCCTTTGCGGTCGCTGTAATCGAACGTAATGACGTCGGTGAAATAGTCGTGCCCGAGCCACTGGCGGTTCATCTCCAGGAGCCGTTGCGCCGAGCAAAAAATGTAGCTCACATCGCCCAGCGCATACCCTTCCGCTTCGGCCACTTCGCGCAGCCATGCCGCCGTCAGGCGTTTCTGCGGCAGCCGGAAGGTACAATCGTCGTTATAATATTTGACAGCCATTTTTTCGTATTTTTCAGATTTTACGTCCTTCCTCCTTCGTCCGGGGTGTTTCGCTGCTGAGGACGCGGATTTCCGGCGCTGGACGGAGATTTTCGGCGTTGGGGACACGGATTTCCGGTGCTGGACGGAGATCCGGCCACTGCCGGAATCGGGTGTCTGCCTGCGGATGCCGGCAGCAGGTTTCGGGAAACCGCACCGTCGCATGTCGTCCTCATGTTATTTCTTGAAACAGTTTTCGGCGCGGAGCTTCTCGCCGGGGTTCGGCGGGTAGATGCCGAATACCAGTTTGTACTCGGTTTCCATCGTCATGATGTTGACCGACGAGCCGATGGTGCCCAACTGTTCGTTTCTTGCCACTTTCTGGCCCTTTTCAACGCATATCGACCCCATGTTGGCATAGGAGGTTATATATTCGCCGTGAGCCACGAAAACGTCGTATTTGTTCGTGATGCGGTTGCGCTTGATTTCGACGACCTTTCCGTCGTAGATCGAAATGACGTGCGCACCCTTGGGGCCGGAGATCTCGGCCATGTTTTCCTTGTAGCGTTTTACGGAACCGGCCGTGACGGGAAGCCTCAGCCCCGTGGTCTTGGTCGAGAACGAATCGCCCTCCTTGTTGCCCTTGGTCAGTTTGCGCAGTTCGCCGATGGCCACGTCGAGCTGCTGCTCCTGCGATATTTTGCGCTGGAGGGCCGTTTTCTCCTTCTGGGAGAGCTGCCGGATGCTGGTGCGGGCGTTGCGGGCGTCGCGTTCGAGCTTCTGTTTCTGGGCTTTCAGTTTGAGCGTTACCGAGTCGAGCGACCGTTTGCGGCGGTCGAGCAGCTCCTTCTCGCGGGCGACCTGTTCCGAAAGTGCGGCGATGTCGTGCAGTTTGCGTTCGCGCATCGAAGCCACCTCGCGCAGGTTGGTGATCTTTTTCGCGACGTCGGCGAAGTCGCGCGACGAGAAAATGTAGGTCAGGTAATTGTTGTGCTTATAGTTGCGGTAGGCCTCGCGTACCATCTCGGCATACTGCGTACGGTTGCGTTCCAGGGCCGAGCTGAGATCGCCGGCGACGCTGTCCGTACGGGATATCTCCTTGCGCAGCAGGCGCACCTGCTTCTCGGTCTCTTCGAGCAGTTGGTTGCGGGAGTCGAGCTGGCGCGCCAGGCGGCGAACCCGTTCCTCGGTGGCGGCGCGGCCCCTTGAGCTTCGAAATCTCCGCTCCTCGGCGGCGATTTTCTGCTCCAGTGCCGCGATAACCCGCTTCTGCTGTTCGATCTTGCGGTCGGCCTGAGCGGAGGCCGCAAGGGCGGCGAACAGCAGGAAAAGGGTCAGTATGCAGCTTTTCGTCGGCTTCATCGCATTTGCAGGGTTACTCTTTTTCGCTTTGCTTTCCGTTATCCGGCGTTCGATGCGCCCGGCGTCGTAGCCCTTTTCGAGGGCTTTGCGCCAGTATATCTCGGCCATGAAATTCTCGCCCAGCGCCTTCAGTATGTCGCCGTAGTGGACCAGCAGCGCGGCGCTTTCCTGTGCGTCGAGGCGACGGCCTGCTGCATGATTTTCCGGGCTTCGTCCACACGTCCCAGTTTGAAGAGCACCCAAGCGTGGGTGTCGAGGTAGGTGGGGTTGTTGTCCGTGAGGGCCGTGGCGCGGCTGGCCATGGCGAGCGCCTTTTCCAGATCGCGCTCCTCAAGCGAGAGAAAATAGGCGTAGTTGTTCAGCACCATGGCGTTGTCGGGATCGTAGCGCAGGCTCCTGTCATAGGCTTTGTAGCACTGCTTCATGGCCGAACGGAACGAACCCTTGCGGCTGATGAGCACGAAATCCTCTTCGTCGCCGGACTCCCCGCCGCGGCTTTCTGGTGCCATGTGTCGCCGATCAGCCCCCAGATCGCGCCGCGCAGCGAATCGGTGCGGGCGTAACGGAGCGACTGCTGATAGGCTTTTATCGCTTTGTCGTACTCTTTGGTGTAATTCAGCACGTGGCCTTTCGAGAGCTGGAAGTCGATCTCTCCGGGGAAAAGCTCCAGCGCCCGGTTGATGTAGAGGGCCGCCGAGTCGGGATGCTGGAGATAGCTCTCGATGTCGATCACCGACCGGTAGTAGCTTTCGACGGGCGGCTGGTCGTCGAGGTGGAGTTTGTAGAGCGCCAGCGCCTGCTCCAGTTCGCCTGAGGCGATCAGGTGCTTGGCGTAGAGTTCCACCACGCGCCGGTCCTGCGGATAGCGCACGGCCAGCGTCGAGGCCAGCGCGTTGAGCTGGATGTAGTATTCGCGGTAGAACCGCATGTCGGAGGTGAGCTGCTCGAAGCGTTTGATCTTCGTTTCGAGCGGCATCTTGTCCGACTCGAAAAGCCGCTGCGTAACGTCCAGCACCGCCCGGTAATCGTGGCGGCCGTTGTAGAAATCGGCCAGCGACATGAGCGTTCCCACGTCGGTCGAGTCGATCTGCAATGCCCGGTCGTATTCGGCCTTGGCCAGCGAATCCTTGCCCAGAATGCCGTAGAGGTCGGCCAGCACGACGTGGTGTTCGGCCTCGTAAGGCACCGCTTCGACCATGGCCTCGGCCTCTTCGACGGCCTTGTCCATCTGGCGCGTAGCGACCAGCAGCTGCCGTTTCATGGTGCTCAGCACCGGGATGCGGCCGAAGCGCACTTCGGCCGAGTCGAGCGTGGCGATGGCCGAGAAGGGCTGCTGCGCCTGCTCGTAGAGGGCGGCCAGAATCCGGTAGTTGTCGGGGTTCTGCGGCTCGTCGCTGCGCAGGCGGCGGTAGACGGCCAGCGCCTCGTCGTAACGGCGGGCATAGATGAGTGCCTGCCCGAGGAACTGGTGGTACCACTTGTTGGCGGTGTCGAGCCGGAAGGCCGTGCGTGCCAGATTCACCGCCTCGTCGGGCGTGGAATACATGCCGTTGGCGGCCATTTCGTAATAGGCCGGTGCGAAGGTCGAGTCGTTGCGGATGGCCTCGGCGAAGAATTCCCGCGCCCGGACGGTGTCTCGGGCAATGGCATTCTGTTTGATGCCTTCGGTATACAGCCATACGCTGCGCAGCGAATCGGGATAGCCGGGCACGCCGGCGGGGCCTTTCCCGGCGGCGAAGGCCGAAAGGAAGAGCACGCACAGTACCGTGATCGCTGTCAGACGTTTCATGGGCCCGGTGTTTTAGAGTGCCGTGTCGAACTGGTGGAGGAAACGCACGTCGTTCTCGAAATAGAGGCGCAGGTCTTTCACGCCGTATTTGAGCATTGCGATGCGTTCAATACCCATGCCGAAGGCGAAGCCCGAGTATTTTTCGGGGTCTATGCCGTTTGCCTGGAGTACGTTGGGGTCTACCATGCCGCAGCCCATGATTTCGAGCCAGCCGGTACCCTTGCACACCGGGCAGCCCTTGCCCCCGCAGAGGTTGCACGATACGTCGACCTCGGCCGAAGGTTCGGTGAAGGGGAAATACGACGGGCGCATGCGGATGACGGCCTGCTCGCCGAAAACCTCCTTGGCGAAGTAGAGCAGCGACTGTTTCATGTCGGCGAACGACACCCCTTCGTCAATGTAGAGGCCCTCGATCTGGTGGAAGATGCAGTGCGCGCGGTACGAAATGGCTTCGTTGCGGAACACGCGGCCGGGGCAGATGACGCGGATGGGCGGTTTCTGGCGCTCCATGGTGCGTACCTGGATCGACGAGGTATGCGTGCGCAGCAGGATGTCGGGATCCTTTTCGATGAAGAACGTGTCCTGCATGTCGCGCGCCGGATGTTCGGGCGGGAAGTTGAGCGCCGAGAAAACGTGCCAGTCATCCTCGATCTCGGGCCCGTCGGCGACGGTGTAGCCCAGCCGCGAGAAGACCTCGACGATCTGGGTCTTGACGATCGAGATCGGGTGGCGCGACCCCAACTGCTCGGCCGAACCGGGACGGGTCATGTCTTCGGTCGCAGCGCCGTCGTCGGCGATTGCGTCCTGAAGTTGCTCGCGCAGGGCGTTTATGCGGTCGAGGGCCGTGACCTTGAGTTTGTTGAGCTGCTGCCCCATTTCGCGCTTGAGCTCCGGGGCCACCGTCTTGAACTCTTCCATCAGGGCGTTCAGTTCGCCCTTCTTGCCGAGCACTTTGATGCGGAACTCCTCGATCTCGGCCGCTGCCTTCGGTTTGAACTCTTCGACACGTCGGAGAAGTTCATTGATTTTGTCGGTCATATTTTGATTGTTTACGCTTTTTCCGTATTTTTACCCGTCTTATTACGTTAAGTATAACGTGCAAAGTTATAAAAAAATTGAGATATGTTGCGTAAAACCCTCTCATTTATCTCGGTGCTGTTGCTCGCTGCGACGGTCGCCGGGGCGCAGAACCCCGACGACGGGACTGCACGTCCCCGCTCGGTGGGCGTCGTGATGAGCGGCGGCGGCGCAAAGGGACTCTACCATATAGGCGTGCTCGAAGCCCTCGAGGAGAACGGCGTGCCGATCGATTACGTGGCGGGCACCTCGATGGGCTCGATCATCGCGGCCATGTATGCCGGCTACTCCCCTGCCCAGATGCGGGAGATCGTCGCTTCGGGCGTGGTCAAGGAGTGGGTGTCGGGGCGTATCGACCCCCGCTATACCCCCTACTACCAGCAGATCGGCCACAACCCGTCGTTTATCAGCGTGCGTATGAACGTGGGAGGCGCCGGCAAGCGGTTCCGGGTGACGAACCTGCTCTCCTCGACGCCGATCGAGATGGCGCTTACGGAGCTGTTCGCGCCGGCCTCGGCGGCTGCCGGCGGCGACTTCGACCGTCTGATGGTGCCTTTCCTCTGCGTGTCGAGCGATATGAACGCCCGCGAGCCGGTGGTGATGCGCAACGGCGACCTGTGCGAAGCCGTGCGCTCGTCGATGTCCATCCCGCTGGTGTTCAAACCGATGAAAGTCGATTCGATGCTGCTCTACGACGGCGGTATTTACGACAACTTCCCGTGGCGTCCGCTCGACGTGGGGTTCCGTCCCGACCTGATCGTGGGCAGTATCTGCACGGCGGGCAATACCCCGCCGGGCGAGGACATCAACATCCTCGACCAGGCTTTCATGCTGGCGATGCACGATACGGATTACGACCTGCCCAAAGGGCGCAGCGTCACGGTTCGCCGTGCCGTGGATGTCAACATGCTCGATTTCGACAGCGCCGTGGCCGTGATGGATGCCGGTTATGAAGATGCGATGGCCGTCATGCCGCAGATCCTGGAGCGGGTTTCCGAACGCTGGTCACCCCGGCGCTATGCCGAGCGGCGCGAGGAGTTCCGCGCCAAATGCCCGCCGCTGGTCTTCAACGACTATAAGCTCGAAGGGCTCTCCTCGGCGCCCGAGGCCTATATCCGCGACTTCGTGAAGGTAGACCGCCGAACCCCCGGGCGCCAGCGCCCGATGGGTTTTTCCGAATTGCGCGACAACCTCTACGCGGTGCTTGCGGACGGCGATTTCACGATGGATTTCCCGCACGTGACATACGACACCGTGACGGAGCGCTATTCGTTCCGGGCAAAGTTCCATACCAAACCCAACTTCAAGATCACGATCGGCGGCAACGTCTCCTCGACGGCCTTCAACCAGGCCTACATCGGCGTCAATTACCAGACGATCGGCCGTGTGGGCCAGCAGCTGGGCGCCGATCTCTATCTGGGGCCGATCTATACGTGGGGCACGATCGGCGGACGTACGGATTTCTACATGTGGAAGCCGGTGTTCCTCGACTACTCCTATAATTTCGCGGTGCGCAACTTCCGGCACGGCGCCTTCGGCAACCTCACCAAGATCGACAACACCCAGCAGGTCAAGAACAGCGAGAGCTTTTCTCGGTGGCCGCCGGCATGCCCCTCGCCCACCGCGGGGTCTTCCTGCTCCGCGCCAACGGCGGACACATCAATTACAGATACGATTCCGACGTGCTTTTCGCCGACGACACCGACCATTCGCGCTATTCGTTCTTCGGTCTCAAGGCCGAGCTGGCCCGCAACACCCTCGACAAGTTCCTCTATCCGCGCAAAGGCTCCGACATGCGGCTTTCGGGCATCTTCGTCACGGGGCGCGATAAATACGAGCCGTTCGATGCCGAAAAGTTCCTGTCGCGGACGTCCCGCCAGTGGGTCGGGGCGCGGCTTACGTGGGACAAGTATTTCGACATGCCGGGCTGCAGCTGGTTTTCGCTGGGGCTGAACGTCGACGGCGTGATCACGAACCATCCCGAGTTCACGACCGAGGGGGCCACGGTGATGTCGATGCCGGCTTACGAGCCGGTGCCTCACGCGCAGATGATTTACATGCCCGACTTCCGGGGCAAGCGGTTCGCGGCGGGCGGCGTGATGCCGACTTTCGACCTGATGCCCAACTTCTTCCTGCGCACGGGTTTCTACGCCATGTTCCGCGAGAAACGCAGTTTCGTACCCGGGGTGTCAGGCCCGGTGGAAGATAAGCGCTGGCACTATATCGCCGAGGCGTCGCTGGTCTACCATACGCCGATCGGCCCGGTCAGCCTGGCCCTGACCAAATACGACCTGCGCAACTGGAAGAACATGTACCTGACGTTCAATTTCGGGTACGCGATCTTCGCGCCCAAGGGGACGTTCTATTAGCGTGCCGTGGCGCCGGGCGCATTATTTTTTCTGTTATCGGAATAACACTTTTTTAAATTATTTTCATAAATTTGCCCCGGTAATGCGTATTTGAAAGATCAATTCAACAAAATAATTCAAAATCAAAGAGCTATGTTCGCAATCGACAATTACGATTTCAAAGGCAAGCGCGCGATCATCCGCGTGGATTTCAACGTGCCCCTCAACGAGAAGGGCGAGGTAACGGACGATACCCGCATCCGTGCGGCGATCCCCACCATCAAGAAGGTGCTCGAAAAGGGCGGCTCGGTCATCCTGATGTCGCACCTGGGGCGTCCCAAGAAGAATCCCGATCCCAAGTTCTCGCTGGAGCAGATCGTCCCCGCCATCGAGAAACGCCTGGGCGTGAAGGTGATGTTCGCCGGCGACTGCATGGGAGAAGGCCGCCGAGATGGCCAAGAACCTCAAGCCCGGCGAGGTGATGCTGCTGGAGAACCTGCGTTTCTACGCCGAGGAGGAGGGCAAGCCCCGCGGTCTGGCCGAAGACGCCACCGACGAGGAGAAGAAGGCCGCCAAGAAGGCGCTGAAGGAGGGTCCGCAGAAGGAGTTCGTCAAGAAGCTCGCATCGTATGCCGACTGCTACATCAACGACGCGTTCGGCACGGCGCACCGCGCACACGCTTCGACGGCCCTGATCGCCGACTATTTCCCCAACGACAAGATGTTCGGCTACGTGATGGAGAACGAGCTGAAGGCCATCGACGGCATCATGCTCAATCCGGAGCGTCCGTTCTGCGCCATTCTGGGCGGTTCGAAGGTTTCGACCAAGATCACCATCATCGAGAACCTGCTCGAAAAGGTCGACGTGCTGGTGCTGGGCGGCGGCATGACCTATACCTTCGCGGCTGCGGAGGGCGGCAAGGTCGGCAACTCGATCTGCGAGCCGGATCAGTTCCAGACGGCGCTCGACATTCTGGCCAAGGCCAAGGAGAAGGGCGTGAAGGTCGTGATGTCGCCCGACGCGCTGATCGCCGACGCATTCTCGGCCGACGCCAATACGAACGTCGCTCCGGCCAACAACATTCCCGACGGCTGGGAAGGCGTGGACATCGCCGACGAGGGCAAGAAGGTCTTCCGCGAGGAGATTCTCAAGTGCAAGACGATCCTCTGGAACGGTCCCGTGGGCGTGTTCGAGATCGACAAATTCGCGACCGGTTCGCGCGCCGTGGCCGAAGCGATCGCCGAAGCCACTTCGAAGGGCGCCTACTCGCTCATCGGCGGCGGCGACTCGGTAGCCTGCATCAACAAGTTCGGGCTGGCCGACAAGGTTTCCTATGTCTCGACGGGCGGCGGCGCCTGCTGGAGTACATGGAAGGCAAGGTGCTTCCGGGTGTGGCGGCGATCCGCAAATAAGCCGACATTCCGATCCAGATCCGAAATAAAGACAAGGGGTGTTCCGGCATGGTCGGACACCCCTGTCGTCACTAAATACCCGAACACAATGAAAAAAATCATTCTTTTCGCTGCAACAATAGCTTGTATGGCAAGTTGTCAGAATACCTCCAAAACCCCCGCCATCGACCTGGCCAACTTCGACCTTTCGGTAGCCCCGAATGCCGACTTCTACGAGTACGCCACGGGCGGCTGGCAGAAGAACAACCCCCTCAAACCGGAATATTCGCGCTACGGTTCGTTCGACGTGCTGCGCGACAACAACGAGAAGCGCATCAACGAGCTTTTCTCGGAGATGACCAAGATCAGCGCCGCGCCGGGAAGCGTCGAGCAGAAGATTTCGGACCTCTACAAGATGGGTCTCGATTCGACGCGTCTGAACGCCGAGGGCGCCGCGCCGCTGAAGAGCGCCGTCGGGGAGATTCTCTCCGTCGGGGACCGCGGGCAACTGACCGGCATCGTGGCCAAACTCCACACGGCGATCGCCAACCCCTTCTTTTCCGTGGGTGTGCAGGCTGACTTGATGAACAGCGATATCAATGCCCTTTATATCTCGCAGTCGGGCCTCACGATGGGCGACCGCGATTACTACCTCGACCCCGAGAACGAGAATATCCGGACGGCCTACAAGGAGTATCTGGGCAAGCTCTTCCGTCTTGCAGGCATCCCCGAGGCTGACATCGAAAAAGCCGTGGCCGGTGTGATGAACATCGAGACGAAACTGGCCGAGAAGTCGTGGTCGAACACCGAGCTGCGCGACATACCGGCGCAGTACAACCCCACGGCGAAGGCCGAGTTCGAGAAGACCTACGATGCCATAGACTGGCCCGCTTACTATAAAGCCATGGGCATCGGCGACTTCGACACGATCATCGTGACGACGAAATCGTCGATCGCCAACGCCAACGACCTGATGAAGAACGCTCCGCTGGAGGATATCCGTTACTACCTCGCGGCGCAGTACCTGGACGATGCCGCGTCGTACCTGAGCGACGATTTCCAGCAGGCTTCGTTCGATTTCTACGGCAAGGCGATGGCCGGCCAGCAGGAGATGAAACCCCGCTGGAAGCGCGCGATGTCGGTGCCCAACGGCACGCTGTCGGAGGCCGTGGGCGAGATGTATGTCGCCAAATATTTCCCCGCAAAGGACAAAGAGCGTATGCTCGGGCTGGTGAAGAACCTGCAGACGGCGCTCGGGCAGCATATCGCGGCGCTGGACTGGATGTCGGACGCCACGAAGGCCAAGGCTCAGGAAAAACTGGCGGCCTTCACGGTGAAGATCGGTTACCCGGACAAGTGGAAGGACTATTCGACGCTGGCGATCGACCCCTCGAAGAGCTATTTCGAGAACATCGTGAATGCCAGCCTCTGGTATACGGCCGACAATATTTCGAAGCTCGGCAAGCCTGTCGATAAGGACGAGTGGCACATGTCGCCCCAGACGGTGAACGCCTACTACAACCCGACGACCAACGAGATCTGCTTCCCGGCAGCCATCCTCCAGCCGCCGTTCTACAACCCCGAGGCTGACGACGCCGTGAACTACGGTGCCATCGGCGTGGTGATCGGCCACGAGATGACCCACGGGTTCGACGACCAGGGCCGCAACTTCGACAAGGACG
>JBKSUH010000018.1:0-21582 GCA_047233565.1 Alistipes sp.
CGCCGCGAGAACGGGTTGGACGGGTCGCTGTCGATGCGCACCACACAGAACGGGCGCCACCACTTCTATACGCCGAGCGGCAACATCAACATCCACACGGGGCGCCTCGACCTCTATGCCTCGGCGTGGGCCGACCTGGGAAAGGACACGGCCGTCTCGGACGAACACACCGACTACACCACGGGCGACACGAACCTCACGTCCCATTCGGAAATCGCCGAACGCGACCGCAACTTCGGCGGCAGCATCGGCTCGGTATTCGAAATAAGCCCCAAGCACAGCATCGGCGCAGAGTTCGAATACTGGCGCAACAACGAAAAGGGCCCGAACGACTCCTACACCGACTTCACGGACGCGGGTGCCGTAACCCGCACGGAAAGCCGCTACGGCATACACAACATCCGAGACAACTACTCGGCGACGTTCAATTACATCTACAAACTCGACACGCTCGGCTCGACACTCAAGCTGCTGGCCGACTACACGCGCCGCGAAACGGAGACCGGCAACGACAATTTCAGCCGCATCACCTCCCCCACCACGGCCGTCGACTCGACTTACCGCGACAACTCGTCGGTTCTACGACACCACCGCCACGCTGGCCCTCGACAAGAAATTCTCGCCCCGCTGGTCGCTGCGCGCAGGCGCCAAGTTCACCTACAACGACATGCACAACGACGCGCTCTACGAATACGTGAAGGACGGCGCGTGGGTGCGCAACGACAACCAGAGCTTCACGATCAACTATACGGAGAACATCGCGGCGGCTTACGGCATCGCCTCGGCCAACCTCGGGCGCTGGAGCCTCGTGGCAGGGCTGAGGGGCGAATATACCCACACCCGGGGCAAGGGCGGCGACATCTCGCAGAACTACTTCAGCCTCTTCCCCAACGCGAACGTCTCCTATGCCCTGACCAAAGACGGGGCCTACTCGCTCATCGCCCAGTATGCCCGCACGATCGAGCGCCCGCGCTTCTGGACCCTCAACCCGCAGCGGTACCAGATTTCGGACTACACCTATCAGACGGGAAACCCGGAACTCGACCCGGCCTACAAGCACGACGCGAGCCTGACGCTGGTGCTGAAACACAAATACACGCTGACGGGCGGCATCGTCGTCCAGACCGGCGAAATACAGCAGACGATACGCCCCGACGCGGACGACCCGGCGCGCCTGTGCCTGGCGTGGACCAACTTCGACACGACGAAAAACTATTACCTCACGGCCAACGCACCGTTCCAGTTCACCAAATGGTGGACGATGAATCTCAACCTCACCTACATCCGGCAGGGGCAGCGCATCGACGAGCACAGCGCCGAAAAACATTACAACTTCTATTTCGTAAACAGCTCGACGACCTTCTCGCTGCCCGCGAAATTCTACATCGACCTGTCGTACCGGTTCCAGAGCCGCATGGACTTCGGCAACTGCTGGGTAAAACCGCTCCATTTCCTGAACGCAGGGATCAAGAAGCGTTTCGGCGACAAGTTCACCGCCTCGTTCTCGGTGCGCAACCTGATCGAGCGCCCGCAGCACATCGGCGCCCGCGGCGACGGGTTCGTGCGCATGGTCGACGTCAAACAGCAGTGGAACGACCGCAGCTTCACGATCGGAGTGACCTACAACTTCAAGTCGGGCAAAGCCTTCAAACGCAAGGCGGTCGAAGCGGGTTCGGCCGACGAGAAGAGCCGATTGTAGATCGTCGGGGCCGGCCCCGACGGAGTAAAACGGCTGCTGCCGGGAGCGGATCAAAAACCGCTGAATACAAGCGGATACGGTACATAAATTGCTGCATGGCGGGAAAAACTTCCTGCTATGCAGCATTTCAGTTATCTGGCCGAGATATTCGTCGTGGGCGGCATCGTCTCGGCGCTGATTATCGCGGCCGACCTGCACTCGTGCAGACAGCCGATGCGTATTATGAACAGCGTGTGGATTCTCACCGGCCTGTGGGCCAGCGTCATCGGGCTATGGGCCTATTTCACCTTCGGCCGGCCGCGGCACTGCGACCTCGAAGAGCATAACGGCGGCCGGAAAACGGGGACGAAGCCGGAAACAGGAGCAGAAACACGAGCCGAAGCGGAAACGGGAGCAAGAGCGGCAGAAGCCGGGGCTGACGGCATGCGGAAAATGAGCAGTACGGCAGGCATGGAAAATATGGGTGAAACGGCAGGTATGCCGGGTATGGCTATGCCCGGCATGAGGAACATGGCGGAAGCGGAGATGCCGGGGCGGCCGAAATGGGAGTCGGCGGTGTTGTCCACGCTTCATTGCGGAGCGGGATGTACGCTGGCCGATCTGGTCGGGGAATGGTTTATGTATTTCGTTCCGATCGCCGTCGGCGGGAGCCTGCTGGCCGGGGCGTGGATCGCGGACTACATACTGGCGCTGGTTTTCGGCATCGGGTTCCAGTACGCCGCGATCCGGGGCATGGAACGCACGCTCCCGCGCGGTGAAGCGATACGCCGTGCCGCCAAAGCCGACATACTCTCGCTCACGGCATGGCAGGCCGGCATGTACGGCTGGATGGCCGTGGCGATCTTCGCGCTCAACGGCGGTGAGGCAATGCCCCGCACCTCGTTCGTATTCTGGTTCACGATGCAGGTCGCCATGGCATGCGGGTTCCTCGTGGCGCTGCCCGTAAATATCCTCCTGATCCGGGCCGGCATAAAAAAAGGGATGTAGCCGCACCGCATCCCCTTATATCCAACACGATACCACCCTACCGCGCCCGGCGGAACCGCAGGTGCGGGAAAGGAATGTGCAGCGACCGACCGGCGATGATGAGCGTCACGGCGACCAAAATCAACACCACGCCCAGCACGATGCGCGGCGTGAGTCGTTCGCCGAAGACCACGACGCCGAAAAAGAGGGCCGTAAGGGGTTCCAGCGCACCGAGGATCGCCGTGGGCGTAGAGCCGATGGCGCGGATGGCGGCGGCCATCGTCACCAGCGACACGATCGTCGGAAAGAGCGCCAGCGAGACGGCGTTGATCCAGAGTCCGGGCGTGGGGATCGCCTGCAGGTCGGCGCAGAAGCGCAGGCGCACGACATAGACGCTCAGGCCGAACAGCAGAGCGTAAAGGTGAGTTTCTCGGTCGGCAGGCCGCGCAGCGACGAGCGGTTGACGCCCACGATGTAGACCGCATAGCAGAGCGACGAGAGAAAACCAGCGCGACGCCGAGAAAGGAGAGCGGCTCACCGCCGCCTTTGTAGAGCATGGCGATGCCGGTGAAGGCCAGCAGGATCGAGAGCATGGTGATCCGGCTCACTTTCTCGTGGAAACCGACGGCCATGATGACCGCGACCAGCACGGGATAGAGGAACAGGATGGTCGAAGCGATGCCCGCGTCCATGTGGTTGTAGCTCTCGAACAGGAAGAGCGACGAGAAAGAAAAGAGCAGTCCCATGACCGCCAGCGGCACAAGGTCGCGGCGGCGCACGGCGAACGACTGCCGCCGGACGAGCATCAACGCGCCCAGCATCGCCGCAGCCAGCAGATAACGGTAGAAAAGCACCGAATCCACTCCCATGCCCGCCTCGTAGAGGGGCAACGTGAAGAGCGGATTCAATCCGTAACTGGCGGCGGCCACGGCACCCAGCACGCAGCCGCGCGACTTAGCGTTCGCCATTTCCTTTAGAACTGTACCTGCGGCGCGGCTTCGGAGCCTTCGGCCGACTCGAAGTAGGGCTTCTGCTCGAAACCGAACATTTTGGCGACGAGGTTGGCCGGGAAGCGGCGCACGGAGACGTTATAGGTCCGGGCCACTTCGTTGAACTCCTTGCGGGCCACTGAAATACGGTTCTCGGTGCCTTCGAGCTGCGCTTGCAGTTCGAGGAAATTCTGGTTGGCCTTCAGGTCGGGATAACTCTCCGACACGGCAATCAGGCGCCCCAGCGCCGAGCGCACCTGCGCCTGCGCCTGCTGGAACTCGGCGAGTTTCCCGGGCGTGAGGTCGTCGGCCGAAAGGTTGATCGAGGTGGCTTTAGCACGGGCCTCGGTCACGGCCTCGAAAGTCTGCGACTCGTGTGCGGCATAGCCCTTGACCGTGTTCACCAGGTTGGGAATCAGGTCGGCACGGCGCTGGTACTGCGTCTCGACGTTGGCCCATGCGGTCTTAACGCCCTCTTCCTTGTTGACGAATCCGTTGTACGTTGCATAGAAGAAGATCACCACAAGGGCGGCGACTCCAATCCAAATCCATTTTTTCATAACAAACTGTTTTAATAAATTATCAACTCATTTCGTTCCGGACCGCCATATCCGCGGCCGACAGCCGCGCTTAGAAGTCCGCCCTGTGCGGCATCATGCAATTGCCTTTAAACACCCCGTTACCGCGATCCGGCGCCTCCGCCCCGAACGACCCGCCGCCGAAACCGCCGCCGAAGCCGCCGCGCGATCCGCCGCCGAAACCGCCGAAACCGCCGAAGCCGCCGATGATCGTCCCGCGCCACCGCCGAAATTGTCGTCGCGCAGGTTTTTGGCCTGCCGTTTGACCACGGCGCCGCAATTCGAGCAGACGTAGGTATATTCGACCAGCCGGTAGTTGGGCGTCACCTTCAGGATGTCGCTCGACTGCTGCCGGAGTGTCAGTTTATGGCATTTCGGGCAACGCTTGCGGGCGTAGTAACCCAGCAGGATCACGCCCATCGGCACCACGACGAACCCGGTGACGATCAGGAAAACCGCCCAGGCAGGCAGCTCGTCGCCGGCCGTATCGGTGCCGCCCAGATCCAGTTCGCTCCCTTCGAGCAGCTGCGACACGGCTTCGACCCCCTGCACCATGCCGAGGCTGTAATCGCCCTGGCGGAATGCCGGAAGCATGTATTTGAGCTGGATGCGCTTGCAGATCGCATCGGGCAGCACGCCCTCCAGCCCGCCGCCCGTGACGAAACGGATCTCGCGACGGTCTTTGACCAACAGGATGCCCAGCCCGTTGTCGTTGCGGGCCTGCCCCACGCCCCACGCGGAGAAGAGGTCGATGGCGAAGTCGAAGACGTCGCCGCCTGCGATGTCATCGACGGCGACCACGGCGACCTGGGCGACGGCCCGCTCGCGCAGCGCCGCGCACAAACGGTCGATACGCGCTACGGCGCCGGGCGAAAGGATACCGTCGGGATTCGACACGTAGCGCGTACGGTCGGCGCGCTGGACATTGGGGATATCCTCGGCGCGGTAGCTCCGGGCCTGCGCCGCAAGGCTCGCAAAGAGCAGCAGGCAAAGAATGATAAAGCATCTCATATTCATCGGCAAAAATAGCAAATATTCCGGAACCGGAACGGATTCCGGCAGGAAGTTACCGGACAAAATGCAAAAAGGCCGCCCTGTCGTGCGGCGGTCTTTTTCGGCGGCGCAGAAGCGTCAGCGGGTCAGGATGCGGTAGCTCCACGGCGCCATATCCTCCTCGACGTGGCCGCGGAGTTCGCCGGGACGGCCCGTCATGGCGTCGGTATACATGCCGGCGTAGATGCCCGTATAGTAATCGGCATGGATCGCATAGGGCGAGAGGTTCATGACCGCGACGACGCAGTTGCCCTCCGCCTCGCGGACCGCAATCATCAGGCAGTCCTCGGCGTTGTTGCGTATCTCGACCATCTCGCCGCCCGCCTCCCCGGCGGCGAGCGCAGGGTTGGCATGCCGGAGCCCGGCCAGGCGGCGGGAGAAATCCGTGAACGAATTGGCCGCGTAGGAGGGGATCGGGTCGCGGTCGAAGAAGGCGAACGAATGGTCGTAGCCGATCTCCTGCCCGGTATAGACCAGCGGCAGGCCGCGCGGCACGACGAACGTGAAGGCGGCCATGATCTCGCGGGCGCCGCCCATGCGCGTGAACTCCGAGCCGTTCCACGAATTCTCGTCGTGGTTGGAGGTGAACACCAGGCGCATGGCGGACTGCGGGTAACGGTTACGGTCGGCATAAATGTAGTCGCGCAGGGCGGTCACGCGCACCTTCTGCTGCGCCACGTCGTTCATCAGGTGATGCATCTCCCAGGCATAGCAGGCGTCGAAGGCACCCGCTTCGAAAAGGTAAGGCTCCTCGGCCTCGGCCAGCAGGAACAGGCCGGGGTTCACCTTCCGCAGGCGGCGGGCAGCCTCATTCCAGAACTCCACGGGCACGAGCATCGCCATGTCGCAGCGGAAACCATCGACGGCGTGCCGGCGCACCCAGAACTCCATGGCGTCGGCCTCGGCCCGCCATACGTCGCGGTTCGCATAGTTGAGTTTGGCGGTGTCCGTCCAGTCCCAGGGCACGGCGGGCGCCCCCGCGGCATCGCGCTCATACCAGTCGGCAGGCTTCTCGCCGACCCAGCGGGCGTCGCGCGCCGTATGGTTGGCGACCCAGTCCAGCAGCACCTTCATACCCAGCCGGTGCGCCTCGGCGACGAAGGCGTCGAAATCTTCCATCGTCCCCAGACAGGGATCGACCGCACAATAGTCGCGGACCGAATAATAGGAGCCGAGCGAGCCTTTGCGCCCCTCGACGCCGATCGGATAGACGGGCATCAGCCACACGGCGTCGATGCCCATGTCGCGCAGGAAGCCCAGTTTCGCGGCCGCGGCGCGCAGCGTGCCTTCGGCCGTCAGCTGGCGCACGTTCATTTCATAGAGCACGGCCTGATAACTCCATTCGGGATGTAACATTTCCATAGCTTGAATAAATCGGTTTTCGGGGTGTCAAATGTACGTTTTTCCGGACAAACGCTCCGCCCGGACCAAAACAGCCATAATTCGACGGAAATAGCTGACGCAGGGCGCATTTATTTCATAAACAATTACTACCTTTGCGCACGATATAAAACGCCTTATACAAAAACAAAACGCTCTAAGTAATAAAATGAAGCATTTCCGCCTCTTAGTCCCGGCCATCCTGGCCCTGCTGGTCTCGTCCTGCGCCTCGCAGAAACGTGCCTGGTACCTGCAGGACGCGAACCCGTTTACGCCCGAACAAATCGCCGAAAGCGGCCAGATACGGATCAAGCCCCTCGACCGGCTGACGATCGTGGTCAACAGCAAAGACCCCGAACTGGCCGTGCCGTTCAACTCGTCGACCTCGCTGAGTTCCGTGACGGGAGTCGCCTCGTACAGTTCGGCGACCAACCAGTCGCTGCAGATCCGCACGGTGGACGAGAACGGCATGCTCGACATGCCCGTGATCGGGAAGATCGACTGCAAGGGAAAAACCCGCAGCGAACTGGCGCAGCTCATCGCCGACAAGATCGTCGAGGGCGGGTATATCAACGACCCGTCGGTCAACGTGCAGTTCGCCGACATGAAGATTTCGGTCGTCGGCGAAGTAGCCCGCCCGGGACAGTACGACGTCACGCGCGACAAGATCTCGATCTTCGACGCCCTGGCCATGGCCGGCGACCTGACGATCTACGGCATCCGTACGGACGTGGCCGTGGCCCGCGAAGTGGACGGCGTACGCACGATCGAATACCTCGACCTCACATCGAAAGACCTCTTCAACTCGCCGGCGTTCTACATCCAGCAGAACGACGTGATCTATGTCAAGCCCAATAAATACAAGGCACAGGCCGGTGAGATCAGCCAGAACCGCAACTTCTACCTCTCGCTCGTAGGTACGGCCATCTCCGTGGCGACGCTTATCATAACCTTAACCAAATAAGCCGGGCCATGACAGAACAGAACATCAATCCGCATCTGCTGAACGAAGAGTCCGAAAACACGAACGGCATCACGCTCCACGACCTGATTCAGATGGTTCTGGCCAACTGGTACTGGTTCGCGCTCTCGGCGATCATCTGTCTGGGAACGGCCTATTACTATCTGGCAAGCACCCCGAAAATATACAGCCGGACGGCGACCATCCTCGTGAAGGACAGCCGCAAGGGCGGCGACACGGATCTGGGCGCGTTCAGCGATCTGGTGGGATTCCAGAACCGCCGCAACGTAGACAACGAGGTCTATATCCTCCAGTCGCACCGGCTGATGTCGGAGGTGGTGAAGCGCCTCCACCTGACGGTCAACTATTCCGTACGGGACGGGCTGCGGACGCTCGACCTCTACGGCCGCTCGCCCATCGAGGTCGATTTCATCAACGACGACAACCAGCGCCTTTCGCTGGAGGTGACCGAACTCGAGGACGGCCGGATCAAGCTGGCGGACTTCGACGACAAGTACCTCACCAAGCAGGAGAAGCGCAGGGTCATCCGCGCCCAGTACGGCGACACGATCCCCACCCCGCTGGGGCAGATGGTCGTACACAAGACGCCGTTCATGGACTCGACCTATCTGAAAAACCCATCACCGTAATCAAGAATTCGCTCGCGGCGACGACCAACGCCTACCGCGCCGCCGTGAAGAGCGACGTGGCCAACAAGCAGGCCTCGATCGTGACGATCTCGATGAACAATTCGGTGCCGCGCCGCGCCGAGGACGTGATCAACACGCTGATCGCCGTGTACGAAGAGGACGCCATCGCCGACAAGCGGCAGGTATCGGTCGTGACGAACGCCTTTATCAAGGAGCGTATGCTGGCCATCGGGCGGGAACTGGGCGTCGTGGACAGCGAAATCGAGGGGATCAAAAAGAGCAACCAGATGATCGACATCACCTCGGAGGCTACCCGATCCATCACAGAGAGCAGCAAATTCAAGGTCGAAGGGCTTTCGATCGAAAACCAGATCAGCGTCGCCAACTACATCCGCGACTACCTCGACGACCCGTCGCACGCGGGGGATCTGATCCCGATGGTCGCCTCGCTGACCAACAACGGGATCGTCGCCCAGATCACCGAATATAACGACGCCATCCTGCGCCGCCAGAAACTGCTCGAAAACAGTTCGGAACGCAACCCCGTGATCCAGGACATGGACAACGTGCTGGCTGCCGTGCGCCGCTCGATCATCGCTTCGCTCAACTCGCACGTCTCGACGCTCGAAATACAGCTTTCGAACATGCGCAAGGAGGAGGCGCTGGCCAATCACCGCATATCCACCATGCCGTCGCAGGAGAAAGTCCTGTTAGACATCATGCGCCAGCAGAAGATCAAGGAGGAGCTGTTCCTCTACCTGCTCAACAAACAGGAGGAGACGCAGCTCAACTATGCCGTCGCCGAAAGCAATTCGCGTACGATCGACCAGGCATACGGCAGCCCCAGGCCCGTGTCGCCCCGTTCGATGATCATCCTGGGCATCAGCCTGCTGGCCGGCCTTGCGATCCCCGTAGGCATCATCTACCTGATCGGCATGCTCGACACGACCATCCGCGGCCGCAAGGACATCGAAGAGAACATCAGCGCCCCGTTCCTGGGTGACATTCCCTTCCTCGAAGGCGAGAACAAGGGCGGCATCGTCGTCCGGGAAACCGGCCGCGACGCATTGTCCGAGGCTTTCCGCATCCTGCGTTCGAACATGACCTTCATGAACGTATCGTCGGGCAAGGAGATCAAGTGCGTGCTCTTCACTTCGTCCGACCCCCATGCGGGCAAGACGTTCGTGGCGATGAACCTGGCGATGACGCTGGCCATGGCGGGCAAACGGGTCGTGCTGATAGACCTCGACCTGCGCCGTCACGCGCTCACGACGCACGGGACGCAGCAACAGCAAGAACGGCATGTCCGGTTATCTGGCCGGAACGATCACCGACATCGACCAGCTGGTGACGAACATGGGCTTCCACGAGAACCTCGACGTGATCTGCGCCGGCATACAGCCGCCCAACCCCACCGAGATGCTGCTCTCGAACCGGCTCGACAAGCTGGTAGAGCAGTTGAAGGAGCGTTACGACTTCGTATTCATCGACAGCACGCCGGCCATGTCGGTAGCCGATGCGGTGATTACGGACCGTCTGGCCGACCTCTGTATCTATATCGTGCGCGAAGGCGTGCTCGACCGCCGGCAGCTGCCCGACATCGAACGGCTTTACCGCGAGAAGAAATTCCGCAACATGTGCGTCGTACTCAACGGCACGCGCACCCGCCGCCACGGATACGGTTACGGCTATGGGTACGGATATGGTTACGGGTACGGATACGGGTATGGTTACGACGATTACAAGGAGACCAGCTACCGCAAGCGCCTGAAACTTTTCTTCAGCAAAATCGGACGTAGAATTAGGAACAAGGAATAAATGGCTATACGCAATGCATTGATCGCCGTCGATTTCGACGGAACGGTCGTGACACACGCATATCCCGAAATCGGCGACGACGCCGGGGCGGTTCCCGTACTGAAAGAACTTACGGACAACGGTTGCCGCCTGATACTTTACACGATGCGTTCGGGCGCACTGCTCGACAAGGCAGTCAAGTGGTTCAGGGACCGGGAGATTCCGCTCTACGCCATCAACGAAAACCCCTCGCAGCAGCGCTGGACTTCGTCGCCGAAGATTCATGCGGACCTCTATATCGACGACAGCAACTTGGGCTGTCCGATCCGGTTCGTGGACGGCGTGAAACGGCCGGTGGCGGACTGGACCAAGATCAGGGAGCAGCTGGTACGGGAGGGATTTCTGGACTGACCGGCCGGCCGCAGGTTGTTCGACGGCTGCGCAACAGGTTCCCAACAGTTGTTAACCAAAGATAAAAACAGGACTTTTCGGAGTCCTGTTTTTTATTTTGCGGAACGGATGAAAGGTACGGAAGGTCCTGCCCGGACGGAATGGCGCCGGAAAAGGCGGCGGGATAACAGCTGCGAAAGAAGCGGCAGACGGAAAGCGGCAGAAAAAACGGCAAGACAACCGCGGACAAAGACAACAGGGACAGGCAGCCGAAAAGACGTCGGAAAACAATAGACAATGCGGGACAAAAGATAAGGGGCGGCTTTCGGGCCGCCCCTTATTATAACGCCGGGAACTAAGCCCAGAGGTTGCGGGGATATTTGCCCTCGGCGATCATCTTCTCGATCGAGGCCACCAGCGCGGGTTTGTCCTCCTTGTAGGTGACGCCGTGCCACTGCGCCGCCGAGCGGAGCACACGCAACGAGGCCGTGCCTTCGCCGACGAGTTTGTTGACCATCGTCGGGATATAGAACTCGGCCTTGAGGTTCTCCTTGTTGCGGGCGAGCCACGTCTTGAAATACTCCCTGGAATAGGTGAAGAAATCGGGGGTGAAGCCAAAGAGGTTCATCGAAACGGGGGTATCCTCGGCAAGCTCTTCGTCGGCGCCGCCGTCGTGGAAGAGATTCGGCCGTCGGGCATGCGTTCGATCTGCGTGCGCTCGACCATCGAGGTGAGGTTGCCCGCAGCATCCACGCCGCAGACGCCGCGCGAAACGGTACCGTTGTCCGAAAGGGTCTTGTCGAGGTCGTAGGCGACCATGCAGTAGCGGTTCCGGCTCTCGCCCAACTGCGAAAGGTAGTCCCCGATGGTCTTGTAGGCTTCGGCACCGTAGAAGTCGTCGGCATTGATCACGGCGAAGGGTTCGCGGATGGCGTCCGCCGCCATCATCACGGCGTGGTTGGTGCCCCACGGCTTGACGCGCCCTTCGGGAACCGAAGCGCCTTCGGGCAGGTAGTCCAGCTCCTGGAACACGAACTCCACGGCGATGCGGCCGCCGAAACGCTCCGCGGAGAAGACCTCGCGGAACTCCTTTTCGAAAGAGTGGCGGATGACGAAAACGACCTTGCCGAAACCGGCGCGGATGGCGTCGTAGACCGAATAATCTATGATGGCCTCGTTGTTAGGGCCGACTCCGTCCATCTGCTTGAGCGAACCGTAACGGGAGCCCATACCTGCGGCGAGGACGAGTAATGTAGGTTTTACCATATTTTTATCTGTTTTTGGCGTTAAAATCAAAACGATTACAAAGTTAAAAAATTCACCGCGTTCCGCAAAGGTTTTCTATGAAATTGGTTATCTTTGCATGGATAATTGCAATGGTTTGATGAAATTTTTAAAGAACATACGGGCATGGCAGCGCAGCTTTTTCCGCAAACGCCGCTTCAACATGCTCAACGCTACGGACAACAGCGAAGAGTGGCACATGCACCTCTCGCCGGCCAGCATCTTCGCAGCATTCGTTTCATTCGCACTGCTGCTCTTTATCCTCATCCTCACGCTGGTGGCGTACAGCCCCGTACTGGAATTCCTGCCGGGCTACCGCACCGAAGCCGACCGCTCGCGCGAAAGTCTGGTGCAGAACATCATCCGGCTGGACTCGATGGAGCGCATGATGAACGACATGCTCACCTACAACCAGAACATAGCCCTGATCATGGAGGGCAAGACGCCCGTGGCGCGGGTGCTCGCCAATTCGGACAGCACGCGGGCCACGAAGGTGCTGGTGATGCCCTCGCCCGAAGATTCGGTGCTCAGGGCGCAGATGGAGGGCGACGGCGAGTACGCCGTCACGGGCCGCAGCGGCAGCTCGCGGCGCTCAGTGCGTGAAGCGATCGAGCTGGCAACGCCCGTCGAAGGAATCATCACCGACCGGTTCGACATCCGCAACGGCAACTTCGGCATACGTATTGCGGCGGCGGCCAGCGACCGCATAGCGGCCGTGGACAACGGGACGGTGGTGCTGAGCCTCTGGACCCCGAAACGGGCTACATGGTCGAACTGCAGCACGCCGGGAATCTGCTGTCGGTCTACAAGGGACTCTCGCAGTCGCTGGTGACCAAAGGGCAGACCATCCGTGCGGGCGAGCTGATCGGCTACAACGCCGAAGCCGAGCAGGGCGAGGTGAGACTCTTCGAATTCGAACTCTGGAACAACGGCAAGCCCGTCGATCCCGAAGGATATATCGTCTTCAATAGATCCGCATGAAACAACGATTGGCAATACTGGGTTCGACCGGTTCGATCGGCGTGCAGACGCTCGACATCGTACGCGAGAACCCCGATTTTTCGAAGTGCGCGTGCTGACGGCCAACAGCAACTGGCAGCGGCTGGCGGCGCAGGCGCGGAATTCGACGCAGACACGGCGGTCATCGCCGACAAACGATATTACACCCAGCTGCGTGACGCGCTGGAGGACACCGACGTCAAGGTTTACGCCGGAGAAGAGGCCGTGGCGCAGGTCGCGGCGGGCGGCGACACCGACGTAGCAGTCAATGCGCTGGTCGGCTACGCGGGGCTGGCGCCCACGGTGGCCGCACTCGAGCGGGCAAGAAACTCGCGCTGGCGAACAAGGAATCGCTCGTCGTGGGCGGCGAATACGTGATGCGGCTGGCGGCCGAGAAACGTGCGCCGATCCTGCCGATCGACTCGGAGCACTCGGCGATTTTCCAGTGCCTGACGGGCGAACAGTCCCCGTGCGGCGGCTGATAATCACCTGCAGCGGCGGCGCGCTGCGTGACCTGAAGCGCGAAGAGCTGGCCGGAGTGACGGCCGAGCAGGCGCTGCGCCATCCCCAGTGGGAGATGGGCGCGAAGATCACGATCGACTCCTCGACGCTGGTCAACAAGGGTTTCGAGGTGATCGAAGCCCACTGGCTGTTCGGCACGCCGGCCGAGAAAATCTCGGTGGTGCTGCATCCGCAGTCGATCGTCCATTCGATGGTCGAATTCGAGGACGGGGCGATCAAGGCCCAGCTCGGAACGCCCGACATGCGCATGCCGATCAGCCTCGCGCTGATGTACCCCGACGGGCGAACCGTCCCGGCGAGCGGTTCGACCTCCTGAAGCATCCGCAGCTGACATTCGCCGAGGTGGACCGGGTGAAATACCCGGCGCTGGACATCGCCTACGACTGTCTGCGGCGGCGCGGCACGGCGGCCTGCACGATGAACGGCGCCAACGAAGTGGCCGTCGCGGCGTTTCTCGGCGGCAGGTGCGCATGGCTCGACATCGTGCGCGCCATCGAACATGCGCTGAATCGCGCCTCGTTCGCCGCCGCCCCCACCCTCGGGGACTACGCCGAAGCGAACGACGAGGCCCGGCGGCTGGCCGCGGAATACTTAGCGTTGTAACCAAAAGACAGACATGGATATAATCATCAAGATCATTCAGTTTTTCCTCTGCTTCACCATCCTGGTGGGCATCCACGAATTGGGGCACTTCCTCATGGCGCGGGTTTTCAGGATCCGCGTCGACAAGTTCTATATCTTCTTCGACCCGTGGTTTTCGATCTTCAAGTTCAAGCGCGGCGACACCGAGTACGGGCTGGGCTGGCTGCCGCTGGGCGGATACTGCAAGATCGCCGGCATGATCGACGAGTCGATGGACAAGGAGCAGATGAAACTGCCCCCAAGCCCGATGAATTCCGCACCAAACCCGCATGGCGCGTTTTCTGGTGATGATAGCCGGCGTGGTGATGAACGTTCTGCTGGCCATCTTCATCTACATCGGAATCTGCTACACGTGGGGCGACAACTACTTCTCGAACGAAGATGCGCGCTGGGGATACACCTTCAACGAAGCGGGCCGCAAGCTCGGATTCCAAGACGGCGACAGGATCGTTTCGATCGACGGCGAACCGGTCGGCGACATCAACAAGATACTCAATTCGCTGCTCATCACCGAAGGCGAGCGGAAGGTCGTCGTCGAGCGCGGCGGGAAGCACGTGGAGCTGACGTTGCCGCTGGACGAGCTGATCGAGATGCGCCAGGCCAAAGGTTACGAAGACCTCTTTACGCTGCGTGTGCCGTTCCTGATCGACAGCGCGGTGTACGAATCGGCGGCGGCGCTCAGGCGCGGCGACGAGATCGTGGCCATCGACGACGCACGGGGGCTGGAATACCCGCTTACAGGGAGTACCTGAAGGCCCATGCGGGAGAGGATGTGACGCTGACCGTCAAACGCGAAGGCGACATGCTGCTGGAGCTGGTCGTTCCGGTGTCGGACGAGGGAAGGTTGGGCGTGACGGCGCTCAATCCCTACAAGCTCCGCACGCAGAAATACACCTTCTGGCAGGCGATTCCCGCAGGAATCAGCAAGGCGGGCAAGGTGATGTCGTCCTACTGGGAACAACTGAAGATGATCGTACAGCCCAAAACCAAGATGTACGAGGAGCTGGGCGGCTTCATCGCCATCGGCAGCATCTTCCCCGGAGACTGGAACTGGGAGGATTTCTGGATGAAGACGGCGTTTCTGTCAATCATCCTCGCCGTGATGAACATTCTGCCGATACCGGGACTCGACGGCGGGCACGCCATCTTCACGTTCTGGGAGATGATTACGGGCCGCAAGGTGAGCGACAAGATACTGGAGGGCGCGCAGTACGTGGACTGTTTATCATCCTGCTTCGCTGCTGTACGCCAACGGCAACGACATATACCGGTTTTTCATAAAATAAGATGAAAATAACAAATTGCGCAGATGCCTTGCGGCGGCACCATTTCGAGGTTGAGACGGTCCGGGACACGGACGAAGCTTTCGCCGTGATAAAGGCCGCCGTCGAAACGGAGCGGCCGGAAACGGTATCGTTCGGAGATTCGATGAGCATGCGCGCCACGGGCGTCATCGAATGGCTGCGCGGCGACGGAAGGTACAGGCTGCTGGACGGATTCGACCCCGCGATGACGTACCCGCAGCGGCTCGAAATACGCAGGCAGGCGCTGATGTCGGACCTCTTCATCACGGGCGTGAACGCCGTGACGGCAGAAGGCACGCTCCACTGGCTCGACAAGGTGGGAAACCGCATCGCTCCCGTGGCGTTCGGCCCCGCAAGGTGATTATCGTGGCGGGACGCAACAAGATCGTCGCAAACCGGGACGAGGCCGAAGAGCGCATCCGCACGATTGCGGCGCCGCAGAACATAGCGCGCCACCCCGGATTCCGCACGCCCTGCGCCAAGACCGGCGTATGTTCGGACTGCAATTCGCCCGACCGGGTATGCAACACCCGCATGGAGATGTTGCGCTGCTGGCCGGACAAGCGCGTGCTGGTGGTGCTGATTGACCAAGATCTGGGACTTTAGCGATAATACGGACTATGGGAAAACTGAAAATACTGACAGCGCTGCTTCTGCAGCCGCACTCACGGCCTGCGGCGACGATTCGACGTCTTCTACACGACCTCCTACCCCGTCGCCCGGATCGAGGTATCCGTAAGCCTGAGCGAACCGGAAAAGCCGGATCCTGAAAACCCTGATCCGGAGAATCCTGACCCCGAAAATCCCGATCCGGAGAATCCCGATCCTGAAAACCCGACCCCGAAAATCCCGATCCGGAGAATCCGGACGCAGGAACTTCGCAGACGGAAGAGCCGGAGAATCCGGAAAATCCGTTGCTGGAGGAGATCGGAACGACGCGCTGGCCAAGGCTCCCGTGCAGGCGGGCGGCGGCTACGGCTCGACTTTACGCACCACAACGGCGGTCCGCTCGTCGTCCGGCCTGCGGCCGACGCCGAAACCGTCACGGGTACATTCATAAAGAGCCGGACAAACCGGAGGAGCTGCTCTTCACGTTCGGAGAACAGGCCTACACCTGCAAGGTTTCGGGCTATACGGACACCGACGACCTACGCAAAACGCTGTTCAGCGTCGATCTGACCGAGGAGTACAAACAGCTCTATCCCGATGCGGGCGTCACGCAGGTGATCCGGAAGGAATACACGTCGCACCCCTATTAACCGACACGCGATGGCAAAAGTCAAAAAGGCATACTTCTGCAAAAACTGCGGATTCGAAGCCCCCAAATGGCTGGGGCGCTGTCCCTCGTGCGGCGAATGGAACACCTTCACCGAGGAGATCGTCGCCCGCGAAAGCGGCTCGGTGCCGGCCAATGTCGCAGGCTCCTGCCCGCAGCCAAGCCTCAGCGCGTACGCGACATCCGCGAGAGCGAACACCGCCGCATAGACGTGGGCAACGGCGAGGTGAACCGTGTGCTGGGCGGCGGGATGGTGCCGGGGTCGCTGATCCTCGTGGGCGGGGAGCCGGGCATCGGCAAGTCGACCCTCTCGCTGCAGATCGCACTGGCGGCGAACGGGCTGAAAACGCTCTATGTCTCGGGCGAGGAGTCGGCCGAGCAGATCAAGATGCGCGCGGGGAGGATCGGAATCGGCAACGACGAATGCCTGATCTATCCCGAGACGCTGCTCGAAAATATCGTCAGGCAGATCGGCGAACACAGGCCCGACCTGGTGGTGATCGACTCGATACAGACCATCTATACCGACCTGCTGGACTCGTCGGCGGGAAGCGTGTCGCAGATACGCGAATGCGCCGCGACGCTGCTCAAGTATGCCAAGTCGACCGGGACGTCGATCTTCATCATCGGCCACATCACCAAGGACGGAAGCATCGCCGGGCCCAAGATCCTGGAACACATCGTCGACGTCGTCCTGCAATTCGAAGGCGACAGCAACAATATCTACCGCATCCTGCGCGGCATAAAGAACCGTTTCGGCGCGACGTTCGAAATCGGGGTGTTCGAGATGCTGGACAGCGGCCTGCGGAGCGTGGACAACCCGTCCGAGATCCTGCTGACGCACTACGAGGAGCCGCTGAGCGGCATCGCCGTGGGCGCTTCGGCCGACGGCGTGCGCCCCTACCTGATCGAGGTGCAGGCACTGGTGAGCGGCGCGGCATACGGTACGCCCCAGCGTTCGACGACGGGCTACGACACCAAGCGCATGAACATGCTGCTGGCCGTGCTGGAAAAACGCGTGGGAATGAAGATGTTCCAGAAGGACGTCTTCCTGAATTTCGCCGGCGGGTTCAAGGTCGCCGACCCGGGATTAGACCTGGCAGTGGTCGCGGCGGTGATCTCGTCGTACTACGACCGCCCCGTCGCCGAGGGGGTCTGCTGCGCGGGCGAAATCGGGCTTTCGGGCGAAGTGCGCCCGGCGCCCCGCACCGAGCAGCGCATCAGCGAGGCCGCGCGCCTGGGATTCAAACGCATCGTCGTATCGGGGTATCTGGGCAAGGGCGCCAAACGCCCCAAGGGGATCGAGGTCGTGACGATAAACAGCGTAGACCAACTGCCACGGGCGCTTTTTGTGGAATAGATTTTGCTCTTACACCCGTAAAAAGGAGTAAGAGATGCAAAAACGAATAGTCGTTCTCGGCGGGGTGGGTTTTATCGGCACGCACCTCTGCCTGCGCCTTCTGGAGGAAGGGCACGAGGTTTTCTGCGTCGATATCCGCGATGCGGTCAACTCGCCCCTGCTGCGGGGCGTATTGCAGCACCCCCTGTTCCGGTATGTACACCACAATATCATCAACGGGTTCAGTATCCGCTGCGACGAGATATACAACCTCGCGTCGCCGTCGCGCGTGCGCTACAACAAGGCGCTCCCGGTGGAGACGCTCCGCGTGAGCGTGCTGGGCGCCATAAACGCGCTCGACACGGCGCGCATGGAGCATGCGCGGATATTGTTCGCCTCGTCGGGCTGCGTATACGGCGCGGGATACCGCGATCCGGCGACCGATCCGGCGGCGGGATATTCGGGGCAGTACATTCTGAGCGAAGGCACGCGCGGCGGAAGCCCTGCACCGGGCCTATCAGGAGGAGCTGGGCGTGGACGCGCATTGCACGCATATTCAACACCTACGGCAGCGGCGCCGACCCGATGGATCAGCGCGTGGTGATAAAGATGGTCGTGGCGGCCTTGCAGAACCGCGACATCGTCGTCAACGGCAGCGGGGAGCAGCTACGCACGTTCTGCTGGGTCGAAGACCTCGTGGAGGGGCTCGTCAGGCTGATGGAAACACCGCCGTCGGCCGGGGCGGTACGCACGGTGAACCTGGGCAGCAACCATGAAATCTCCATCCGGGCGCTGGCAGAGAAGATCGTCGCGCTGACCGGGAGCCGCTCGCGGATCGTACACACGGCGGCACGGGCCGACGACGCAAGGCGGAGGATACCTGACATTTGCCGCACGGCGCGAACTGGACTGGACGCTCCCGCACGCCGCTGGCCGAGGGCTGCGCCGCACGATCAGCTATGCGGAAAAGGAGTTGGCGGACAAAGCCTACGCCGGGGTCACATGGGCGGAGATGAACTAAAAAGGGAAGACAGAATGACAACAACGGATTTTGACAAGATCATCTGGCGGGACGCGCTGACGTTCGTGGACTTTTTCGCCACATGGTGCGGGCCATGCCAGATGATGCACCCCGCCATCGACAAGTTCCAACGGGAGATGAACGGCCGCGTGGATGTATACAAGGTGGATATCGACGACCGCGGACATGCTCGAAATCGTACACCGCTACAACATCATGTCGGTACCGACGCTGATGTTTTTCCGCCGCGGCGAGGTGCTGTGGCGCGAAAGCGGCCGCATCGGCTACGACCATCTGGCGAACGTACTCAGGGAATTGGAACAGCGCGAGCAGGTAGGTCAGCGCTGACAGGCGGAAGCTATGCTTCCAAACGCCAAGTAAGCTCCTCGTGGACGTAGTCTTCGGCAGGAGCTTACCCAGAGAACCGGCTGCGCGGGAGTACCGCCTGCCGGTTCTCCCGTTCAGGCCGCCGACGGCAGACAGCAGCGCGACGGCCCCCTGCGCGATCAGGCGGGCGGCCGAAGATGCGGAAAGCGGAGCGGCGGCAGGCTTGAGAGGGATTCGGCGGCGCATACGGCGGCGCGGCGGACCGCTTCGACGGCGGGCGCGATCCATGCCGCCGTAAGAAGATCGCTGCGGGCGGCGGACTGCAACGCGGCGTATCGAAGTAGCGGATTCGGGTCGGCGATCCATGCGTCGAACAAGGCCGGAAGCGCTGGTGGAGCGGCTCAGGAAAGCGAAAGCGGCTTCTTCGGCGACTTCGGAATTGACGATCCCGGCTGCCCATGCCGGAAATTCATCGGGCGTAAGCGATTCGGGCCGGGCGATATGCAGCGCCGCAAGGCGCAGTTCGCGGACCTCCTGCAAATAAAGATAACGGGAGAAATCGTGGTCGGGAGTCTCGGCGCGTGCGAGTTTGCGCAGCGTCGGCAGGCTCACGCCGTAGTTGAGACCGTGCGGCGCACCGTAACAGCGCATCGCATCGGCGACGGCGCCGTTCCTGCTCGCGGCGCAGCTCGCCGAGCAGCGCCACCATACGCGACGTGAAGTCCATGGACGGGATTATTTGCGGCGGGGAAGCGCCACGTTGATCGTATCGGCCGAACTCGAAGAGGGGCAGCACCGCACGGGCATATTCGCGGCCGCCGGCGATGACCGTGCAGACCGAAGGATCGGCCACGCGGCATGCGACGACGTTGGTCTCCTGGCCGAAGCTTCGAGCGCATTGAGGTGTTGCCCGAAGGTTCGATCTGCAACAGCACCATGTCGCCCGAAAGATCGCTCAGGGAGCAGACCTGCGGCAGGGCTGAAGCGGCAGACGATATACTGCTTCTTGTCGGCCTGAGGATAAACCACATAGCGGCGCGTTTCGGTGGTCACGATGCGCTTGCCGAGAAACAGTTCCAGATAGTTCTGCTCCAGACGCTCGATCTCCGCGAGGGCGGATTTGAGTCCTTCGCCAAAGACGTTTTCACCGGCTTCGCCCGTAATCAGTTCGAGACGGTGCTTGCGGAGCGAAAAGATCGTATTGGCGGCTTCGCGGGCGGCGTCTTCCAGCGCCAGCACCGTCATGTCGTTCTTGTCGGCCTGCAGGCGGGCGAATTCATCTTCGGCAGCGGCGTAGGTCATAATACGGCGCGAAGGCTCGGCCGGGGCGGGTGCGTCGAGGCATGCCTTGGCATCGAGCAGAGCCACGGCGGCTCCGGTAACGGCCCAGCCGGTCTTGTCGGTGAGCGGAGCGCGGACACCGAGGAATTTCTGCGCATAACGGGCGTAAGGACCGCTGAGGGTCACGTCCTTCTCGACGGTGACGTCCACGGCCAGCACCGTGCGGGGCTGGGAGACGACGATGCCGTCGGCGGTTTCGTTCGCGCCCTGCAGGGCGATGTATGGATTTTGCGCCGCCGCGCCGCCGCATACGGCGAGGGCGAGGGCGAGAAGTCTGAGTTTCATGGTCTCGAAGTTTTTATTCACTGATACAAATGTAATTTATTTTGCCGTGCTATCAAAATTTCAGGTAAAAATCACGGGTTAAGGCCCGGTATTCGGGGTGTACTGCTCGTGTTCGCCCGTGCCGACGACCAGTTCGGAGCAGACAGGAGGAGAATCGGAGCGCAGGCCGGAGCAGGCGTTTTCGTGCACAAATTCCATCAGCAGGCGTTTGACCGGACGGCGTGGCGTGGTGCGTACGCCCGTAGAGCGGGTCTGCGCGAGGAATCCGCGGCAGATGTCGACAAAACGCCGGGCTTCGTCCGTCGGCAGAATCACGGCGAAGCGGCCCTCGGCGGCGAGCAGGCGCACGACCGCGTCGCGCAATTGGTCGAAAGGCAGGCGCACGGCGTGACGCGCCGTGGTGCGGCCCTCGTCGGGGCAGGTCAGCGAATCGACAAAGACCGGCGGGTTGGAGACGACCAGGTCGAACTTTCCCTTCGGGGCGAACTCTTGTACGGGGCACTGCACGAACGCTACCCTGCCGCCCCACGGCGAGGCATCGGCATTCTCGCGCGCCTGCGAAATGTCTTCCACGTCGACACCCGTGATCCGGGCCCCGGGGACACGTTGTGCCATCATCAGTGCAATAAGCCCTGTACCGCTACCTATATCGAGGATGCGCCTGTCCGACGGACGCACCGAGACCCAGGCACCCAGCAGCACGCCGTCCGTCCCGACCTTCATCGGGCAGCGATCCTGGCGTATGGCGAATTGTTTGAAGCGGAACATCGTCTCTATGC
>JBKSUH010000019.1:0-21567 GCA_047233565.1 Alistipes sp.
TACCGATCCTGTGTTCCATCTCATTCCGGGAGCCCGTTTATGGCCTCCCCGTGCGTAAAGGTAGGAAATAAAGCGGCGGCGAAAAAAAATCCGCCCCGGAAAAACAGGCTTCCGGGGCGAAAAGATATCGGGCATGAAACGGCGGCTACTCCTCGTCCACCTCTTTCATATTATGGTATACGTTGGTCACGTCGTCGTCCTCTTCGAGCTTCTCGACGAGTTTCTCGATCGACTCGCGCCCTTCGGCATCGAGCTCCTTGGTGTCGGTCGGCAGGTAGACCGACTCGCCCGACACGATTTCGTAGCCCTTGTCGTCGAGCCACTTCTGGATCGCCCCGAAGGACTCGTAAGGAGCGTATACCGTCACACCGTCCTCCTCGGGATAGAACTCGTCGACACCCAGGTCGATCATTTCGAGCTCCAGCTCCTCCATGTCGGCACCTTCGGCCGCATGGAACTTGAAGACGCATTTATGGTCGAACATGAAAGCCACGCTGCCGCTGTTGCCCAGCGTACCGCCGCACTTGTTGAAATACATGCGGACGTTGGCCACCGTGCGGTTGGTATTGTCGGTCGCAGTCTCCACGAGGAAGGCGATGCCGTGCGAGCCGTAGCCTTCGTAGATCACCTCCTTGTAATCGGCGGCATCCTTCTCGGTGGCACGCTTGATGGCACGCTCGACGTTCTCCTTGGGCATGTTCTCGGCCTTGGCGTTCTGCATCAGGATACGCAGGCGGGTATTGCCCGAAGGATCGGGGCCCCCGGCCTTGACGGCGATCTCGATTTCCTTACCGATCTTGGTAAACACGCGGGCCATGTGTCCCCAGCGCTTCAGTTTACGCGCCTTGCGATACTCAAATGCTCTTCCCATATGAATTTTTCGTTATTATTTTATTCGTGGTGCAAAGGTATAAAATTAAGCATTAAAAAATAAGAATTATAGATAAAATTATATTTTGCGGACCGATAATTGTGTAACACCTGGGAACCATGGAAATCAAGAGCCGATTCGACCATTTCAACATCAACGTCACCGACCTCGAAGAGCCTGGAGTTTTACGGCAAGGCCCTGGGGCTGAAAGAGACCGGCCGCAAGGAGGCTCCGACGGGAGTTTCACTGGCCTATCTGGGCGACGGGCAACGGGATTCCGCTGAACTACCTGGCTGCGCGACCACACCGGGGCCTACGAACTGGGGGAGAACGAGAGCCACCTTGCATGCGCGTGGCGGGCGACTACGACGCCGTGCGCGAATACCACCGTGCGCTGGGCTGCATCTGCTACGAAAACCACGAGATGGGGCTCTACTTCATCAACGACCCCGACGACTACTGGATCGAAATACTGCCCGCAAAATAACCGACATGCAGAACGACAACGAATTGCAGCGCGAGGCCGACGAGGCTGTCCGCGTGCTGAAAGAGGGCGGTATCATCCTCTACCCGACCGATACGGTCTGGGGACTGGGCTGCGACGCGACCAACGCCGAGGCCGTGGAACGCATCTACAAACTCAAGCGGAGCGAAAACAAGAAGTCGATGCTCGTGCTGTGCGCCTCGGCCGACATGGTCGTGCGCTACGTCAACCGGGCACCGGGCATCGCCTTCGAGGTAATGGAACTGGCG
Source organism: Alistipes sp. (assembly GCA_047233565.1). Taxonomy (GTDB): domain Bacteria; phylum Bacteroidota; class Bacteroidia; order Bacteroidales; family Rikenellaceae; genus Alistipes. The sequence goes on from JBKSUH010000019.1 coordinate 1,625, forward strand.
ACCAGCCCCCTGACGGCGATCCTCCCGGGTGCCGTGGGCGTTGCCGGGAACCTGATCCCCGAGGAAGGGACGCTGGGCGTGCGCATCCCCGACCATGCCTTCTGCCAGCGGATGCTCCGCGGGCTGGGCAGGCCGATCGTTTCGACCTCGGCCAACATTTCGGGCGAAGCGACGCCCGTGGATTGCGGACGTGGCCGCGAGATCATCGACGGCGTGGATTTCGTCGTCAACCCCGTTTCGAAGGCAAGCCCACGAAAAAAGCTTCGGCGATCATCGCCTTCGGCGAGGGCGGCGAAGTGAAAATCATCCGCGAATAACGACAAATGGCAAAGGTACTCGAAACAGAGATCCAGAAACGGTTTTCGGACGTAGACCCGTTCCAGCACGTCAACAACGTCTCGCAGCAGATGTATTTCGACGTGGGGAAGATGGAATACTACGAGCAGGTGCTCGGCGACGAAGTGCTGCTGGGCGACCTGCGCATCATCACCGTTTCGACGTCGACCTCCTACATGGGGCAGATCCGCCTCCACGACCGGGTGCGCGTCACCACGACCTGCGAGAAGATCGGCAACAAAAGCCTCACGCTGTTCCAGCAGCTCGTCGTCGACGGCCAGGTGCGCAGCGAGAGCCGCTCGGTGATGGTCGCCTTCGACTTCGCCAGGCAGTTGAGCATGCCCGTGCCCGAGGCATGGCGCACGAGGCTGCTCGCGGACTAAGTGCGCAGCCGCCCGTCGTGCCCCACGGGCGGGAGCCCGTGGCGGACATAGTATTTATACCCGATCACCACCAGGACGACCCCCGCGAAGATGAAGGCCAGCGCCACGATATTGGCGGCGTCGAACACCGCCTGCCCGCGGACGAGGGCCAGGATGCCGGCGATGACGGGCTGGATATAGCGGTACAGGGCCGTATGCACCGAAGTCAGTTTCTCGGTGCCCCGGTAAAGCAGGTACATCGGCAACACCGTCCCCAGGATCAGGATGTAGGCCAGTTCGGCCTGTGCCTGCAACGGCAGGCGCAGGAATTGCGTATGGTCGATGTATTTCCAGAAGAACGGCGCCGTCACGGCCAGCCCGACGATGTAATACCACCCCATCACGACCAGCGTTCCCAGCCGTTCGAGCTGGGGTTTGATAATGACCGTATTGATGGCGATCGCCACCACCGCGACGAGCACCAGCGCATTGCCGTAGGCGCGGCTGCCGTGCGTGAGCACGAAGCCGTGGTCGAAGAGCAGCACCGCAGCCCCCGCCAACGCACAGACGACACCCACGACCCGCGCCTTGATATATTTGTGCGGGTGCATGATGTGATCCATGATCAGCGTCACGGCCGGGCCGAGCGTCGAAATGATGGAGGCGTCGATGGGCGAGGTGTAGGAGGATCCCCAGAGCAGCATGTACATCCAACCGTAGACAATCAGCATGGTGACGACCAGTATGTTGCCCGCGTCGCGCCAGCGGATGCGGAACGACTGCTTCGAGAAGAGCGCGAAGGGAATGAAGAACACCGCCGCCGAAAGGACCTGAAGCATGAATATCTGCTGGAAGTCCAGATAATTGCGCGTAAGGGAGACATAGAACGAAAAGTTCGCTCCGAAAAGAGGTTGGCAAATACCAGATCGATATTGTAACGCGTTTTGCTCACGGGAATTCCGAGGGGCAATTATTACACCAAATTTTACCTATATTTGCCGCGTCAATCCCGCAATGACATGGACAAAGGAAAACTGAAAGGCCACGCGGCCCTCTGGGTCGCAAATCTCGTCTGGGGCCTCAACGCGCCCATCGGCAAGAGCGTGCTCTGGTCGGAGCACAACCCCGGCGGGGTCAGTCCGTTCGCGCTGAGCGTATACCGTATGCTGGGCGCCTGCCTGTTGTTCTGGACGGTATCGCTCTTCCTGCCCAGGGAGAAAGTCGCCCCGCGCGACATCGTGCTGCTGCTGTTCGCCTCGGTGTTCGGCATCCAGCTCAACCAGATGCTTTTCCTCTGGGGCCTTTCGCTCACCTCGCCCATCGACACCTCGATCATCGCCACCATCGTCCCCGTACTCACCATGGTGCTGGCGACGCTGTTCCTGCGCGAGCCGATCACCTGGCTCAAGGCGGGCGGCGTACTGCTCGGCTGCGGCGGGGCGCTGCTGCTGATCCTCGTCAGCAGGCACGGCACGGGCGGCACGTCGAGCGTGGCGGGCGACGTACTGTGCGTCATCAGCGCTGTCAGCTATGCCACCTACCTCACGGCATTCCGCAACGTGATCGTCAAGTATTCCCCCGTGACAACGATGAAATGGATGTTCCTCTTCGCCGCCGTCGCCGCCGTGGCGATCTACTACCGGCCGCTCGCAGAGGTGGACTACGCCGCACTCGCACCCCGCACCTGGGCCGGCATCGGCTATGTGGTGGTCTGCTCGACCTTTCTCTCCTATTTCATGGTGCCGGTCGGACAGCGTTACCTGCGCCCGACCGTCGTGTCGATGTACAACTACGTGCAGCCCCTGGTGGCGGTGCTGTTCACCGTCGCCGTCGGGCTCGACACCTTCGGCTTTACGAAAGGCGTCGCAGCCCTGTGCGTCTTCGCCGGGGTATGGCTGGTTACCAAGTCGAAATCGCGGGCGCAGGTGGAGGCGGAAGCGGGCATGAAAAAGGTTGAGTATCTGCAACTCAACCTTTTGATTTACAAATACGCCCTGAACGGACAAGACCGTTTTCAGAGGTTCTGAACCGCGGCTTTGGTCAATCCCTTTTCCGCGGCCAGCCGCTCCATCAGGGCATAGGCCGCGTCGTAGTCGTTGGGAATCTCCCCGTCGAGGATTGCGTTCTTGATGACCTCCTTGATGTCGCCGATCGCACGGCACGGCCCGATGCCGTAGGTCTGCATGATGACCTCGCCCGTGATCGGAGGCTGGAAGTTGCGGATACGGTCACGCTCCTCGAGGTCTTTCATCTTGCGGCGTACCAGGCCGAAATTGGCCAGGTAGCGCTTCACCTTGGCGTCGATGCCCGACGTGATGTCGGCCTCGCACAGGGTCATCAGCTTTTCCACATCGTCCCCGGCTTCGAACAGCAGCCTGCGCACGGCCGAGTCGGTGACCATATCCTCCGAAAGGATGATCGGCCGCAGGTGCAGGAAAACCATCTTCTGCACGAATTTCATATGCTCGTTCAGGGGCAGTTTCAACTGCCGGAAAATACCGGGCACCATCTTCGAGCCGAGGACCTCGTGGCCGTGGAACGTCCAGCCGACCTTGGGATCGTAAGCCTTCGTCAGCGGCTTGGCGATGTCGTGCAGCACGGCGGCCCAGCGCAGCCACAGATCGCCGCTGCGGCGGGCGACGTTGTCCAGCACCTTGAGCGTATGGATAAAATTGTCCTTATGGGCATGCGCGCCCCGCTTCTCGACGCCCTTGAGGTTGTGCATCTCCGGGAAAATCAGCTCCAGAAGCCCCGTCAGCTCCAGCAGTTCGAAGCCCATCGAGGGTACGGGCGAAAGGACGATCTTGTTAAGTTCCGCAGCGATGCGTTCGCGCGACACGATCCGGATGCGGTGCGCATTGCGGCGGATGGCGTCGAAGGTCTCGCCTTCGATCGTGAACCCCAACTGCGACGCGAAGCGCACGGCCCGCATCATGCGCAGCGGGTCGTCCGAGAAGGTAACGTCGGGATCGCACGGCGTGCGGATGACGCACTCTTCGAGGTCGTCCATGCCGTCGAACGGGTCGACCAGCTCGCCGAACGAACCGGCGTTGAGCGACCACGCCATGGCGTTGATCGTGAAGTCGCGGCGGCGCTGGTCGTCTTCGAGCGTGCCCGCCTCGACCTGCGGTTTGCGCGAATCCTGCGTATAGGACTCACGGCGGGCGCCCACGAACTCGACCTCGACGCCCTTGTGGCGGAGCATGGCCGTGCCGAAGGTCTTGAATACCGAGACCTTGGCGTGCAGTTCGCGGCCCAGCGCTTCGGCCAGCGCGATACCGCTGCCCACGACCACCACGTCAATGTCGGTCGAGGGACGGCGCAGGAAATGGTCGCGCACGTAACCGCCTACGACGAAAGCCCTCACGCCCTGCTCTTCGGCCAGACGCGAGATTCGCCGGAATATGGGATTCGTCAGCGGCACGCGGCTACCTCACGAATTTTCGATCACCGTCTTCCACGCCAGATAGCCCTCGCCCATCAGGTGCAGGCCGTCGTTGGTGTACTGCTTGTCGAGCATGCCCTTCTCATCGACCAACGCGGAATAGACGTCGACATACATCACGTTCTTGCGGCCTTCGCAGAGCGCTTCGATCAGTTTGTTGGCCTCGATGATCTCGGCGCCCTTTTTCCAGTGGTTCTTGGCCTTAGCCTTGGTATCCACGCCGTTCACAGGGAGGATGCTCTGTACGTAGATCTTTGTCCAGGGCGACTCCTCGGCGAAGCGGTCGAGCAGTTTCCCGATGTTGGCGGCCACCTCCTCGGGCGACACGCCGGCCGCCAGGTCGTTGGTGCCGATCATCAGGAACAGTTTCTTGGGATGGCCGTTGACGATCGGATCGAGACGGTCGAGCAGCCATCCCGAACGGTCGGCGCTGATGCCGCGGTTCTTGATATGGCGGTTGTTGAACAACTCGGCCCACTCGCAGCCGTCGGTGATGCTGTTCCCGAGAAAAACGATGTCGTTACCCCGGATCGGCAACTGTTCGAAAAGGCTGCGTTTCTGATAGTTGTATTCGTTTTGGGCGAACGATGCGACCGCGACGAACAGAGCCGCGGCAAAGAGAATGGCTTTTTTCATATCCGGCTTCTTTTTATCATTTTCTATTTATCGGAGTTCGCGTTTGTAAAGCTGGACCGTGTTTTCCAGCCCGTAATAGAGCGCGTCGCAGATCAGCGCGTGGCCGATCGAGACTTCGTCGGTCCACGGGATGCGGCTGACGAAAAAGCGCAGGTTTTCGAGATTGAGGTCGTGTCCGGCATTCAGGCCGAGTCCCTGACGGCGGGCCTCCTCGGCCGCCGCGAGATAGCGCCAGCGCGGCTTCGGCGCCGGCGGGGTATTCGCGGGCGTAGGCCTCGGTATAAAGCTCCACCCGGTCGGCGCCGCACGCCTTCGCCCCGGCGACCATCGCCGGATCGGGATCGACGAAAACCGAGACCCGGATGCCTTCTCATGGAACCGCGCCGTGACTTCGGTCAGGAATCCGCGGTTGGCGAGCGTGTCCCACCCGGCGTTCGACGTAATGGCGTCGTGGGCGTCGGGCACGAGGGTCACCTGCGTCGGCACGACCTCCAGCACCAGATCGACGAAACTCGGAATCGGATTGCCCTCGATATTGAATTCGGTGGCGAGGACCCGTTTCAGGTTCCGCACGTCGTCGTAGCGGATGTGGCGGGCGTCGGGACGCGGATGGACCGTGATGCCTTCCGCGCCGAAACGCTCGATATCGAGGGCCGCACGGACCACGTCGGGAAGATTTCCGCCGCGCGAATTGCGCACCACGGCAATCTTATTGATGTTTACACTCAACTTTGTCATAAAATTCGCTATATTTGCATTCGGGAGCCGCCTGCGCCGCTGCCGGCCGAAGCCGGAATGCGGACTGCGCCGTCCCCGATGTTGAACCAAGTTGCGCCGGGCGATCCGGACGAGGCACGAACCGGCTTCCTGTATCGTCTTGGCGTGGTAAAGTTACTTATTTTTTCGAAACTCCGCCGATGAAAATCATACTTTTTCCCGCCGCCAGCTGCCTCACACCGCCGGGGAGATCTGCCAGCTGTTCGAAGCCTTCCGCATTTTCGGATTCGACTACGCCGTCAACGAGGAGTTCGCGCCTCTGGCCGAAGAGCTTACGGGCATCCGCATTCCGCCGGAAAAGATCTACGGACAATGCACGGGCAAACAGCCTGCCAATTCGGTGATGGTCTGCTACGGCGGCGACGGCACGCTGCTCGAAGGCGTGCACCGTCTCTGCGGCGCACCGATTCCCGTCATGGGCATCAACGCCGGGCATCTGGGCTTCCTGACCAGCGCCCCGTCCGCCGGCCTGAACCTGATCTTCAAGGAGATCGCGGAGGGGCGTCTCACCACCGAGCCCCGCTCGATGATCGAAGCCACGGGCGACTATGCCGAGCAGCCCGACACGGAGCTGGGGCTCAACGAATTCACCGTACAGCGTCACGGCGCCGGCATGATCTCGGTCGAAACCTACGTCGACGAGCAGATGGTGGCCACCTACCACGGCGATGGCGTGATCGTCTCGACCCCCACTGGGTCGACGGCCTACTCGCTCAGCGCCGGAGGCCCCGACGTAGCCCCGACATGCGCCTGCCTGGTGATTTCCCCCCTGGCTCCGCACAACCTCACGATGCGCCCCGTGGTCATCCCCGACTCGGCCACGATCACGCTCCGTGTCGACGCGCGGCGCTCCGACGCATTCGTCACCCTCGACAGCCGCGTGTACGCCATCGGGCAGGAAGCGGCCTTCACAATAAAACGCGCCGATCAGAAGATTTTTCTGGCCGTACCGCACAATATATCATTTTACGACACGTTACGGAATAAAATGATGTGGGGCATCGACATCCGCAGTTGAAGCCCTTGTCTTAAATCGGTGTAAAGTTGTTCAGTAAAGTAGGTAGATTTTCATTTTAATTCCCTATATTTGTGCCCTAATATGAGCGAGCAGAATCGCATACCCCAACACGTCGCCATCATCATGGACGGCAACGGCCGCTGGGCCGAGCTGCGCGGCAAAGAGCGTTACGAAGGCCATGTTGCAGGTGTGGAGCCTGTTCGGGCATCGTTGCGCGCGGCGGCACGCTGGGGCGTCAAGTACCTGACGCTCTATGCGTTCTCGACCGAAAACTGGGGGCGCCCCACGCACGAGGTCGACGCGCTGATGGAGCTTTTCTGCAAGAGCGTGGTCAACGAAACCCCGGAACTGATCCGCCAGGGGGTGGAGATCCGGATGATCGGTGACCGCACACGATTTTCGGAGAAGGTGCAGCGCTACCTCTGCGAAGCCGAGCAACGGACGGCCGGGGGCAAGACGCTGACGCTGATCCTTGCGCTCAACTATTCGTCGCGCAGCGAGATCACGCGCGCCGTGCAGCGCATCGCCGCACGGGTCGCAGCCGGAGAGCTCGCCGGGGGAGATCTCGAGGGGACGATCAGCGCTTCGCTCGACACGGCGCCCTACCCGAACCCCGACCTGGTCGTCCGCACGAGCGGCGAATGCAGGTTGAGCATTTCCTGCTCTGGCAGGCATCCTATGCCGAACTTTATTTTCCGGAGGTGCTGTGGCCCGATTTCACCGAAGAGGAGTTCGACCGGGCAATCGAGGAATACGCCCGCCGCGACCGACGTTTCGGGCTGGTTAAATAGATGAAGTAAAGATTAGATTAAAATAGATGAATTATTTCGGTAAGATATTCACGGCAGCCGTGACCTTCGTGTTATGCTGCACGAATATATTCGCCCAGGAACAGAATCCTGCAGACACCGCGGCCTCGTCGAAGCCCGCATTCCCGGAAAACGCCCCCATGATGCGGCAGGATGGCTCCCAGAAGCTCTACTACATCCGCGACATCAATATCCACGGTGTGCAGTACCTCAATTCCGACATCCTCAAGTCCTCGGCGGGACTGATCGCGGGCGACTCGATCTACCTGCCCAGCAACTTCATCGCCAATGCCATTTCGCGCCTGTGGAGCCAGCGGTTCTTCTCCGACGTGAAGATCGGAGCCCAGATCGAGGGCGACAGCCTCGACCTGGAGGTCTTTCTCAAGGAGCGTCCCCGTGTCAACAACTGGGATTTCGAAGGCATCTCGAAGGGCAAGAAGAAAGACCTGCTGGAGAAACTCAAGCTCAAGCGGGGCAGCGAATTATCGGATTATATCATCGACAAGAACAAAAAGCTCATCAAGGCCTACTGGTCGGAAAAAGCCTTCCGCAATACGGAGGTGGACGTGCGCATCACCAACGACACGCTGCGCCCGCAGATGGTGAACGTCACGTTCCTCATCGACCGCAAGAACAAAGTCAAGATCGGCAAGATCAATTTCACGGGCAACGAACAGTTCAAGGACAAGCGCCTGCGCCGTACCTTCAAGAAGACCCACCAGAAGAGCATCAACATTTTCCGCGGGGCGAAGCTCAACGAAAACGATTACGAAGAGGACAAAGACCTCCTGATCGACTTCTACAACTCGCGCGGTTACCGTAACGCTACGATCGTGCGCGATTCGATCTACCCGATCAATGACAAGCGGCTGGGCATCGACCTCGAAGTCTCGGAAGGCAACAAATACTACATCCGCAACGTATCGTGGGTGGGCAACTCGGTCTACGAAACCAACGACCTGCAGCAGATGTTCGGCGTGAGCAAGGGCGACACCTACGACAAAAAGTCGATGCACAAACGACTGGGCATCGGCAAGGAAACCGACCCCGAAGCGATGTCCGTCTCGTCGCTCTACCAGAACAACGGTTACCTGATGTCGCAGATCGAACCCGCCGAGACGATCATCGCCCCGGACTCGATCGACATCGAAGTCAAGGTCTTCGAAGGCAAGCAGTTCACCATCAACGAAGTCGGCATCACGGGCAATCAGCGCGTCGACGACGAGGTGATCCGCCGCGAGCTGGACACCCGTCCGGGCGAACTCTACAACCGCGCGCTGCTGATGCGCACCATCCGCCTGCTGGGTTCGATGGGACACTTCAACCCCGAGGCCATCATGCCCGACATCAAGCCCGTTTCGAACGAGCTGGTCAACATCAACTGGCCGCTTGAAGAGCAGGCTTCCGACCAGTTCAACATCGCGGGCGGCTGGGGCTCCGGCACGTTCGTAGGTTCGGTCGGCATCACGCTCAACAACCTTTCGGTCAAAAACTTCTTCAAAAAGGGTGCATGGCGCCCCTATCCGATGGGGCAGAACCAGCGCCTGTCGGTATCGGCCCAGACCAACGGCACCTATTACAAAGCTTTCGCCCTGAGTTTCACCGACCCGTGGCTCGGCGGCAAGAAACCCAACTCGTTCACGATCTCGGCGCATTTCTCCGAGCAGAACAACGCCTACTACGTATGGCAGAAGAGTACGCAGTATTTCCGCACGTACGGCGTGGCAGCCGGACTGGGTAAGCGTCTGAACTGGCCCGATCCCTACTTCACGCTCTACGGAGAGGCCAGCTACGAACGTTTCTCGCTCAAGAACTGGAACACGTTCGGCATGACCAACGGTGCAGCCAACCTGCTTTCGCTCAAACTCGTATTCGCCCGCAACTCGGTCGACCAGCCGATCTATCCGCGCCGCGGTTCGGAATTCAGTGCTTCGGTGCAGTTCACGCCCCCCTATTCGCTCTGGGACGGCAAGGATTACAAGAAACTCGAACAACTGGCCAACAGCACGAACAGCACGACCGCCGACAAGGCCAACCAGGAGCGTTACCGCTGGGTAGAGTTCCACAAATGGCAGTTCAAGGCACAGTGGTTCCAGGCGCTGACGAAAAACTCGAACCTGGTGCTGATGCTCAAGGCCGAGATGGGTTACCTGGGCAACTACAATAAACACAAGGTTTCGCCATTCGAGCGTTTCGAGGTCGGCGGCGACGGTATGTCGGGATACAACATCTACGGTATCGACATCATCTCGATGCGCGGTTACGAAGACGGCGCCTCGATCCCACGAACGACTATTCGGTGGCATACAACAAATACACCGCCGAGATCCGCTACCCGTCATCCTGAAACCTTCGTCGCAGATCTATGTACTGGGCTTCCTCGAAGGCGGTAATGCGTTCGAATCGTGGAAGAAGATCTCGCCCTTCAAGATCAAGCGTTCGGCCGGCGTCGGCGTCCGCCTCTACCTGCCGGTGGTAGGTATGCTGGGCATCGACTGGGGTTACGGTTTCGACGCCCCGGCAGGTTCGACCAAGAAGAGCGGCAGCCAGTTCCACTTCGTACTGGGGCAGCAGTTCTAACCCGCGGCACGGCACGATGGCCAGAAGAGGGGCAATCCCTCACGATAATCCGTGCCAATATACGGGAAGCGCAAATAAAGCGCAGTGTGGCAATAAATTTGAAAGAAAATAGTTATATTTATAGCACCGTTCCGGGAAACCGGCCGAATATTAACTTAAAGCACAAAGGATTATGAAACGTCTGATTTTAATAGCGGTATTCGTTCTCACGACCGGCACATTGGCGGCACAGAACTACATAATCGTAAACAGCGAAAAGGTCTTCAAGTCCATCGACGCTTACAATACGGCGCTCTCCACCTGGATAACTGCCGAACAATATCAGGAACAGGTGGACGCCAAGTTGCCGAAGTGAGGCGCTTTACAACGCCTATGTAGAGAAGGCTTCGCTCTCGGCGCTGCGCCAGACCCGCGAAAACGCCATTCTCGCCCGCGAGAAAGAGGCGCAGATCTTCAGGAGAGCCTCTTCGGCAACGACGGCACACTGATGAAAAAGCGAATCGAAATGATCGAGCCGATCCAGAAACAGGTTTTTTCCGCGATCGAAGCCTATGCCAAACAGGTGGGTGCCGACGTGGTGCTCGATTCGGCCAACAACCCGACGCTGCTCTACTCGAACCCCAGTGTGGATCGTACGCAGCAGGTTATCGACGTCCTCAAAAAATAGAATCATCAAAACATTAACTGATAATTTATGAAAAAAACAATCAAACTAACCCTTGCGGTTGTATTCGTGATGGGCGCCACATCGCTCTTCGCACAGAAATTCGGGCGCATCAACACCCAGGAAGTTATCTCGGTGATGCCGGAAATGAAGAGATGCAGACCAACATGGAACTTCGCCAAGGATTTCGGACAAATCGAGTCCATGAACGTCGAATCAACCAGAAACTGCAGGATTCCAGAAGAATTTCAACACCTTTCGGAGTCATACGCAGGTCAAGGAGAACGATCTCAACGCCCTATCAGCCCGCAACGAGTTCGAGAGGCCGCACAGCAGGATTCCAGAAGCGACAGAACGAGCTGCTGGCCCCGATTATCGAAAGGCAAGCGCGATCGACAAAGTGGCGCCGCAGGCGGCTATCTGGCGTATTCGACACTCGACGGGTTCGCTGCTTATTTCGACGAGGCTTCCTCACGACATCGCCCTGCGTGAAAAAGAACTGGCATTACGATGCGCCGCTAGCGCACCCGCTGCCAAATAAGTCTTCTGGGATCTGCGAGATGAGCTCGGCGCCGACCGGCGCGCTTTTTCAGAGACCGCAACGGCGATCAAAAGGCAGCAAGCTGTTCATTGGTCGAATATAAAACTTATGAACCTCGACTAGAGTATTATATTTCATCAAAATCCAAGCGAAAATGAACAATACAGAGCAAAACCGATATCATTTACCTGAACGAACTTATAGCTTGGCCGGCGAAAACGTCGGGCTTTATGCGCGAATGCATCGGCCAACAGCGCCTCAGATGCAGGTCTTCCGGTTCCCGAGCCGCCGACGCCTCTCATTATCGGCGTCGGCACGAAGGGAGACTCCTATCGTCAACCTTCCAGAATTCAAACTGAAGAAAGATTCGCTCTTCATCTTCAGCCCAACGTCCTGCAGGTAAATCCAGCAGCTTCAAAGCCGACGTCATCGCCATCGCCCGATTCTCAGCGCATCAACATCGACATCAAAACGCTGATGCCGCTGTTCCTCAATTCGTCGCCCCGCATGGCACTGACGCCCGAGAGAGCCGTGCCGCGGGCTTTATCGCAGATCGAACAGAACCGCGAGGCCGGAGACCATTTTCGTTCGAGATCATCGCGGACTGATCGCCGCACGATTTACAAGGTCGGGGATATCTGACCACTACCTCGCGGAGCATCCTGAAGGGCAGAAACACCGCACAACCGGCCGAAGAGTATTTCAGCAATTCACCCACCTGCTGGCGAACACTGCGAAGACGCAGCGTGGATTCTACGCCCGCCAGCTCTGCATCACGCCCAAATACCTCACCACGCTCATCAAGCGCATCAGCGGCAGTCGGTTTCGGAGTGGATCGACAACTATGTGATTCTGAAGCCAAACCCTGCTCAAATACTCGACGATGAGCATACAGGAGATCGCCTACTACCTGAACTTCCCAACCAGTCGTTCGTACTTCGGCAATTGCTCAAGGCGCAATGCCAGCATGTCGGCACGCATCCGCCAGTACAAGGCGAAGAAGTATAAAGCCGAACTGTTAAAACCGGTAACCCACGCCGAAGTTGAGCGCGGTATTTTCCAGCGGTTGTGGATCCACCGTTCGCCCGCGGGTTGTTGGGATTGTGGAGCTGCACGCCCCAGTCGAGGCGGAGTACCGCAAACTTGATGTCCAGCCGCAGGCCGATCCCCGTATTGAAACCCAACTGCTTGTAAAACTTGTCGAAATGAAAGACCGCATCGTCGGAGTAGTCGGAGCTCTGGCGGATATACCAAATGTTTCCCAGGTCGAAGAAGGTCGCGCCATGCACCATGCCCCATACCGGGAAACGCAGTTCGAGGTTGGCCTCCAGCTTCACATCGCCCGTCTGTATCGGGAAGGAGCTGTGAGGGTCGGGCACCGAACCCTGCCCCAGCGTACGGGGCGCCCAGCCGCGCATGCCGTTGCTACCGCCGCAATAGAACTGGCGGTCGAACGGAACGGAGGCCGAATTGCCGTAAGCCATCGCCACGCCGCCGTAGAGACGCCCCACGAGAGCCGACACCTCGCCAAGCATTATCTTGCGGCTGACACTCAGGTCCGTACGGAAATACTGCGAATATTCGATGCCGAAGATTTTGGCAGGCTCGCCCTCCTTCGGCCGCGCATAGAACAGCCGGTCCACCGCGTCGATCAGGTTGCCCGCCGTCTCCAGATTGAAGCGGATATTGGTGGCGTTGCCGCCCAGATTCTTACGCTGGTTGTTATAGCTGTAGCCAAACGAAAGGCCGCCGATAAACTGGGTGCGGAAACTGTTTTTCAGATATTTATTCGTCGTCTTGCCGAGGAAGGTCGAGTCCAGCCGATTCACATCGACCACGTTGATGTCGATGGGCCGCAGCGAGAACGACGAGTAACGGTCGTTCGTCCACTGGTAGGTGATGCCCGCGCTGGAAAGCGTGCGCCGGTAATAGGGGCGATCCTGGAAATTGACCGACAACTCGACCTTGGTCTTGGGCTGGTTGACCGAACGGAACCGCCGCGTGCGCCAGGGCATCAGGAAACGCGGGAAAGTCAGCCCGGTCGTTATGCCGAACTCCGTAGCCCGCTTCTTCCTAGCATCGGGAGCCTTCATAAACTCATAACCGGCCGTGAACGAAACGTCGAATGCCTCGGCACCCCGGAAAATATTGCGGTTCTGGTAGCCGACGGTGGCTTTCAGCCCGTAGAAGCTCGACGTGGTGCTTCCTTCCAGATCGACCTTGAAACTCTGTTTCAGGGTCGGGGTACAGAGGATATTGCATTTCAGGTACCCTTCCCGCGTATAGCGGGTCTGCGTGGAATCGGCCGATGCTCCGATAAAGGAGACATAGTTGGTGACATCGGCACTCTGGGGCTGCTCCTCGAATTCGATTTTGGCGCTCTTGAAATACCCGAGCGACATCAGGTCGGTATACGCGCGGTTCACCTGTGCCGAATTGTAGACATAGTTCGGGTAGAGCGGCACCGCCTGCCGCAGGATCGCGGGTCGCAGGTTGGGGCGTTTCTCGTAGACGATATTCAGGCCGCGGTAATAGAGCGTGTCGAGCCGCTGCAGGAAGGTCGAATCGGTCCGCGCGACGGTCGGATCGTACGCCGGAAAGACGTTGATCCGGTCGATGCGGTAGACCATGTTGTTGTCCATCACGGCCTGTCCGCGTTCGTTGTAACCCGTAAGATACTGCTTGATATTGACCTGCACATCGACCTGATGGTTTCCGCCGAGCGTGTCGGCGACATAGTCGATGTTGTTGACCGTAAAGTTGTAGTAGCCGCGCTCCTTGAGGAAAGCCGTGACGCGCTCCGCTCGCGGTCGAGCACCGCGATGTCGAAAACCCGCCCCGGACGGATCAGCGTATTGGCGGTATCGGGAAGGATGATCTGTTCGAGGAACTTGTCCCGGAACTCATAGGAAACGGAGTCGATCCGGTAAGGCTCGCCCTGCCGGGTTCGGTAGGTGACCCTGGCGCGTTTGCGCCGCGAAGTGGTATCCACCTCGAAGGTCACCTGCGACGCGCGAAATCCCTTCGAATCCATAAAGATCTTCAGGTTCTGGGCACTCCGCTCCGTCAGGCCCATGTCCAGCAATACGGGCTCCTGCCCGATCCGGCGCTTCCAGTTGTTCCACCAGTTCTGCTTGCCGGGATTGGCCTGCTCGTAGAGCCAGACATAGAAATTGGTACCCAGAAAACGTTTGTTAGGGGTCTGGCGCACGTATTTCTCGAAATCAGCCGCAGTGATACGCTCCTTGCGGGGCGTCGACTTGTCGGCGTCGATCTTCACCTTCTGCAACAGGTACTGACCTTCGGGGATTTTGCGTGTGACGCTGCATGCGGAGCAGATCAGGCCCAGCATGGCGGCAACGAATATACGACAGGCCCCCCGCACCCCAGCGTCAGTTGTTAAAGAACCCTTTTTCCTTCAGGAGCGCGAAATAGGAGTTCGAAATCGCGAGGTTGTCCTTGCGGACGTAGCGGCGCTGCGTGAAGACCTGCGCCAGGTTGGGCAGGTCGTTCTCCTCGAGGAGGCGTTTGGTGAGCTCCGACTCTTCACGCTCGGCCCACAACTCGTCGATTTCGGCGGCCGTATAGTCGGTATATTTCTCATAGTGCACCACGCCTTCGAGCGGCAGGCGGTCGGTCAGCCCGGGCGACTCGTCGGGATACCCCACGACGACGGTCGTCAGCGGAATGACGCCCTTGGGCAGTTCCAGAATGTCAGCGATCTCGCCGGCAGTATAGATCGTCGTTCCGAGATAGCAAATGCCCAGCCCCTTCAGTTCGGCCTCGACGCACAGGTTCTGGGCGGCGAGCAGGGCATCGGTCGCGGCATTGAGGAACCACGCGAAATTGTCATAGGCCGGGTCGGCATCGCGCTGCCGGCACCACATCGAGAAGCGGTGCACATCGGCGCAGACCGTCACCACGCACGGAGCCTGCGTCACCATCGGCTGGTTGAAGTGGCACGGGGCGAGCCTCCCGCGCAAAGCGGCATCGCGGGTCACGACCAGCGAATAGAGCTGCATGTTGCCGCACGTCGAAGCCGCGAGGCGGCCGAGCACTCGCGCAGCACCTCTCGGGAATGGGGTGGGCGGAATTTACGTATCGAACGATGCTTGAAAAGCACACTTTTCATGGTTGTTTTTAATCCTGCATAAACAATACAATCGCCCGCCGTTCCGCCCGGGCGGATTTTTCACAAAATTAGCAAAACTTTTAGAAGTTTTATATTTTTGCCAAGACATAACCATTCAAAAATGCAGGGCATTGCAAAATACGAAGGAGCAGGCAACGACTTCATCCTGATCGACAACCGCGAAGGCGGCTTCAGCGCCGACGTGCGGCTATCGCGGCCTTGTGCGACCGTCATTTCGGCATCGGCGCCGACGGGCTGATGACCCTGCGCCGCAGCGCCGGGCTGGACTGCTCGATGCGTTACTACAACGCCGACGGGTCGGCAGGGGAGATGTGCGGCAACGGCGCCCGCTGCTTCGCGCTCTTCGCCGAACATCTGGGCATCGGCGGGGAAACCAAATATTTCGACGCGACGGACGGCGTGCATACGGCACACATCCGGCGTGCGCAGGGCCCCGCGGGCGAAATCGAGCTGGGCATGATAAATGTATCGGAAATCCGCAGCGGCGACGGCTGGTGGTTCCTCAATACGGGGGTTCCCCACTACGTGGAAATGGTGCATGATGTCGACGGCATCGACGTAAACGGACGCGGCAGGGGTATCCGTTACGATACGGGGCGGTTCCCGCAGGGTACGAACGTCAATTTCGTCGAGGTCACGGGCAACGGAGCGATCCGTATGCGCACCTATGAACGGGGCGTCGAGCACGAGACGCTGGCCTGCGGCACGGGTGCCACGGCTGCGGCGATCATAACCAACTATGCTTTGCAGCACGGAACGACAAAATACCGGATACAGGTTCCCGGCGGAGAGCTGATCGTGGGCTTCACGCACGAGGCCGGGACACAGAATTATACGAATATCAGGCTCACGGGCCCTGCCCGCAGGGTTTTCAGCGGGGTATTCGAAACCGACAATTTCTAAAACCAATCCTCTCCCACCCATGAAAACACCCAAGGGAATCCGCGAACACGACGCAGACGAACTTCGAAAGGCAAAACGCCTCGATCCGATACGCAAGAGCGGCAAAGAGCGGCACTCGCTCTACCGTTCGATCGACGAAGAGGACGACGAGAACCTCCTCGGCACGACGCGGCGCGAATCCGTACTCGACTACCTCGACGATCAGGACGAGGAGCAACCCTTGTAATCATGACTGAAAAATTCATTATGGCCGGCTCCACGGCCCTGCACGTCTGCGATTCGCAGGCCGGAGACAAAGTGCGTCGTGCTGCTGCACGGCTATCTCGAATCGTCACTGGTATGGGAGGATTTCGTCCCCTACCTCTATAAAGAGGTACGCGTAGTGACGCTGGATCTGCCGGGGCACGGCATTTCGGTCGTCACAGGCGAAGTGCATACGATGGATTTCCTGGCCGACACGGTAGCCGACGCCCTCACGGCCCTTGGTATCGGGCGCTGTACGCTCGTTGGACACTCCATGGGCGGCTACGTGGCACTGGCATTCTGCGAGCGCCATCCGGAGATGCTCGACGGGCTCGTCCTGCTCAGTTCCACGCCCAATCGCGACACTCCCGAAAAAGCTGAAAACCGCCGCAGGGAGATCGCCCTCGTAAAGGCAGGCAAGAAGGAGATGCTCGCCCGGGTAGCTCCGGCAGCAGGCTTTGCCGAAGAGAACCGCGCGCGGATGCAGGATCATATCGAAGACCTGACCGAACAGGTTTTCCTTACCGAGGACGAAGGGATTGTCGCCCTGCTGGGCGGCATGATCGCCCGCAAAGACCAGAACGCGATGTTGCGCTCGTCGAAGGTGCCGCAGCTCTTTATCCTCGGCAGGAAAGACGGTTACATCCCGCCCGAAGCGGCCGAGAAAATGGTAGCGGAGCATCCGCAGGCGAAGGTCGTATGGCTGGAAAACTCGGGACACATGGGATTCCTCGAAGAACCCGATGCGACGGCCCGGGCGATCCTGGATTTCGTGCCACGATGAAAAAATCGGATAGCGCGAAAACCGTTCGGGCGATAATTTCTCCGGGGGCCGCCGGCGCGATTCGATCCTATTCCCGGAACAGACTAAACCGATCCTCGACGAACCGCGCCTCATCGGTTCCGGCAGGATATAAAACTTTAGAACGATGAACGAAGAGATGAAATTCTGCCAGAGCTGCGGCATGCCGATGCAGGCGGCGGGCGATTTCGGCACTGAAACCGACGGAAGCCCGAGCGGGGAATACTGCGTCTATTGTTACAAGGGCGGCACCTTCACCGCGGCATGTACGATGGAGGAGATGATCCGCCACTGTGCACAGTTCCACGAACAGTTCCGCGACGAAAATGGCAAAAGCTATACTTTCGAGGAGTCCGTCACGCTGATGCGCGAATACTTTCCCACACTCAAGCGCTGGAGCAAAAACGAAAGCGGACCGGAAATTCCGGTCCGTTTTCGTATCCGCAGCAGAATTGCGTTATCTTTGTCCTGGAAACCACAAACGCTGTAAAACATACTTGAAATGAAGAAACTTTTTTATGTTCCGTTCTGTCCCTAAGCTCCTGTGCCCCGAGCCCAGCTGAAAATCGGCGGCAGAAACTCAACACGGAAAACTGCTCGAAGCGGGAAGGATGTCGCCAAAGCGTGACATTGAGCGACAGGACATTGCCCAGCTGAGCCGCGAAGCGGTCAGATGGATGGATGCCAACAACCCCATCGCCGACGAAACGACCGAATACGGCGCACGTCTCAAACGCCTGACCGAGGGTATCACAGAGGTCGACGGGTTACCGCTCAACTTCAAGGTTTACAAGGTGGCCGACGTCAATGCCTTCGCTTGCGGCGACGGTTCGATCCGCGTCTTCAGCGCCTTAATGGATCTGATGGACGACGACGAACTGATGGCGATCATCGGGCACGAAATCGGGCAC
Source organism: Alistipes sp. (assembly GCA_047233565.1). GTDB lineage: Bacteria > Bacteroidota > Bacteroidia > Bacteroidales > Rikenellaceae > Alistipes. The sequence continues at coordinate 19,805 of JBKSUH010000019.1, forward strand.
GTAGTCCACGCCGACACAAAACATGCGATGAAAAACGCCTACCTGGCATCCGCGGCCCGCAATGCTGCCGGGGCTGCGGAAGGAAGCAGGCTGGCCAAGCTGAGCGGCTCGCAGCTGGGCGAATTGGTGACGGCCTTCACCGATGCGCAATTCTCGCAGAAACAGGAGTACGAAGCTGACGAATACGGATTTGAATTCTCCGTAAAACACGGTTTCAGCCCCTATGCGATGGGCAACTCGCTGAACAAACTGGTAGAACTTTCGAAGGGAGCCAAGGCATCGACCGTACAGAAGATGTTTTCATCGCACCCCGACAGCGAGAAACGCGCCGCCCGGATGAAAGAGAAAGCCGACGCCTACGTAGCCGCACACCAGCAGTAGGCCGTCAAGCCGCAGCGGATACCCCGCGTTCAACGGCCGAAAAGTCCGGCAACCAGCATATTCGGAATAAAACCGGTTGTCCGGAATAAAACCCGCCGCAGCACGCCAGCCTTCGCATTGGCACACTCATGCAACGGAAAAGCCGCCCCTTTTTGGGCGGCTTTTTGCATGTCTCGCTATTTTATCAGCGGCTGACAGACAGGACAGTAATAGACGGCTCCGCCCAGATAAGCCTCCTGACAATCGCACCGCCGCAGCCCGGACAAGGCTCCGCGAAGGTGTTTTTAGAGAGCAGGGTCTTGTACCCGCCGGGCTTGCCCAGCAAATCTTTCTCCGTATCGCGTCCGCCGCGATCCGCCATATCCCTCAGGGTCGATTTCACCGATGAATACATCCGCCCCAGTTCTGCATCACCCAGCGTCGCCAGCTTGCGCTTGGGGTGAATATGCGACTTGAACAAAATATCCTGCAAAACACCGTTTCCGAGTCCGGGAATACGCTGTTCCGTCGCCAAGAACGCCTTTGCCGACAAATTGGACTTGGCATCGGAGATAAGCCGGCCGAAACAGGCTTCATCGAAAGCGTCGTCCAGCGGAGAGGGCTTCGAGAGTGCGCCGAGATAATACGGATTGTCGAAATTCTTCCGGAATGCGATGATCCCGCCGTACATGGCGACCGTAAAAACCAGAAAACTATCGTCGTCGAAAGCGATCAGAAGCTGATATTTCGGCGGAACCTCCGCTCCGGGCGCATGATAACGCAGATTGACGCCATCGGAAAGAGCGATATGCGTCTCATCGTCCAGAAGCATGTCGATGAATGCTCCGTGCCCTTCGGCGGCACGAACCGTTTTACCGACGAGTCGTGCCCGGTAATCGGCCGGATCTCCCAAGTACCAAGTAAATTTGTGGGGATGGGTGGCATTGAATACATCCGTGACCGTGCGGCCGGAGAGCATATCGGCAGCTTGCCGTGCAAACGAGTAAGATTCGGGAATTTCGAGCATTTTTTCAATTTCAGGTGTTGCAGCAAAGATAATCAAATTTCCATACGATGCCGGTGCTCGGCCCCCATTTCGGCTATTCAGATTTTTTATATATATTTGTAGTGACGAATTTTAAATCGCACCGCCTATGAATTAACAACAGAAGATCTATAATTCAGATTATTACGCCCTTGCATTCAAAAAAAGCAGGGCATACATATAAAAAGCGTTAGCTTTATACCTTGCTTTTCGAAACTTAGGAACTTTCTGAAGTAGTACGAGGAATGAAGTTTGACGCTCACGTTTCCAACGTGGGCTTCATTCTATATTTGTACTACATGGTTTCCTAAGACCTCGAAAAGCAGATATATGAGTTTTGTCCCACGTTTTTTATGAT
>JBKSUH010000020.1:0-21225 GCA_047233565.1 Alistipes sp.
GCGCGGTACGGTACGTTTCTCGATCTCCAAGGACTTGTCGGACTTCACCGAGACGCCCGTGGTGACGCGCGCCGCCGAACGGCAGTACACCTTCGACGAGATCGCGTTCCTCGACCTGACCGTAAGGCACAAGACGACCAACGAGCTCACCACGTTCGAAAAACTCCCCGCGAAGTTCTCGATCCACTTCAGGGACGACCGCGAGGACGGGGCTCCCGAGGACATCGAGGACGGCTACCAGACCTCCTCGCTCGAATGCGACACGCTGCTCTCGCTCAAGGCGGGCGATTACAGCCTGGAGAAATACCAGGCCTACGACAAGAACAAAGTCCTGCTGGAGACCAACAAGCGTCCCAAGAACCTGGATTTCACCATCGAGGACAACAAGACCACCGAGGCCAAAGTCGGCGTCACGCTCTACGAGGCCGACGAGTATATCCGCGACTACTACGCGCTTTACGAAATCTGGAAGGCGCTCGACGGGGAGCACTGGTCTTACAGGGGTGAAAACTATCCCACCGGCGTCAACTGGGATTTCAACAAGGATCCCGACCTGTGGGGCGTCCAGCCGGGCGTGGAGGTGCACTCCAACGGCCGCGTGGCGAAGATCTCGATCGGCGAGTTCGGCTTCCGCGGGCACGTGCCGGCAGCCATCGGCCAGCTCTCGGAGCTCGTCGAGTTGTATCTGGGCACGCACAACGACGGCAACCTGCTCGAATACGACCCCTCGCTGGCACACGACAAGAGCCTCTCCGAGCGCAACCGTACCCGCATGGAGCGCCACAAGGAGTTCCTCTCGCTGATCCATATCCCGACCCAGACGTCCGAGCCGATCGCCCGGGCCCTGGCCGAACACGGCATCTCGATCCCGGCCACGTCGCTTTACAAGAATTTCACCGAGGATCAGATCATCGACCGCAAGACCGGCCTCCAGAACAATATCCGTCCCTACGACGTCGTACACGGCAAGCTCACCAACGGCCTCAAGTCGATTGACCCGGCCATCGGCAAACTCGAAAAGCTCGAGTACCTCAACATCGCCAACGGCGAGCTGGAAGAGATCCCCGCCGAAGTGGCCAATCTCAAGTCGCTGACCGACCTGGAGATCTACAACTGCCCGAAGATGACCCGCTTCCCGATGGTGCTCGCCAAGCTCCCGGAGATGATCTCGCTCAACATCTCCAACAACGCCCAATGGTCGGCCGAAGAGCTATACAAGGGGCTCGACGCCATCGCCAACGGCCCATCGAAGGAGAAGCTCCAGATCCTCTATGCGACCAACAACAAACTCAGGGAGATCCCCGAGTCGTTCAGCAACCTGAAGAAGATCGGCCTGCTCGACCTGTCCCGGAACCAGATCGAAACGCTCCATCCGCTGGGCAAGGAGGTCGCACCCGAACAGCTCTACCTCGACCACAACAACATCACTTCGCTCCCGGCCAACAGCGACGGCATCTTCTGCGGCACGGACGACACGGAGACCTTCTCGGTGACCTACAACAAGCTCAAGAAGGTTCCCAACATCTTCTCGGCCAAGTCCAAATACGTCATGAAATCGGTGGATTTCTCCTACAACGAGATCGACGGCTTCGAAGGCGAAGAGGAGGGCAAATACAAGGGCCTGCGGGTGGAGACCTTCTCGCTGGCGGCCAACCCCGGGCTGACGAAGTTCCCCAAATGCCTCGGCACGACCAATTCGCTGGTTTCCTACATCATCCTGCGCGGTTGCAGCATCGACGAAATCCCCGAGGGCAGCTTTGGCGGCAAGAACTCGACGGCGCTCATATCGCTCGACCTGACCTACAACAAACTGAAGGCCCTGTCCAAGGATTTCACGGCCGAGCAGCTGCCCTACCTTTACGGGCTGGACGTCTCGTACAACGCCTTCGACAAGTTCCCGTGGTCGCCGCTCAACTGCGCGGGCCTGACGGTCTACGCCATCCGCGGCCAGCGCGACGCTCAGGGCAACCGCTGCCTGCGCGAATGGCCCACGGGACTCTACCAGCACACCGGCCTGCGCGGATTCTACATCGGCTCGAACGACCTGCGTAAGATCGACGACACGATCTCCCACCTGATCTACCACCTCGACATCAGCGATAACCCCAACATCACGTTCGATGCCTCGGCGATCTGCTACTACTGGCAGCAGGGCGCCTACAACCTGATTTACGACAAGACCCAGAATATCCTGAACTGCGATAAAATGCTCGAATAACCACTAAGGAGAAATGACAATGAAAATAACGAATTACATACCGGTTATCCTCTGCTCGATCGCATTGTGCGGCTGCTCCGACGCCGCCAAGACCGTCGGATTCGGCACCGACAGCGACGCCATCGAAGCCCCCGCCACGGAGGAACCCACACCGTCAGGGTGTCGGCGGAGAAAGAGTGGGTCGCCACCACCGACGAACCGTGGATCACCGTCTCGCCCGCCAACGGCCGCGGCACGACCGAATGCCGCGTACTCATCGACTCGGCCCTGACCGACCAGCCCCGCCGCGGCGTAATCCGCATCATGGAGCAGAACACTTGGGTCAAAGGAGATCGCCGTCTCGCAGAAAGGCTTCGACTACCTCATCGGCATCGACGACAAGGAGGTCACCGTCGCCAACTACGCGGCGTACGGCATGCGCCACTTCGACGTCAAGATAAAGACCAACGTGGATTTCTACGTCAAGGTTCCCGAATCGGCCGAAAACTGGCTCAAGTTCGAGAAGCCGGCGGTCGAATTCGACCGCGGCATCCGCCCGCGCGAAGTGACCGTGCGCTTCAACTGGAACATCAATTCGCAGCCCAACCCCCGCATCGCCGACGTCACCTTCACCTCCAAAAGGAGGTGGAACTCGCCCGCCAGGACAACCTGCTCGTCACGCAGGGCGCCGCCGAACCCATCGAGGAGAACACCCGCAGCGGCGACTCGATCGCCCTGCTGGCCATCGCACGCACGCTCGGAACCAACAGTTCGTGGGAGAACGGCGAACGCATGGACAACTGGGACGACGTCACCCTTTGGGAGGAGGGCATGGCGGGTTACACGCCCGAGAAGAACGGCCGCGTGAAATACGCCCGGTTCTTCATGTTCGACACCAAGGAAGAGCTGCCTTTCGAAGTGCAGTACCTGACGGCCGCCGACGAGCTGAACTTCTACAGCAACGTCAACGCCTTCCTGAAAGACCTCACCACCGGCGAGTACATCACCAAACTCACGCAGCTCAAACGCCTCACCATCGCCGCCTACGGGCTGGTTTCGCTGGACAAGAACTTCACGGCGCTCAAGAACCTCGAGTTCCTCGACCTGAGCAGCAACAACTTCCAGAAAATTCCCGACGAGATCAACCCGACCAACTTCCCGAAACTGCGGACGTTGCTCATGGGCGCCAACTCGCGCAGGAACATCTACGACCTGAGCAACACCATCGAAACCAACTACGGCGGCCTTGTCGAAGAACAGGATTCCCGCGCCGCCTGATCGAATGGGACCTCGACACGCTGGTGCTTTCGGTCAACTACCTGCAGGGACCGCTGCCCAAGATGGACGACTGGGAAAAATACACCGAACAGGACATCATTGACGCCGACACGCTGCCCCGCGCGCTGATCGGCACCCCGAAGGTGATGCCGCACACCAAGCGCTTCGCCATCAACCTCAACCGCCTGACCGGCGAACTGCCCGACTGGCTGCTTTACCACCCCGCCCTCGACTGGTGGTCACCCTTCCAGCTCGTGTTCACGCAGGAAGGCAAGGATGCGACGGGCGCATCGGCCGGATTCGGCAACGAACCCGCCAACCTGAACTATTACTACGAATTCTACGAGGGGTACAAGAAAGACCCCGGCGCAGAAGAGGAAGACGAGGATACGACCAAATAATCAAGACGATGAAAAACTATTTATACGGCATTTTTGCCATTGCATTCCTGGCATTTACCGCCTGCACCAACGAGGAGCTCCCGACGCCCGGCCGGGCCCGGCGACGTCCCGGCCGAATACCAATCGGGGAGGTGCTGGTGAAATTCGCCTTACGTGAGCGAGATACTCGACAAGGCGGCCGCAGCGACCCGCAGCGGCGGCCCCGCCACCCGCTCGGGCATCCTTTCGGTCGACGAGGTACTCGACATCGTGGGCGGCTACCAGATCGAGCGCGTCTTCCCCGTAGACGGCCGCAACGAGGAGCGCACCCGCGAATCGGAGCTGCACCTGTGGTACGTCGTACGCTTCGGCGACGACTACTCCGCCGAGGAGGTCGCCGAGAAACTTTCGGCCCTGGGCGAAGTCCAGCACGTCAGCTTCAACCGCACGATCCGCCGTGCCTACAACGCCGGCAAGAAGGCGATGCCCCTCACCCGCGAGGCCCTCGCCGCCATGCAGCGTGCGACCCGTGCCGCCGGGGATACGGGCTATCCCTTCAACGACGAGCTGCTGCCGATGCAGTGGCACCTGATCAACCGAGGCAACCTGTTCGGCGACAAGTCGATCGTCGATGCCGACGTGCAGTGCGAAGAGGCGTGGAAATCCTCGACGGGCGACAAGTCGATCATCGTCGCCGTGCTCGACGAAGGCGTCATGGTCGAACACCCCGACCTGAAGAACAGCATGTGGGTCAACGAAGGCGAGGTTTACCGCTCGAAGCAGGACAACGACGGCAACGGCTACAAAGGCGACGTCTACGGCTACAATTTCGTATTCGAGACGGGCGTCATCTCATGGGATGACATCAACGACACGGGGCACGGCACGCACGTAGCGGGCGTAATCGCCGCGCAGAACAACAACGGCATCGGCATCAGCTCGATCGCCGGCGGCAACGGCGACATCCCGGGCGTGAAGATCATGAGCTGCCAGATATTCTCGGGCAACACGGTCAGCAACTCGCTGGCGACCGTCCGGGCCATCAAATACGCGGCCGACAACGGCGCCGTCATCCTGCAGTGCAGCTGGGGCTATGTCTCGGGCAGCGCCAACAGCTACGAATGGGGGACGCCGGGCTTCAAGGACGAAGAGGAGTGGGAGAAAAGCATGCCGCTCGAAAAGGAGGCGCTGGAGTACTTCATACATAACGCAGGCTCGCCCAACGGTCCGATCGAGGGCGGTCTGGCGATCTTCGCCGGCGGCAACGAAACCGCCCCCATGGCCGGATTCCCCGGCGCCGCCGACTTCTGCATCTCCGTCTCCGCAACGGCCGCCGACTACACCCCGCCGTCTACACCAATTACGGTCCGGGCACCACGATAGCGGCTCCGGGCGGCGACCAGGACTACTACTACGAGTACTTCGACGACAACCACAAACGCGGCGAGATCGGCTGCGTGCTCTCCACGCTGCCCTACGACATCAGCGAAACGGGCTACGGTTACATGGAAGGCACCTCGATGGCCTGCCCCCACGTTTCGGGCGTCGCCGCGCTCGGGCTCTCGTACGCCGCACAGCTCCGCCGCCACTTCACGGCCGACGAGTTCAAGGCACTGCTCTACCAAACCACCACGCCGATCGACTCCTACATGACCGGCCTGAAAAACTACTACCGCTACGTCGCCGACGTCGGCCTGAACCAGCCCATGCAGCTCAACAAATCCAACTACCGCGGACAGATGGGCGTCGGTCAGGTGAACGCCGCCAAACTGCTCAACGCCGTTGCCGGCAACGGCACGCAGGTGTCGTTCCCAACCTCTACATCAACCTCGGCGGCGAAGTGACGGCCATCCCGGCCAACTATTTCCTCGGCGGCGAGACGATGACCTATACGGTCTCGATCTCCGACACGACGGTCGCAACGGCCTCCATCGAGGGCAGGAAACTGACGGTCAAGGGACTCAAGAGCGGCACGACCAAGGCCAGCATCACGTCGAGCGGCAACGAGACGCACACCTTCAACATCACGGTGCGCAAGGTCGCGAACGGCAACGGCTGGCTCTAAACCCGCAACGATGCGCAACACAGCGACGATAACACGCATGCTTCTCTGCTGCGGAGCGTTATGGGCGGCCTCGCCGCCGCGCCGCTCCGCGCCCAGATCCGCATCGTCCCGCGCGCCAAACTCGACAGTCTGGCCCATCCGGCCACGGCCGCGGGAGGAGCCGAAGCGATGCGTTTCGAACGCACGCTGATCGACGCCGGGCATATCGGCGAGGACGACGTTCCGCCGGTCTACACCTTCCGGTGGCGGAATACGGGCGGCAAGCCGCTGGTCGTCACCCGCGTGCAGACCACCTGGGCTGCGCCGCGGCGAGCTGGGACAAAGCCCGTCGCACCGGGCGGCGAAGGCGCCGTGACGGTGACCTACCGCCCCGGGACATCCGGGGTTTCGACCGGCGGATTTTCGTCTACACCCAGCTCTCGGACAAGGAGCCAACGGCGATCCTCAGCCTCCGGGGCGCAGTCACGGCCTCGGTGCGCACGGACGACGACTATCCCCATGCGATGGCGCGCTGCGCTCAAGCAGCGGACCGTCCGCTTCGGCCGCACCGACAAGGTGCAGAGCGAGCGTATCGAGTGCCTGAACGCGGGCGACAAACCGCTGACCCCGCTCTGCGACGAGGGGTTCGCGGCGACCGGCCTGAGCTTCGCCTGCGAACCGGCGACGCTGGCACCCGGCGCAAAGGCGATCTGGTCGTCCGCTTCGACCCGGCCAAAGCCCCGCAGCCGCTCCGGCGGACTCCCTGCCGGTCGGGACCGGACGTGCCGCCGAGTCAGCGCATGTTGTGGATCGAGTTCGGGGAAACAGAATAAGAAACAGGATAAAAACAAGTCATATGAAAAGATTTTGAGATTTGCGGCCCTTTTGTCGGCCCTCGCGCTGCTCGGCGCCTGCGACGACGATATGTACGTAACTCCGCTGGAGGTGACCAACAACCTCGCCGGCACGTGGCAGCTCGCCCAATGGAACGGCGCGCCCCTCGCCCAGGGCAGCTACGTATACATCGAGTTCATCCGCAAAGACCAGAAGTACGTCATGTACCAGAACTTAGACAGCTTCGGCGCCCGCAAGCTCACGGGACGCTTCGCCATCGAAACCGACGAGGAACTGGGCGCCATCATCTACGGCAACTACGATTACAGTGCCGGCGACTGGCAGCACCGCTACATCGTGACCGACTTTTCGAAGACACAAATGATATGGACAGCCAAGGACGACCGCTCGGACATTTCGGTCTACGAACGCTGCGACGGCATCCCCGAGGATATTACCGGAGGGAAAACAGAAGAATAAAGGAAATAAAGTTCGCGCCGGAAGGCGCCGGAAGGATGTCCGGACCGGGCGTCCCTTTTCGTCGTCCCGGCCGTCCGGAACGCCCGCAGAGAGCCGCGGAAAGCCGCAGAGAGCCGCAGGAGAGCCGCAGGAGAGCCGCAGGAGTTGGCAATGCGCGGAATTTACACTATCTTGCGCAAAATTACGACGACAATGACACAGGAGCTGCAATTCATACCTTTCGAATCCCGTTCGGACAAAGGCTGGGCCGAAGCGTGGGACCTTTACGAACAGTCATTCCCCGCTGCGAACGCTGGAACGCGCAAGGGTACGACCGGGCGTTCGGCGATCCGCGCTTCGAAGCCGACGGCATCTGGCGCGGCGAAGAGTTCATCGGCATTCTGTTCCACTGGAACGCCGGAGCGTACCGCTACGTCGAGCATCTCGCCGTTTCGCCCGCCCTGCGCGGTCGGAACATGGGTTCGCAGGCGCTCACGGCCTTCTGCCGGAAGGTCGGCCGCGTCATTCTGGAGATCGACCCGCCGGTGGACGACATCTCGATCCGCCGCCGTCATTTCTACGAACGGCTGGGCTTCGTCGCCAACCCCTACGAGTACATCCACCCTTCGTTCCGCAAACCCTTCACGCCCCATCAGCTGATCCTGATGAGCTATCCCGGCCCCCTTACATACGACGAAGCCCGCGGCTTCGCGGACTTCGTACGGGAGACGGTGCTCGGCTATTCGGGCACGAAGCCCCACGCTGCCGAAATTACCGTAAAGCGGAGACTCCGGGCAGCTCTGTTTACAAGATTCCGACCAGGTATTTGGTGACGAAATAACCGCCCACGACCAGCCAGACATACAGCAGTCCCGCCAGCACGAAGGGCTTCGCCCCGGCATGTTTGAACTTGTCGATGCTCGTTTCCGTACCCAGCGCCGTCATGGCCATCGTCAGCATGAACGTATCGACATATTCGATGGCGCCGTTCAACGGAATGTCGCGGACACTCTCCGCCCCGGTCAGGTATTGCAGCAGCGAATTGAGGCCGATGACCGCGATGAAGCCGAAGGCGAACCACGGAATGGTAATTTTGCTCTTCTCCTTGTGCCCTCCGGCGGTTTTCCGGCGGCCCGCCAGCACGAACCCCAGGATAACCAGCACGGGCGCAAGCATCATCACGCGGATCATCTTGGTAATGGTGGCCGTCCCAGCGATTCCCAGCGTATCGGTCGGATCCATTGCGTTGCCCGCCCCCGCCACATGGGCCACCTCGTGCAGCGTGCTGCCCGTGTAGACGGCCACGCCCGTGTCCGTAAGTCCATCGAGCAGCCCCATCCGGAACATCAGCGGATAGAGGAACATCGAGAGGGTTCCGAAAATCACGACCGTGGAGACGGCGATGGCGGTCTTGTAACCCTCGCACTTCACGACCGGTTCGGCGCCCAGCACGGCCGCCGCGCCGCAGATGGCACTGCCCGTCGAGGTCATCAGCGCCGTGTCGCGGTCGATCTTCAGCAGGCGTCCCAGCAGGACGCCGCCCAGGATCGTGACCGTCACGACGACCAGGTCGACCGCGACGGCCGGAATACCCACGGCGGCCACCTCGGAGAGCGTCTGGCGGAACCCGTAGAGGATAATGCCCCAGCGCAGCACCTGCTTGGTACAGAACCTGATGCCGGGCACCCACGTTTCGGGCAGTTTGTTGCGCAGGCTGTTGGCATAGAGCATGCCCAGCACGATGCCGACGATCAGCGGGCTGAACGAAAGTTTCTTTACGAGGGGGAACCCGGCGATGTAGAATGCCGCGAACGAGAACAGGACGATCAGCAGAATCCCGTGCAGGGTATTCGCCCTATTACCTTTTTTCAACATATCCTTCGTGTTTTTTTAAGAAGCCGTTATAACTTTTCCTTTGTTTCGCCGACAAAGATCGCATCTTTTGGCGGGATATGGAACAAGAAATCGTATATGCCATAACAAAAGTTATACTGAAAACAAGGACAGATCGTCCCCGAAAGCGGCGGCACAAAGAAGGAGGAAGCGAAGCCGAACCGCAACGCGAGCACGGCGGGAACGGCGGCAGAAACAGCGGCAGAAACAGCGGCTGCGGAAACGCGGCAGAAATGACAGCAGAAACGGCGAAGGAATCATGGCAAATACGCTCGTCAGGCGCGCCAAAAGCCCGCCGGGTCAGCGGTCGGCCCGGGCGAAATCGACGAACTGCCGGACAAGCCGGGCAGGTTCGGCCTCGGGATGCACGAACACGAAGTCGCGCGTGAGCGCCAGGGAGTCGACATCGACGATTCGCAGCGTACCGCTGCGCAGCTCGTCCACGACCGAAATCACCGACAGGATGGCCATGGCGTCGCTGTTGCGCACGAATGCCTTGATCCCCTCGGTCGAGCCGAGGCGCATCACCACGTTCAGCTCCGGGATGCGGATCCCGGCCTTGCCGAGTGCCGTCTTGATGACTTCGAGCGTCCCCGACCCGCCCTCGCGCAGCACGAGGGGAATCTGCCGTAAACGGTCGGGCGTCACGGCATCCGTCCGCGCATAGGGGCCGCCCGTACGTGCGACCAACACCAGTTCGTCGGGCGCGAAGAGCGTATAGTGCAACCCCTGCCGGCGGCTGAGGCTCTCGACCATCCCCAGGTCGATGCTGCGCCCGCACAGTGCCTGTTCGACCTGGTCGCTGTTACCCGACATCATCGAGACCCGCACGCCTGGGAAACGCGTGGTGAAGCGGGCGAGGATCGGCGGCAGGAGGTATTGGGCGATGGTCGTGCTGGCACCGAGGCGCAGTTCGCCCTCGACCGCACTCGCGCAGAGGCTCATCTCATACTCCATGCGGCGGTAGTCGCCGGCCAGCCGTTCGGCGCAGGTCAGCAGGGTTTCACCGGCCGGGGTCAGCTCCAGGCGGCTGCCGCGGCGCACGAAGAGCTGTACCTTATATGGGATTCGAGCTCGCGACTGCTTGCTGACGGCGGGCTGCGGTGAAAGCCGTTCGGCCGTCCGGGTGAAGCTGAGCGTCCGGGCCGCGTAATGAAGACTTTGAGTCGGAAATCGTCCATAACGTTCCAAATTAATGAGACAGCATCTTTTGCGGCAACCGGCGGAATTCACGGCCGGAATTGGGTGCACGACGGCCCGAAACCGGGAACCGCAGGGCGGCTGCCGCGAGCGCACCGGAACCGCAGGGTCGCTGCTGCCCGGCAGAAGCGATACGGCAGCCGGAAGCCATGCAGCCAAAATCGGGCGGCGGAAATCGCCGCAAAGGCGATCGACAGCCAAAATCGGGCAGAAACCGCCGCAAGACGTTGACAGCCGGAAACCGGCGGCGGAATCAGGGCGGAAACACAGCAAAACGATTGACGCGGAAACCGCCACAAGGCGGCAGACCACCGAAACCGGACGGGCAAAGTCGCTACAAAGGCGATCGGCAGCCAAAATCGGTGCAGAAACCGCCGCAAGACAGTTGACAGCCGAAACCGGGCGGCGGAATCGAGCGGCGAAACCGCAGCAAAACGATTGACCGCCGGAAACCGCCACAAGGCGGCAGACCACCGGAAACCGGACGGGCAAAGTCGCCGCAAGACGATTGACAGCCGAAACCGATCTGCCGGAACCATTGACAACCGGAAATCCGGCCGCGAGAACTGCCGGAAACCGCCGCAGCATGGCCGCTCCGGCGGATCAGCCGAGATGCCTCGTCGGCGAATTCGCTTACAGACTTGATATAGTGTGCGATAGTCTCCTGCATCGAAACGAACGATTTACCTCCCGCGGCATTCTTGTGGCCGCCGCCGTTGAAGTACTTGCGGGCGAAGAGGTTGACGTCGACATCTCCGCGCGAACGTAAACTCACGCGGATGAACTTGCGGTGGGCCAGGAACATGGCCGACATCTTCATCTTCTTGATCGTCAGCGCGTAGTTCACGAAACCCTCGCTGTCGCCCTGCTGGAACTGGAAACGGCGCATTTCGTTCTCCATCAGCGACATATAGGCCACCGTCCCGTCCTGGATGATCTCCATCTTGCGGTTGATGACATAGCCGAACAATCGTGCGCGGCCTTCGGTATAGGCGTTATAGACGTTGTTGTGTATCTCGGGGATGCTGATGCCCTTCTCGACCAGCACCGCCACGGCGCGGAACAGCTCCGGCGTGAGGAACGAGTAGGCGAAGTTGCCCGTGTCGGTCATGATGCCCACGTAGAGCGCCTCGGCCATCTGCCGCGTAATGGCATCGGTGCCGAACAGCGCTTCGATGATACTGTATACGAGGAAACAGGTGCTCGACGAATCGGGATACGAGAACGAGAGGTCGAAATGCCCGTCGGGCGAAAGGTGGTGGTCGATCAGCACGCGGCGCGCCGTGGTGTTGGCCTCGATCGTATCGCTCAGGATTTCGAGCCGCGACACGGCGTTGAAGTCGAGGCAGAAGAGCAGGTCGGCCTCGGCGATGGCGCGCACGGCATCGCCCGCGGTGTCGTTCTTGAAGACCACGACCTGGCCGATACCCGGCATCCAGTCGAGAAAATAGGGGTATTTGTTCGGGACGATGCACGTTACCTCGTGTCCCATTCCCCGCAGCACCTCGGCCCATGCCAGCGACGATCCCACGGCGTCGCCGTCGGGATTGGTGTGCGACACGATCACGATCTGCTGATGGGCGGGGGCAAGCAGTTCCCGCAGGCGTTCGAGACGCTCTTTCGATAACTCCATTTCGGCTCTGTTTCGCTAAATGATCTTTGCAAAGATACAAAAAGAAGAGATATGCAACCGCGACCGCGGGAACGTACCGAAATAGCACGTTTCCATACTCCGGAAAGCCGGCGGCCGGCGATCCGGTTTCGGGGCGGCGGTTGTCGGTTCGGTATTTTTGCGTAGCTTTGCATACACAAAAAACGCATTATGGCTTGTTGTCTTCAGGTGGAGAACCTGACCAAATCGTTCGGCGATCTGGTACTCTTCGAAAATATATCGTTTGCGATCGAGGACGGGCGGCGCGTGGCCCTCGTCGCCAAGAACGGCACCGGGAAAACCACGCTCCTGAACATCATAGCGGGGCGTGAGGATCACGACAGCGGCAGCGTCGTACCCCGCCGCGATCTGAGGATCGCCTACCTCGAACAGAGTCCGGTCTATCCGGCGGAGATGACCGTGCTGGAAGCCTGCTTCCTCTCGGAGAATCCGGCGCTGAAGGCCATCGCCGAATACGAACGGGCGATCGAAGAGCCGTCGGGCGAAGGATTGCAGGAGGCGATGGCCCGCATGGACGCGCTCGAAGCGTGGGATTACGAACAGCGGGCCAAGCGGATCCTTTCGCGGCTCAAGATCCGCGACTTCGGGCAAAAAGTGGAAACCCTCTCGGGCGGGCAGCTCAAGCGCGTGGCGCTGGCCAACGTGCTGATCAGCGAATCCGACCTGCTGATCCTCGACGAGCCGACCAACCACCTCGACACCGACATGACCGAGTGGCTCGAAGAGTACCTCGCGGCGAGCAGCGCCGCACTGCTGATGGTGACCCACGACCGGTATTTCCTCGACAGCGTGTGCAGCGACATCCTCGAAATGGAAAACCGCCGGATCTACCACTATGCGGGCAACTACTCCTATTACCTGGAAAAGAAACAGGAGCGCGAAACGGCCGACGCGGCACAGCGGGCGAGCGACATGAACCTCTACCGCCGCGAACTGGAGTGGATGCGCCGCCAGCCGCAGGCGCGGGCGACCAAGGCGCGGTCGCGCATCGACGCGTTCCGCGATCTCGAATCGCGGCTCAAAACGACGCGCCGCAGCGGCGAGGTGCGGCTCGACGTCGGGGCGTCGCGGATCGGCACCAAGATATTCGAGGCCCGCGACGTGAGCAAGCGCTTCGGCGACGTGGTGATCCTCGACAAGTTCAACTACAACTTCACCCGCTACGAGAAGCTGGGGATCGTGGGCGACAACGGCTGCGGGAAATCGACGTTTCTCAAATTGCTGACGGGCATCGAACGACCCGACAGCGGTGTGATCGACATAGGCGAAACCGTTCGCTTCGGCTATTACAGCCAGCAGGGGCTAGAGTTCGACGACTCGATGAGGGTGATCGACGTGGTGACGGCGATCGCCGAACAGGTCGAACTGGGCGACGGGCGGCGGATGAGCGCCTCGCAGCTGCTGCAGCATTTCCTCTTCACACCGGAAACGCAATACAATTACGTGGCACGCCTGAGCGGCGGCGAGCGGCGGAGGTTATACCTCTGCACGGTGCTGATGCAGAGCCCCAATTTCCTGGTGCTGGACGAGCCGACGAACGACCTGGACATCGTAACGCTGGGCATCCTGGAAGAGTACCTGCAAGCGTTCAAGGGGTGTGGATCGTAGTGTCGCACGACCGCTATTTCGTAGACAAGGTGGCCGACCACCTGCTGGTCTTCTGCGGCGGAGGCGAGATCAAGGATTTCACGGGCACCTACTCGGAATACGTGGCGTGGAAACGCGAATACGAAGCCGCACGCCACGCGCAGGAGGCGCAGGCCCGGCCCAAGCCGCAGGCGGTGCGGACGCAGGCGGCGGACGGCGCGCCGCGCAAACTCTCGTACAACGAAAAGCGCGAGCTGGAGGCGCTGGAGCGGGAGATTCCGGCGCTGGAAGCCGAAAAGCGGCGCTGGAGGAGTCGCTTTCGTCGGGTTCGCTCGGAGTGGACGAGCTGACGGCCCAGTCGCAGCGTATCGCAGAGCTGATCGGGCTGATCGACGAAAAGACGATGCGCTGGCTCCTCCTGAGCGAGCGGTAGTCGCCGGACGCAGAACAAAAAGCCGGGAAAACAGAGAACAGGCTAACAGAGCGGAAAAAACGGGCAGGCGGAAGAGCGGAAAACCGAGACGGGAGAAAAGCGGAAAACCGGCCGCAGCCGGGAAAGCGGGGACCGGAGGGAAACAGAAAAGCGCAAAAACCGGACACGAATGGAAGAACGGGTAACCGGGCGCAGGCGGCAGAACGAAGACCCCGATAAACGGAAACCGGAAACCGGACGGAAGAAAAGCGGGAAACCAGCCGCAGCCGGGAAAGCGGGGACCGGAGGGAAACAGAAAAGCGCAAAAACCGGACACGAATGGAAGAACGGGTAACCGGGCGCAGGCGGCAGAACGAAGACCCCGATAAACGGAAACCGGAAACCGGACGGAAGAAAAGCGGGAAACCAGCCGCAGCCGGGAAAGCGGGGACCGGAGGAAACAGAAAAGCGCAAAAGGACGGATGCCGCCGGAAGGACGGAAAACCGAAGCGAAAGAGACCGGACGACTTATAAACGACAACGGCGGAGCATTCGACTCCGCCGTTGTCGTCTTATCCGGGTTCGGCCGTCGAATCTGGCCGCCGGATTATTCGAGATTGAGCAGCGTCCGGTTTTCGAGGACCGTTTGCTGGGCTACGCGCTGGATGTATTCGGCCTGTTCGGCCGGGAAGTCCAGCGTGCAGGCGGTCTGGTAGGGCTTGCCGTAGATCGTGGTGAAAATCACGTTCGCGGCCAGGTAGCTGCCCAGCGGCCCGGGGTGGAAACAATCCTGCGCATAGAGCACGTAATCGGGCCTTTCGGCACGCACCCGGCGCCATGCCATGCCCACGGGGGCACACCACGCGTCGTTGTCGTAGGCCATTTCGAGGTAGCTGGTAATCAGCCGTTCCTGCATGGTGCCGTAGCTGTTGGCGGGCGGGTACTCCGGAATCGGGAAGCGGTTGCCGTTCTTATGCCCCCACGTCATGTAGAAGATCACACGGGCATCGGGCGACGCGACGTGCACCAGGCTGTCGAGCGTACGCGCCGCAGGGTAGACTTCCCGCGCGACCTGCCGGGTCGGCATGGCCGGCGCGGAACTCTGCTCCTGGAGGATGACGTAATCCCAGCCGCCCGCGGCGATGGCGTCGAGCAGCTTCTGGTTTTTCAGGTGGCCGGAAAGGCGCTCGCCGCCCTTGAGGAAGCGCGTACAGGAGAGTTTCACCTTCTGCGTCGCGGCGATCTGCCGGACGGTGGACGGCATGTCGTTGTAATAGGTATAGCTATTGCCGACCAGAGTACGCGCAGCGAATCGGCGTCTTTGGCCTGCCCGGCGAGGGCAGCAGCAGGAACAACAGAATACGGAAGAGGTTTTTGTCATATCGTTGAAGTTTTTAGGGTTTTCGGTCGGTGGTTCAGCCCTTCGGGGCCTTATGGTCGGCGGCGTATTTGCGGCACCAGGCGGCGATCCCGCATTCGCCGCACTTGGGGCTGCGCGCCATGCAGACGTAACGTCCGTGGAGGATCTGCCTGTGGTGAGCCACCGGCAACAGGTGCGAAGGGATGTTCTTTTCGAGCGTCAGCTCGGTCTGCAACGGAGTTTTCGAATTGGTCGTCAGCCCGATACGGTTCGAGACACGGAAGACATGCGTGTCCACCGGCATCACCTCCTTCTGCCACAGCACGGCACCCAGCACGTTGGCCGTCTTGCGCCCCACGCCCGGCAGGCGCTGCATCTGCTGCAGGTCGCTCGGCACCTCGCCCCCGAACTCTTCGCACAGCATACGCGCCATGCCCGCGAGGTTGCGGGCCTTGTTGTTGGGATAGGAGATGCTCTTGATGTAGGGGTAAATCTCCTCGGCCGTGGCCTTCGCCATTTCGAACGGCGTGGGGAAGCGCTCGAACAGGGCGGGCGTAGTCATGTTGACCCGCTTGTCGGTACACTGCGCCGAAAGGATCACGGCCACGAGCAACTGGTAGGGATCCGTATAGTGCAATTCGCTCTCGGCCACGGGCATGTGCTCCGAGAACCAGGCGATAACGCCGTCGTAACGCTCTTTGGTAGTCATAGTCGTTGTTTTTTACGTCGGAACAAAATCTTCTTCACGAGGAGCCCGCAGCCTTCGGGGCAGAACAGCAGGCGCGGACAGGCAGCCACGTCGCGGCGCCACCGGGCGAGGTATTCGCCGACGGAACCGTTCCAGGAGAGTACCCACAACGCGACCGAACTGCGCCGCCGCAGGATGCGGAACCGGTTGCGGCGTGCACCGTAACGGGCATCGAACCACAGGCTTATGTCCATCAGGGAGTCGCAGAAGGCGATCCGGCGGGGATATTCCGTGCTATGGCTCACGCTCTGCGGCAGGCGGCGGTGCACCGCCGTGATGGCCGGGAGGTAGCGCACACGGCTGCAGGCCGCGAACCAGAGCCACATCGGGGCGTCGTCGGTAAGCCATTCGGGGTGCTCGTCGGGGCGCACCTCGGCATAGTAGCGGGCGATGAGGTCGCGGCGCGCCAGCGTGGCGCAGTTGGCGATGGTGAGCCGGCAAAGCAGGTGGTCGAAGTCGGTAAAGTGCTCCTCGTGATCGGGTTCGGTGAGGCCGGTGTTCTGGTAATAGTTGCTGGCGCGCGTATAGCACATCCCGCACGAGGGGTCGGACTCCAGCAGGTCGGCCTGCATCTGCAACTTGCGGGGGTCGCTCCACCAGTCGTCGCCGTCGCAGTAGGCCACGTATTTCCCGCGGCAGGCCTCGAACGTGCGGCGGTAGTTGGCACGCCAGCCCACGTTGCGCTGGCCCGTGACGAAACGCACGCGGCCGGGGTATTTCGCCGCGTATTCGCGGCAAATAGCGGCCGTGGAGTCCGTACTGCAATCGTCGCCCAGCACCAGCTCGACCCCGAACGAGGTCTGCTGCGCCAGCACGCTCTCGATGGCCTGACGCAGGTAGGGCGCGTGGTTATAGGTGGTCATGCAGACTGAAATGAGGGGGAAGTTCCATCATCTCTACAGTTTGGTCAGCTTGCGAATTTGGCCAGCAGGGTTTTCTCGCCCACGCTGTCGAAGGCCACGACCAGTTTGTGGTCGGTGGCGAGGGTCTCGATGCGCTGGACGATGCCGACGCCGAATTTGGGATGCTCGACGCGCTGGCCCACGGTGTAGTCGCCGCTGACGGCACGACGGCCTACGGGCACGCCGCCGTCGACCGCCTGCCGCACGCCACGCGGCGCATGCCGTCGGTCGAGGGCGCGGGCGTCTGGACGAGGCCGGATCGGGTCTGCCCGCAGGGCGCGCGCCCTGCGGAGCCGCGGAGCGCGAAGCGCCGGGCGGGACCGGACTGCCGTCGGCGGAACGCCCGCCGAAACTGCCGCCGCTGCCCGGCCGCCGAAGCCGCCCTGCTGGCCGCCGTTATTGCCGCCCGCACGGTCGGCCTGCCGTTTCTGCTGGAAGCGGTAGTCGAAGCGGCGGCGCAGTTCGTCGATGGCCGAAGGTGCGGATCCGTCGGGCGAGCGGTGCGGGCGGTCGTCGTCGGTGCCGGTACCGAAGTCGGCCCTGACATATTTCGGGTCGATCTCGCGCAGGAAGCAACTCGGGCGCGAGAACTCCATGTTGCCCCACTTGAAACGCATCTCGGCGTAGGAGATCGTCGCCTCGACCTTGGCACGGGTAAGCGCCACGTAGAACAGGCGCCGCTCCTCCTCCATGCCGTCGGGCGACTCGGCGGCCCGCTGCGAGGGGAAGAGGTTTTCCTCCAGCCCGACGATATAGACGTATTTGTATTCAAGCCCCTTGGCCGAATGGACGGTCATGAGCGTCACCTTGTTGCGGTCCTCAGGATCGTCCTTGTCCATGTCGGTCATCAGCATGACGTTCTGCAGCCACTCGTCGATGGTCGCCTCCTCGTCCTCCTGCCGTTCGCCGCTCGGATCTCGGCGTCGCGCTGCTCCTTGAAGAGCTGCATCGAGTTGAGCAGCTCCTCGATATTGTCCAGCGCCGAGGTCGCCTCAGGGGTATTCTCGGTGCGGTAGGCGCGATGATGCCCGAACGGGTGGCGATCTCCAGACCGAAGTCGTAAAGGCTCTTTCGTTGCGGGCCAGAGACAGGCCGCGGATCATGGCGACGAAATCCGACACCTTGCGGGCGATGGTCTTCTGCACGGGGTCGGCGGCCGGTTCGGCGACCAGCGCGTCGACCGCCTCCCACATCGAGACGCCCCGCTCAGCGGCCAGCTGCGCGATGCGCTGCACGGTCGTGTCGCCGATGCCGCGCGTCGGGTAGTTGACGATGCGTTTGAACGCCTCGTCGTCGCGCGGGTTGATCACCAGCCGGATATAGGCCAGCATGTCCTTGACCTCCTTGTGGTCGTAGAACGAACTGCCCTTGTAGATGCGGTAGGGAATGCCGCGGCGGCGGAGGTTGTCCTCCAGCACGGCCGACTGGTTGTTGGTGCGGTAGAGGATCACCGCTTCCGACCAGTCGTCGCCCGCCGAGCGGACTTTGTCGCGCAGGTCGGAGACCACCATTTCGGCCTCCTCGCGGTCGGTATAGGCCTTGAGGATGCGGATCGGCTCACCCACGTCGCCGGCCGAGAAACAGTGCTTCTCCATGCGCTTGGAGTTGCGGACGATGACCGAATTGGCCGCATCGACGATCGTGCGGGTCGAGCGGTAGTTCTGCTCGAGCTTGAAGACCCTGGCCGCGGGA
This sequence comes from Alistipes sp., assembly GCA_047233565.1. Lineage (GTDB taxonomy): Bacteria > Bacteroidota > Bacteroidia > Bacteroidales > Rikenellaceae > Alistipes. The sequence continues at coordinate 18,659 of JBKSUH010000020.1, forward strand.
AAATCCTTCTGGAAGGAGAGAATGTTCTCGATCTTGGCACCGCGGAACGAGTAGATCGACTGTGCGTCGTCGCCCACGACGCAGACCCGGGAGTGGAGCTGCGACAGGCGGCGGATGATGACGTACTGGGCGTAGTTGGTGTCCTGGTACTCGTCCACCAGGATGTATTTGAACAGCTCCTGGTAGCGCGCCAGCACGTCCGGGGCGTCGCGCAGCAGGATGTTGGTCTGCAAGAGCAGGTCGTCGAAGTCCATCGCGCCGTTGCGCTTGCAGCGCTGGCAGTAGATATTGTAGATGTTGCCGAATTCGGGAATCTGCGCCTGACGGTCCTCGGCGGCGTAGACCGAATTGGCGAGGTAAGCGCCGGGGTCACCAGACAGTTTTGGCATAGGATATGCGCGAAGCCAAGAGGTTGGGCTTGTATTTCTCGTCCGGAAGGTTCAGCTCGCGGACGATGGTCTTCAGCAGGTTCTTGCAGTCCGAAGGTTCGTAGATCGTAAACGACTCGGGGAAACCGATCTTTTCGGCGTTCTCGCGCAGGATGCGCGAAAAGACCGAGTGGAACGTACCCATGCGGATATAGCGGCTGCGGTTATCGGGGATCATCTGCGCGATGCGCTCGCGCATCTGCTGGGCGGCCTTGTTGGTGAAGGTGAGCGCCAGGATGTTGAAGGGCGCCACGCCCTGCTCGATCATATAGGCGATGCGCGCGGTCAGCACGCGCGTCTTGCCCGAACCGGCGCCGGCGATAATGAGCGACGGGCTGTCGTAGTTGACCACGGCAGCGAGCTGTGCGGGGTTCAGGCCTTGCAGTATCGGAGATTCTCTGTGTTCCATGGCTGCAAAGTTAATAAGAATTGAATAAGTTTTCAAAGAAAATAATATCTTTGCATTGCAAACGTTAAAAACTAAATCCGACGGCAATACAGCGAGGTTTTCGCCGTGCAGGCGCAAAGGCTGCGGGCAGAATGTGCGGGGCCGGATTTGTCGGGCAGAGTGTGCGGAACCGAGTTTGTCGGCAGAATGTGCAGAGCCGGAGTTTTCGGGCTGAGCATGCAGGCCGAATATGCGGAACCGGATTTGTCGGCAGAGCATGCGGGGCCGGATTTGCCGGACAAAGTATGCCGGACCAAACATGCCGGACCAAACATGCCGGACCAAACATGCCGGACGCGGAAAAGAGGAATGAAATTCAACAATATAAAACAATGAGCGAAGTCATCAACATCAAGAACTCAACGAGCGCATCGAACGCGAAAGCGTCTTCGTGGATACGCTCCGTACGGAAATGGGCAAGGTCATCATCGGCCAGAGCCATCTGGTAGACACGCTGCTGATCGGCCTGCTGTCGAACGGCCATATTCTGCTGGAAGGCGTGCCCGGACTGGCCAAGACCCTGGCCATCACCACGCTGGCAAAAGCCGTGGATGCCGGATTCTCGCGTATCCAGTTCACCCCCGACCTGCTGCCGGCCGACCTGATCGGTACGCTGATCTACTCGCAGAAGAACGAGGAGTTCGTGGTCAAGAAAGGCCCCGTGTTCGCCAACTTCGTGCTGGCGGACGAGATCAACCGCTCCCCGGCCAAGGTGCAGTCGGCACTGCTCGAAGCCATGCAGGAGCGGCAGGTGACCATCGGCGACCAGACCTACCCGCTGCCGCAGCCGTTCCTGGTGCTGGCCACGCAGAACCCGCTGGAGCAGGAGGGAACCTACCCGCTGCCCGAAGCGCAGGTGGACCGTTTCATGCTCAAAGCCAAAATATCCTACCCCAAGAAGCAGGAGGAGCGCGACATCGTACGCATGAACCTCGCCGGGGAGGACTCCCCGCCGTCAACAAGGTTATCTCGCCCGAGGACATCATCAAGGCCCGCAAGGTCGTGGAGGACGTCTACATGGACGAGAAGATCGAGAAATACATCATCGACATCATCTTCGCCACGCGCGAGCCGGCGGAATACAACCTGCAGAAACTGCAGAATCTGATCGCATACGGAGGTTCGCCCCGTGCGTCGATCTCGCTGGCGAAGGCCGCACGCGCCTACGCCTTCATCCGCCGCCGCGGCTATGTCATCCCCGAGGACGTACGCGCCGTCTGCCACGACGTGCTGCGCCACCGCATAGGCCTGACGTACGAGGCCGAGGCCGAAAACATCACCTCGGAAGAGATCATCACCGACATCCTCAACAACGTAATCGTACCCTAACGATGCAGCAGACCGAGAACGATATTCTGAAACGCGTCCGGAAGATCGAGATCAAGACCCGGGGTCTTTCGAACGAGATCTTCGCCGGAAAGTACCATACGGCTTTCCGCGGACGGGGCATGTCGTTTTCCGAAGTCAGGGAGTACCGTGCGGGCGACGACGTGCGCGATATAGACTGGAACGTGACGGCGCGCTCGCGCAAACCCCACATCAAGATCTACGAGGAGGAACGCGAGCTGACGATGATGCTCCTGGTCGACGTCTCGGCATCACGCATGTTCGGCACGACCGAACGCCTGAAGAAGAACATCATCACCGAGATCGCCGCCGTGCTGGCTTTTTCCGCCGCACAGAACAACGAC